>DATEQN010000059.1:0-96617 GCA_035272625.1 Terriglobales bacterium | reverse complement strand
AAGCGTCTGTTTGGCAGCAACGAGGAAAGCATTTCGATTTCCCAGGTAGCTTCGGTGAAGATTTCTACGGGAATCTTTTGGTCGGACATTCTGATTGAGTCGACCGGAGGCACCGATCCGATTACGAGTCACGGCCATCGCAAAGCCGACGCGGTGCGTATCCGCGACTTGGTCGAGGGCTTTCAAGCGGCACGGCGCTGATGCCCGGTCGTACAGTCATATCCGGCATTGTGATGACGGTCACATACGGTGTGCCGACCAGATGTTAAAAATAAAAGTTTCCGACTACTAGCGCGGTTTTTGTAACGATATTTTGCGACCATATTTCGTAATCCAGACACTGCATGGCTGAGGACGTCAAAACGCCCGCTCCACCACCGCCGCCGGAAGGCGAGAAGAAGCCGACGGCGGAACAGGCAATTCCTCCCGCGCAGGGTGCCGCTGTTCCCAGCGCGGTCGAGAAGACTGCCGTGCCTGCTGCTCCGAAAGCGCCGGCGGCGGAAAAGCCCGCCGCCGCCGCCGCGCCTGCAAAGCCTGCCGCTCCCGCCGCGAAGCCTGCTGCTCCCGCCAAGCCAACTGGCCCCGTCCCGATGCCGTGGACCTCACCGCTGGTTGAAAAATATAAGAGCCAATACGGTTCGGGCCTCGACGCGCAGACTTATCTTGGACAGAACTACTTTTCGGTTGACCGCTCGCTGATTCCCGACCTCCTGCGCATGTTGCGCGATGACGATCAATTCGACTATTGCGTCGATATCACCGCCGTGCATTATCCAAAACGCGAAAAGCAATTCGACGTGGTATGGATCCTCTATTCTTTCCCGCGCAACGAGCGTGTGCGTGTGAAAACGCAGATTACCGATGGGGCATCGCTCCCGTCCAGCGTCTCGATTTGGCCAACCGCCAATTGGCTGGAGCGCGAGGTCTACGATATGTTCGGCATCCAGTTCGACGGACATCCTGACCTGAAGCGCATTCTGCTGCCCGACGGCTGGAAAGGCTACCCCCTGCGCAAGGATTACGGCATCCTGCAGCAAGACCAAGAGTGGGTGCAGATCAACCTCGGAATCGAGAGCGGACAATGAGCTCTCATACCACGGACAGCACGAGGAACACCGCGAAGGACACCACGAGCGACGTCTCAAACCGCGCCCGTTCCCATCTCGATCTCGAAACTCCCGAGAAGCCGTATCTCGATTCGAACGAACTTATCATCAACATGGGACCGCAGCATCCGGCGACCCATGGCGTGCTGCGCGTCATACTGAAGCTTGACGGCGAAAAGGTTCTGGGCACCGAGTGCGTTATCGGATATCTCCACCGGGGCGTGGAGAAAATTGCCGAGAACCGCACCTACACGATGTTCAATCCCTACGTCGATCGCATGGACTACGTTGCCGCGGTGTCGAATGGCCTCGGCTACTGCGAGGCGGTCGAGAAACTGCTCAATGTCGAGGCGCCGCCGCGCGCGAAATATATTCGCGTGATCCTGACCGAACTGAACCGCATAGCCAGCCACCAGCTGTGGCTGGGCACGCACGCGCTCGATATCGGCGCCATGACGCCGCTGTTTTATACGTTTCGCGACCGGGAAGAGATCCTGAAGATTTTCGAAAGGTACTGCGGCGCGCGGCTGACTACGCATGCCTTTCGCATCGGCGGCTGCCAGTATGAGACCTACGCCGGTTTCGAAAAAGAGGTAAAGAATTTCCTGGCCTTCTTCCCGCCAAAGATCGACGAGTACGAAGCGTTGCTCACCACCAACCGCATCTGGCTGGAGCGCACCAGGAATGTCGGCGTGATTTCGGGCGCCGATTGCATTGCGCTCGGCGTAACCGGTCCGGTGCTACGCGCCAGCGGCGTGAAGTGGGATCTGCGCAAAGCCCAACCCTACGCGGCCTACTCAGAATTTGATTTCGAAATTCCGATCGGCACCAACGGCGACACCTATGACCGGTACATGGTCCGCATGGTCGAAATGCGGCAGTCGCTGCGCATCATCGAGCAGGCCATCAACGGGATGCCGGAAGGCCCGATCATGGGCAAAGTACCAAAGGTGATCAAGCCGCCGGTGGGCGAAATCTATCATTCGATTGAAGCGCCGAAGGGCGAGCTCGGATACTTCATCGTCAGCGACGGCTCGACCCAGCCCTATCGGTTGCGGGTGCGTCCGCCATCGTTCGTCAATTTGCAGGCCCTCGACATCATGGTCCGCGGCTTGCTGGTCGCCGACGTGGTCGCCGTTATCGGCACGCTCGACATCGTGCTCGGCGAGGTGGACCGCTGATGCTGAACCAGTTCATGTCGTACCTCGGCAGCAACGTCACTCCCGGCTCCGCCAACAACCAGCTGTGGGCGCTGATTTATGTGCTCATTATTTTCGCAGGAGTGTCGGTGGCTGTGATGGCCATGAACTGGCTCGAACGCAAAGCGCTCGCGCACTTCCAGATTCGCCTCGGCCCCATGCGCGTGGGCCCGCACGGATTGCTGCAGCCCTTCGCCGACGCGCTCAAGCTGATGCTCAAGGAAGACATCATCCCCGCCGAAGCCGACCAGTTCGTTTTCTGGGTCGCGCCGCTGATCGGCCTGCTGGCATCGTTCACCGTTTACACCGTGATTCCGTTTGGCCCTTCGCAGGCGGTGAGCGACATGAACATCGGCATCTTGTTTATGCTCGGCGTCTCGTCGCTTGGTGTGCTCGGCATTGTGGTCGCGGGATGGGCATCGAACTCGCACTATCCGCTGATCGGCGCGCTGCGGTCGAGCGCGCAGATGGTGTCCTATGAAGTCGCCATGGGACTGGCCGTGGTCTCGGCGATCCTGATGACCAGCATGAAGACAGGGACCGGCACGCTGAGCATGCTCGGGATCGTTGAGGCACAACAGGAGCAGGGCATCTGGTTCATCTTTAAATTCTTTCCGCTGGGGCTGATCGCGTTCGTGATCTTTGCCATCGCCATGATTGCCGAGACCAACCGCGCGCCCTTTGACATGGCCGAGGCGGAATCGGAATTGACCGCCGGATATCACACCGAGTACAGCGGGCTGCGCTGGTCGCTGTTCATGCTGGCGGAATATGCGGCTATGATCGCGGTCTCTTCAATCGCGGTGACGCTGTGGCTCGGCGGATGGATGCGTCCGTTCCCGAACCTGCTGCACGCGCCGGCGTGGGACTTCATCTTCTCTTTGTTCCCGGGAATCACATTTGGCGGTCTGGCGGCGATTGCCTTCATTGGCACGGCGCGCATGCCGGCGCATTCCTTCTTCAAGGTTCAGCGCATCGGATTAGCCGTGTTCGCGGCGCTGCTCGGCTTCCTCGCGCTGCTGCTGCTCGTGATTGCGGTCGCAGGCCGTTCGGCGGATACGAGCCTGGCCGCCCGGTTCAACGAAGGCATCGGCTACGTATATTGGTTTGTGTTAAAGGTTGCCGTCTTCATGTACCTGTTCATCTGGTATCGCGCGACGTGGCCGCGTTACCGCTTCGACCAGTTGATGAAGATTGGATGGAAAGTGATGCTGCCGATTTCGCTTGGCGTGCTGATGGTGACTGCCATTGTGGGGGTGCTCGTTTCATGAACCCCGCGATCAATGCAGGGATGGCTCCGGTCGCGACGCCCGGGTTCTTTTACGTGCTGGCGGGACTGGCCGTCGCCAGCGGCGTGGCGGTCATTACCCGGCGAAACGCCGTGCATGCCGCGCTGGCGCTGATCGTAACCCTGCTTTCCGTGGCGGGCCTCTACTTGATGTTGTATGCCCCGTTTGTGTTTGCCGTGCAGTTATTCGTCTACGCGGGCGGAATCATGCTGTTGTTCCTGTTCGTGATCATGCTGGTGAATATCGAGCGCTCGTCCAAGGAACGACGGTTCAATCGCATGTGGCCGGTAGCATTGGCGGCGTCCTGTGCGTTGATGGTGTTGTTCTTGTCCGCATTCGTAAAGGGCAGGACGCTGTTTCCGGATCGCCTGATGCCACTCCCCGAGTCTTCGAACACCCAGCAGATTGCCGGCATGCTCTATGGAGAAGCTGGCAGGATGGGTCAATACACGTTCGCCTTTGAGATCGCCTCGCTGCTGTTACTGGTGGCGATTTTGGGGGCGGTAATTATGACGAAGAAGAAGATCTAACGACGTTTTTATGGTCCCGATAACCACATTTCACTATCTCGTCGTTGCCGCTGCACTGTTTGTGCTGGGCGTGATTGGTGTGCTCACACGCCGTAACGTTGTGATTGTGTTGATGTCGATTGAGTTGATTCTGAATGCGGTGAACCTGAACCTGGTGGCGTTCTCGCGTATGTGGGGAAACCTGAACGGACAGGTGTTCTCGATCTTTGTGACAGTAGACGCCGCCGCCGAAGCTGCCGTAGGTCTCGGCATTTTGATCGCCTTCTTCCGTAATAGGGAGACGATCAATGTTGATGAGATTGATTTGTTGAAGTGGTAGAAGCAGTCGTCAGTTCTCGGTTTTCAGTTAGAACCTTGGGCCGCGAGCTGAGAGCTAGAAACTTAGAACTGAGAACTGAGAACTGAAAACTGAATGCTATTTCTCGACCACATCTGGCTGATTCCGCTCTTCCCGGCCTTCGGGGCCGCGATGATGTTTTTTTTCGGGCGGCGCCTGCAGAAAACAACGGTTAACGCGGTCTGCGTCGGCGTGGTCGTCCTTGCGTTCTTATTCGCGTGCTTCACGGTCATCGAGTACACGCACTTTGCGCATGGCACGGGACGACCTTTTCAGAAAATTGTGTATACGTGGCTGGGCAGCGGCGACGGTCATTTGACCTTCGCCAAGCAGGACGGGACGCTCGCCGCATTCAACGTCGACGCCGGTTTCCTCCTCGATCCGCTCTCTTCTATCTGGCTGCTCTTCGTGACCGGCGTGGGCATGCTGATCCACATTTACTCTGTCGGTTACATGGCGCACGAAGGCGGTTATTACCGCTTTTTCGGATACATGAACCTGTTCATGTTTTCGATGCTTACGCTCGTCCTGGCGAATAACTACATGCTTCTGTTCGTGGGATGGGAAGGCGTCGGCTTGTGCTCGTATCTGCTGATCGGTTTTTACTTTCATCGCAAGTCGGCGAGCGATGCCGCCAACAAAGCCTTCATCGTGAACCGCATCGGCGACGCCGGATTCATTCTCGGTGCGCTTACGCTCTCCTGGTACCTGGGTTCATTCCGCTTCACCGACATCAACGCGCTGGCGCGCAGTGGGCACTTCGCTATCGGCGATCCCGTCCTGACGGTCGCCGCGCTGCTGCTGTTCGTCGGAGCGTGTGGCAAGTCCGCGCAGCTTCCTCTTTATGTCTGGCTGCCCGATGCGATGGAAGGGCCTACACCGGTTTCGGCGCTGATCCACGCCGCGACCATGGTGACGGCGGGTGTGTACATGGTGGCGCGCTCGAATGCGGTGTTCGTGCTGGCGCCGACCGCGATGAAAACCGTTGCCATCATCGGGGCGCTCACTGCGGTGTTCGCCGCGTCCATTGGACTGGTGCAGAACGACATCAAGCGCGTGCTTGCCTACTCCACCGTTTCGCAGTTGGGATACATGTTCCTGGCGCTTGGCGTCGGCGCCTTTGCTGCGGGCGTTTTCCATGTGTTCACGCACGCGTTCTTCAAGGCGCTCCTCTTCCTCGGCTCCGGCTCGGTGATTCACGCCTTGAGCGGCGAGCAGGACATGCGCGCCATGGGCGACCTGCGAAGGCGCATCCCGACTACCTACAAGACGATGCTGATCGCGACGCTGGCGATCGCCGGCATTCCACCCCTGGCAGGCTTTTTGTCGAAGGACGAAATTCTCTGGCAGGCGTACCGTTCCGCATACGGTAGCTTTCCGTATCTCTGGCTGATCGGCTTTGGTACGGCGCTGATGACCGCGTTCTACATGGCCCGGCTCATCTTCCTGACTTTCTATGGGCAGCCGCGGATGAGTCATGAAGTCGAGCACCACATTCATGAATCGCCCAAGTCCATGACGGGCCCGCTGGTTGTGTTGGCAATCTGCTCGGTCTTTGCTGGATGGCTGGGTGTGCCGACGAGTTTGGGTGGGAGCAACGCCTTCGGAAAGTTTCTGGAGCCCGTATTCGCGCACGAGACTTCTGTGGCTGCGGCTGAGCCGCAGGAGCCCGCTGGCGAAGAACATCGCGGCCTGGAATGGACGCTGATGTTGCTCTCCGTTGGGGCTGCGGTCGTTGGTGGAGGATGGGCCTATCGCTACTACGCGAAGGCCGGCAAAGATTACCCCGAGCCCATCGCCGCGAAAGCTCCGCCGCTCTACACCGTCCTCTACAACAAGTGGTTTGTTGACGAGGGCTACGATTACGTTTTCACCGGACGCCGCAAGCTTGGCAACATCCGCCTGGGCGCGATGGGCGCGGGCGAAGCGTCGTCCTGGTTTGACGCCAAGATCATCGACGGAGCGGTCAACGATGTGGGCTGGGTCACGCGCGCCGTGGCCACGCTTTCGACCTGGTGGGATAAGTGGATCATCGACGGCGTGGGAGTGAACGGTCCGGCGATTCTCGCCCGCATGATCTCTTATCCGGCGCGCCTGTTCGAATGGGGACTGGTGCAGTGGTACGCGCTGGTCATGGTCGCGGGACTGCTGGGATTTGGTGTGTATTACGTGTGGAAGTGAATCTGCGAGCAGGCTATCCGCGAGATTCGAGGAGGCAAGACGCAGATTGCGCACGGATCGAGGCTCACAGCGCTAGACCGTAGCGCCGGCATCCTGCCGGCTGTCGCGAGGCATCCTGCCCTCGCCGGTGGAGGCGAGACGCCTCCACGACAGCCGCCGAGGACGGCGGCGCTACAACGACCCGGGTGCTCGTAGCTCGTAGTTGAGATTTTCTTATGCAGAGTCACATATTATCGATCATCCTCTTCACTCCGCTCGTGGGCGCGCTCTTTCTCCTGTTTGTCCCGAAGGAGAACAAGGACGCGATCCGCTGGATTGCTAATATCTTCGCTCTCGCCGGCTTCCTGATTTCGTTGCCGCTGGTGCCGATGTTCTGGGCGCAGCGTTTCGAAGTCACGCCTTCCCACTTTAAGTTCCTCGAGGGCACGCCCAATAACTGGATTCCCTCGATTGGCGCGGGTTACAACCTGGGCATTGACGGCATTTCGTTCCTGCTGATCATGCTGACCACGCTGCTGGGTTGGATCTCGATTCTCTCTTCGTGGACCGCCATCGAGAACCGAGTGAAGGAATATTACGTCTGGTTCCTGGTTTTGCAGACGGGGATGCTCGGCGTCTTCATGGCGCTCGATTTCTTCCTCTTCTTCGTTTTCTGGGAAGCGATGCTGGTGCCGATGTATCTGCTCATTGGCATCTGGGGTGGTCCGCGCAAGCTTTATGCGGCCATCAAGTTTTTTTTATATACGCTGCTGGGCTCCGTGCTGATGCTGCTTGGCATCCTGTTCCTTTACTTCCATCACCACACGGTTACCGGCGTCTTCACGTTCAGTATTCCGGAGCTATATAAGACGGCGCCGCTGATTCCATTCCATTACGCCATCTGGCTGTTTGTTGCTTTCTTCATTGGATTCGCCATTAAGGTTCCGATGTTTCCGTTTCATACTTGGCTGCCAGACGCGCACGTGGAAGCGCCTACGGCCGGCTCTGTCATTCTGGCGGGCGTTTTGCTGAAGATGGGAACGTATGGATTCGTGCGCTTCTCGCTACCCTTCTTCCCACAGGTGATCACCAGCCCCGCTACCTTCCTGAATGTGACGGCTCGCGGCTGGATGATCGGGCTCTCGCTGGTTGGCATCATCTATGGCGCGCTGGTTTCGCTGATGCAGAAGGACATGAAAAAACTGGTGGCGTATTCGTCCGTCAGCCACCTGGGCTTCTGCACGCTGGGAATCTTTGCTCTGAATTCGATGGGCTTGAGCGGTTCGGTGCTGCAGCAGGTCAATCACGGGATTTCGACCGGCGCGCTGTTCTTGATTGTCGGCATCTTGTATGAGCGGCGGCACACGCGCGAGATCGCGGAGTATGGCGGGATCTCAAACGTGATGCCCATCTACGCCACGATCACCATGATCATGTTCCTCTCGTCGATGGGATTGCCGCTGCTGAATGGGTTTGTCGGCGAGTTCACGATTCTGCAGGGAGCATTCACCGCGAACTGGAAGTGGGCGGCGTGGGCGGCTCCAGGCGTGGTTCTGGCGGCGGCTTATCTGCTCTGGCTCTATCAGCGCGTGTTCTTTGGGACGGTGACGAATCCCAAGAACGAAAAGCTGCACGATCTTACGCCGCGCGAAATCCTTACGTTTGTACCGCTGATTGTCATGGCGCTATGGATCGGGCTTTATCCCAAGCCGTTTTTCCAGATCCTCGAACAGCCGGTCAATCAGATTGTGCAGACGATTCATGACAACTCCAGCCCGAACGCACCGGCGAACGCGCAGGTTGCCCCTGCGACAGAACCACGGGCGACCGCCGTCGCCGCAGCGAAAGTTGTGGCACCGAAAGCGAGCAACTAAGTGCGAGGCCTCTCCCCAATCGACTACCGGTTGATGTTGCCGATGGTGGAACTAACCATTTTTGCGCTCGGCATTTTGCTGATTGACCTGATGGTTCCACGGGGATGGAAATGGATCAATGCCCTGGGCGCCTTTGTCGGCGTGCTGTTTGCGACTGTGTGCGTATGGCAGATTCAGTCCACGCTTCCGCCGAACGGTTCGTGGGGCTTCGATTACGCGCTACGAGTTGACCGCTTCGCCATCTACTTCTGGTATCTCTTTCTGGCGGGAGCGGGCATCGCTATCCTCGGGTCGGTGCACTATCTGGAGGTCGAACAGGAACACCACGGCGAATACTATGCCCTGTTGCTGCTTTCCGTGGTGGGCATGATGTGCATGGCGGCGGGATTCGACATTGTGCTGCTCTTCATTGGGCTCGAACTAATGGCGATCTCCACCTACGTGCTGGTCGGGTTCTTACGCCGCGACCGGCGCTCGAATGAGGCGGCATTGAAGTACCTGCTGCTGGGGGCGTTTTCGTCCGGCATTTTCGCTTACGGCCTCTCTCTGTTGTACGGGCTCTCCGGCAGCACGAATCTGGAGTACATTCGGCGCGCGGTCTCGGCGCAGAGTCCGCACAATCCGGTCGTGGTGATCGCGCTGCTGACCACCATGGTCGGATTGCTGTTCAAAATCGCGGCCGTCCCTTTTCACCAGTGGGCGCCGGACGCTTACGAAGGCGCGCCCACCAGCATTACTGGATTCATGTCGGTGGCAGTGAAAGCGGCGGCTTGGGCGCTGCTGCTGCGCGTATTGCTGGCTGGGTTGTTCCCGCTGCGCTCGGTTTACACTCCGGTGATTGTGATCGTCGCCATTGCCACCATGACCGGCGCTAACTTCGCGGCGCTCACGCAGACGAACACAAAACGGCTACTTGCTTACTCCTCGATCGCGCACGTTGGTTACATGCTGCTGGCATTTGTGGCCATGGGAACTTCCCCGGTCGGCAGCCCGGGATTTCTCGACGGTTTCAAGGGAATCCTGATTTATCTGATGGTCTACACGTTCATGAATCTGGGAGCGTTCGCGGTGATCACCTCGTTGCGGCAGCGCAATGTGATTGGCGACGAGATCGACGATATGGCCGGGCTCTACAAGCGCGCGCCAGTCGAAGCGACGCTGATGCTGCTGTTTCTGCTGTCCCTCGCCGGTATTCCGCCCGCGGCCGGGTTCCTCGGCAAGTACTATATCTTCCTGAGCCTGATCGAAAGCGGACATTACGGGCTGGCCTCGCTCGGCGTGCTCTACTCACTCTTTGGACTTTATTACTACCTGAAGATTGCGAACTCCATGCTGATGCGTGCTCCGATAGAAACCGGGCCGCTGCCCATCAGCCTCGGAATGCGTTGTACCGTGGGCGTGACCGCGCTGGCGACGATCGTGATCGGAGTTTTTCCAGAGCCGTTTATTCGCGGCGTCAACTGGTCGTTGGGAATTGTGCAATCGCCACATGTGGCGGCGATGTTGAAGTAGGGCTGCGAGCCGCGAGCCACGAGCTCCGAGCGAGCAAAGCGGCCGCGTTGCTTCTTGGACGGTTCCAAGTTGCTCGTAGCTCGATGCCCATAGCTCGAAGCTGATTTACAATTTCTTCGCATGCTCGAGCGCCCCACCCCCCCGCAGAAGAAAGACCCTCTGGTTTCGCTGGCTCGCTATTCCGAAATAGGGTTCATCATTCCGGCGGCAATTCTGCTCGGCTTCTTTTTAGGCAAGCTCGCCGATTACTGGCTGCACACTAAGTGGCTCTATCTAGTCGGGTTGTTGTTTGGCGCGGTGGTTGGATTTTGGCAGATGATCCGCATGGCGGTGGGCGCTTTCAAAAAATGAATGAGCGCGAGCATCTCGATCGGTCTGCGGAACCTCCGCCAGCGGATTTGCTCGATGAGCGCACCAAGTATGAGCGCATCATTCCTCGCGTGCTGCGCAATATGGTGGTGGTCAGTTTGCTGTTGCTGGGGCCGGCGTTTTGGTTTTACCGCTGGGCAGGATCGATTGGGTTTGCCTTCGGGGCGGCGGTTTCCTATGTTAATTTCCGATCGCTGACGCGCGGCGTCGAAGGGCTTGCCGATCGCATCGTCAACCGGAACAGCCGGGAGAAAGGCGGCTGGATCGTCCTGCGCTTCTTGGTGCGGTACGGGTTGGTGGGAGCCGTTGCCTATGCTATATTCATGAGTTCTTCCCGGGCGTTTCGCGGCTTTCTGTGGGGGTTGTGTGTGCCGGTGGCAGCCCTGATGGCCGAGGCGGTATGGGTAGGCTATGCAGCCTTCCGGCGGGGCTAGAGGCACACTCCTTCATAAGATTGAGTGCCGCAGTCTGAAAATCGCAAACTCTGAAAATGGAACAACTGACTTTTACCGCATTCTTAAATCGTCTGTTCGGCCCGCAGGTGCTGGCGTTGCTGCAGGCGCTGCACATTCAGGTGAAACATCCGGCAACTCCGATCTCCAACCCCTTCGCGATGGAACTCCTGGTCGTGTTGCTGCTGACGATATTTTTTATTGCCGTGCGCTCTCGCCTTTCGGTGGAGCGTCCGGGCGGATTGCAGCACACGATGGAAGGGATCTACGGATTCTTCGACAACATGGCCGGTGAAGTGATCGGGCACCATTCCTCGAAGTACGTGCCCTACCTGATTGCGCTCGGCATGTTTATCCTGGGTTGTAATCTGATTGGGGTGGTGCCGGGACTGGAATCGCCGACTGCGGTGCCGATCGTGCCGCTGGGATGCGCGCTGCTGACCTGGTTCTACTACCACTTTCAGGGAGTGCGGACGAACGGGCCGATTGGCTATTTGAGACACTTCATCGGGCCGCAGGACAAGGAAATGCCTCTGGTCATGCGTTTGCTCTTGCCTTTCCTGCTGTTTCCGATTGAAGTGTTCAGCCACCTGGCCCGCATCATGTCGCTGACCATCCGTCTTTTCGCCAACATGTTTGCCGGAGAGATGGTCACGCTGGTGTTTTTTTCGCTGATACCGCTGGGCATCCCGGTCGTGTTCGAGGGACTGCACATCGGCGTGTCGTTTATTCAGACGTACATCTTCGTGTTGCTGGCGAGTGTGTATCTGGGCGAGGCGACGGGACAGGAACACTAGAAACAGGTCTCAGGTTTTAGGTGTCAGTTCTCAGGAAATTCAACGGCTAATTGTGCTGGTAGATTTTCCTGAGACCTTAGACCTGGTACCTGACAACTGCCGTTCAGCGTGAGGGCGTCGGCTTTAAAGCACGGCGTCAACCACCTACTGGAGGCAATTCATAAAAGGAGCAGCACAATGCGGAAATTCGTGATGTTGATGTTTTTAATGCTGATAGCGTCGGTGATGGCCGTGCCGGCGTTTGCGCAGGGCACGACGGGAGCAGTTGCGGGTACGAACTGGGTAGCGCTGACTTCCGGCTTTGCCATTGCACTGGCGGCTGGACTGGCGGCGCTCGGGCAGGGAAAAGTGGCGGGAGCAGCCTGCGAAGCGCTGGGACGCAATCCGGCGGCACGTCCTGGAATCATGGTCGCGCAGATTCTCGGCCTTGCTTTCATCGAGTCGCTGGTTCTGTTCACTCTGGTAATTATTTTTGTGAAGGTTGTGTAAGTCGCTCTCGGTCACCGGCACGCGCGATTTTGTGGAAAGTAATATGCGAAAAGGCTCCTGCTGGCGCAGGGGCCTTTTTTTTTCGCAGAGGAATGGGTGTGTGAGGGACGGGTTCGAACAGACGCGGCAAGCCTTGTCTCTACGACTATTTTCGTGAGGGCGGCACTTTCTGAGAGCTGAGACCGGGTTCTAGATTTTCCGATCGCCGTCCCAAGTGACGGAGCGATTGTCGGGGAGTCTTTGCAGGGCCTCGACCAGTACGCGGCGGAGGCGATAGCGGCTGTCAAGGTCCATGCTGACGAACTCGAAACCGATTTCATTGACGCGGGCGCGGCGGAGCAGAACCTCACCGCGTATCTTTTTCACGCCCACAGAGATTTCCACGTGGGCTTCGGAGCCGACGCGGAGATTGTCACTGCGTGTGCCCATGCCGCCGCCAAGACTCATCTCCCGCATGACGATGTTCGACTTTCCCCAGGAACTGGAAAGAGTGGCGGAGAGAATGCGCGGCAGGATGATGCGCTCGTAGCGGCGCTGGCGCACCCAGGGACACCCAGGGCCGGGATCGAGCGGAGCGATGGCGAGTTCGCCGGGTTCGAGGCCGCTTTCGGCGAGAGCCTGGGTGCCGTAGCGGGGATCGATCTTGGCGAGTGCCTGAATGGCGGCGATTCTCAATTCGCGGTGCTGGGTATAGCCGAAGAGCTTCTTGTCGTCGATGATGGACCGCAAAACGGGGACGGCCTCGAGCTCGCGTAAGCGGCCGAGGGATTCGATGGCTTTCAGTTGCACGAAGGGGGGACGGTCGTGCGCTTCCCCGGCGGCGGCAAGCGCGATCAGGCTGGAACTGGCGCTGCGGTCCTGGCTCATGCCGATCTCGTCGATGGCCTCGGGCAAGATGTGCAAGTCGAGCAGTTCCAGGAGTTCGAGCAGGGTGCGTCCGCGGTCGGGCGCGGCGCCATACGCGATCTGGCGAACGATGACGTCCTGATAGAAACGGTTGAACTCACCCATGCGCGAAGGCAGCAAATCCAACAGTGCGGTCACGGCGAGGCGGCTCAAAAGGCCGACGGTGGAGGCAGCCTGGCGGGGCTGTCCGGCGCGCAGAATGTCACGCAGATCGTCGATGGCGGGTTGTCCGAGTTCGCCGACGAGTTCGACAATGCGATCGCATTCGACGCGTCGGTGTGCGCGGAAGAAGCGGTCGGCAAGGTGTTCGACGGAACTTCGGGGAAGTTGCTGCAGGACGTTGATTAAATCTTCGGGCACCTGATCGGCGTTGATGGCCTCTTCGATCATTTCGGGCAGGCGATTTTCGATGCCGACGCGGGAGCGGAGATCCGCCACCAGGGCAGGCCGTTGCTGGGCTATTTTTTCGAGCGAGTAGCAGAGTTCGGCGATGGCTTTGTACTTCTTGCGGGTGCAGGCCTCCTGTCCGAAGCGGGCGAAGGCGGCGCTCAGCAGGCTCTGGATCTCGCTGTCGCTTTCGTGGCCCAGTTTGTCGCCGATCATGGCGAGGGTGTTGGGCATGACTTCATCCGGCGCGGCGCCATAGAGGTCGGCGAGTTGAGCCAGGCCGCTGGCGGCCTTGCGGCGGGTGTCGGCTTCCTGGGCGTCGAGGCCACTGCAGTAGTTGGAGAGAATCTTCGCCGCGATCTCATTGTCGTCGCGCTCAAGAAGGAGTTCGACGAACTGGCGGACATTGCGCGGAGGGACGCAACTGGCTTCGCTCGAGAGCAAAACGCTCTTCTTGCCCGCTTCCGGAATCTCGGCCCAGAACATGCGGTCGAGAATGTCGGCGTGGGATTCAACCAGTACGCCGGCCTTGGATAACTTATCTTCCTGAACGCGCAGGATCTGGCGGAGGGTATCCATCTGCCGACTCATGTGCTCCATCATCTCGTGGACGGCATTGACCTTGACTTCGCCACGCTGATAGCGGTCGAGCGCGAATTTGATGGCCATGCTTTCGGCAGCCTTCATTAAAAGCGGAGTGTCATTGCTGCCTTCGCCCTGGTCCTTGGTAACCTGAGCAGCCAGACTCTCGAGCAACTGGGCGAGATTGACCTTGGCGCCTTCGGGAGCCTTGCTGAGTTCGACCTGGATACTCTGCGGGGCCACGTTGGGATCCTGCATCGCCTGTCCAAAATGGGTGAGCAGGCGAATGGTCTGGATGACTTCCTCTTCCTGCAAGGCAACCACGCCGCCCGTCCATGGTCCACTGGGCGATGATGCGCCGGGCGCTGACCCCCCGGGCGACGATTCGCCGGAGCTTGTACCAACTGGAACGTTGGGAACACTGCCAAGCGCCGGGCCGGAACCGCCGGAATTGGCTCCCTGGGCGGCGGCAATCAACTGCAGAAGCTTCTGAGGGTCATTGAGCCAGTGCTTGAATTCGGGGCCGAGCGACTGGGCGGCGAGTTGGGCGGCAATGGAAAGCTCGCCGGTGGCGGGATCGGCGGCGACGAATTTGACTTCATTGATGCGGATGGAGGAATCCTTGTTATCGCCCAGAGTCTCCTTAATCTGTTTGGCGAAGTCCTGCGCTTTGGAACCGCCCATGGCAAAGGCGCGGACCAGACGGGTAAAGTCGTCGAGCGTGACCTTGTTGGAAAACAGGATGCTGGAGAGTCCCGCGGCATTCAGCAACTGTGCGAAGCTGCGCTCAGCTTGTCCAGCTTCGAGCGGGATGCCATCGAGAAGAAGTTTGTTGTCGGATACGCCGAGTAGAAAACCAGTGTCACCGCTTTTGGGCAGCGCCTGCTGGAGTTCGGTCCAGGTGGTCTCGAATTGGCCCTCGGTGCGCTTGTGAGTCACTCCATACAACCGGGTGTACTTAATCAAAATATTGAGACTGTGGAGGAAAGACCGAGCGGACGCACTGCGGTTGGCATCGGTCTGGGCGGGGTTAGAGATAACAGCCTCCTCTCGGCGACAGAGTGTTCACGTCAAGACTAAGCGGCTTAGTGACCCAATGCACCATTACGGAGGTAATTGGACGGAAGAGAAGGCCGGACTCGATGACTGCACGGAGGGACAGGTCCTTTTGGCAACCGGGCGCGCTACACTGGTGACGCCTGAGACGCGGGACGCGCGGCAGGCCGCGTCTCTAGGGGAAAGTTCTGATGAAGATTGGCGTGCTTTTTTTTGGCGTATTGAAGGAACTGGTAGGACGGCCGGGCGAGACGGTTGTTCTGCCGGAAGGGGCGCGGGTGCGAGAAGTACTCCTTTATTATGCGCGAGAGGCTCCGCGGTTTGAGGCGATGGTACCGTCGCTGGCGATTTCCGTGAATCAGGAGTATTCGGGAGCGGACCGCGCGCTGCACGAGGGTGATGAAGTGGGACTGTTGCCGCCGGTGAGCGGCGGGTCGTTTGACGGAGGCGAAATCGGGAGCGAAGTCCCCGGCAAAGTCCAGGGAGAGGTTCGGATTGTCCGCGCACGGATTGATGCCCAGGCTGTGGTCGCGCGGTTGATGTGTCCGGCGGATGGCGCGGCCGTGATCTTCGACGGCGTGGTGCGGGACAACACGCGTGGGCGGCGCACGCTCTATCTGGACTATGAAGCTTATGACGCGATGGCGCTGAAGCAAATGGAATCTCTGGCAGTGGAGGCGGGGGAGCGTTTTGCGGTGCGGGGAGTCGCGATCGTCCACCGGCTGGGGCGGCTGCAGATTGGGGAGACGAGCGTGCTGATCGTGGTGGCGGCGGCGCACCGGGGCGCGGCGTTTGAGGCCTGTCGATGGATCATTGACACGCTGAAGAAAACGGTGCCGATCTGGAAGAAAGAATACTTTGAAGATGGCGCGGTATGGGCAGATGGAGAGGCGTTTCCCGAAGATATTCGACGGCCGGAAGGCACAGCGGGGGAGAAGCCTGCATCCAAATGACTGACTCTCAAATGAAGCGAATCCCAAAGGCGCTTCGAGCTACGAGCTACGAACTGCGAACAAACCGCGTCAGGATCGGTTTGTGGCACGCGGCTCGCGGCACGCAGCTCGTGGCCCGCTTGATGGTGTGCGCCTTAATCGTCTGCACCGCTCCGTTGATGGCGGAGGAACCGGAAACCACGCTCAAGGTCGACGTGAAATTGGTGAACGTGTTTGTGACCGTGACGGATGCGCGCGGGGCTCCGGTGGCGAATCTGCAGAAAGAAAATTTCTTGCTGAAGGAAGACGGCAGAGAGCAGAAGATCGCGATTTTCAGCAAGGAATCGGCGCTGCCGCTGTCGATTGTCCTGGCGGTGGATACCAGCCTGAGCACCAGAAAGGATTTGCCGCTGGAATTGATCTCGGCGCGCAAGTTTGCGCACGCCATTGTGCGGCCGCAGGACGGACTCGCGCTGTACAAGTTCAGCGAGACCGTGAGTCAAATGGTGCCGTTCACGTCCGATTTAAAAAAAATCGACGCTGGAATCGACCGGGAGCGCAATGGTTCGGCGACGGCGCTGTACGATGCGGTTTTTTTGGGATCGCATGCGTTGAGCCGACGGCAGGGAAGAAAAGTGATGGTGGTGATCACCGACGGCGGAGACACCATGAGCCAGGTGGACTACAAGGAGGCGCTGCGCGCAGCCCAGGAGGCGGAGGCGATTATTTATAGCATCATCATCGTGCCCATCGAAGCGGACGCGGGACGAGACACGGGCGGCGAGCACGCGCTCATCCAGATCTCATCGGATACGGGCGGAAAATATTACTACGCCACGTCGCTGCCGCAACTGGACGACGCCTTCCGCCAGATCAGCGACGAACTGCGAACCCAGTATCTGCTGGCCTACTATCCGTCGCAGCGCTATTCAAATTCGGATTTCCGTCAACTGCGGGTGGACTTGACGAACGCGCCGGCGGGAGGTCCTTATCAGTCGCACTATCGCGCGGGGTATTACACGCACAAGGGCACGTTCTAAGGATTGTCGGATGACGTGTGGAAACGGGGCTACGCTCTGCTTGGCGGGCCAGAGCCCCGTCTCCACACAAGAAAAACCAAGACTCGTTCGCTCTTGAAGTAAAAACGCATACATCACGCCGGCGAAGTGGGCGCATCTAGTAAACTGTTCCATTCGATTGCAGCTGGAAACTTTAAGACCCTTAGACGCGGAATCGCTTCCAGGTTCTACTTGAGGTTCTGCCCCCAGGAGAGTGGCATTTTGTTCGATTGCTCTGGCTTGCAGGTTCGTCGTTCTCTGCCCATTGCCCTGTTGCTCGTTGTTGTTGCGCTCGCGGTTTCGTTGCGGGCGCAGGAAGAGACCCCGGAAAATCCCACGGCCGGCGCCATTCAAGGCACGGTGCTGGATGACGTTGGCGCGCCGGTGGAAGGGGCGCGGGTTTTATTCAGCTCGCAGGCGACCGAGACCAGGGGCGTGACGCGCACCGGCAAGGACGGGAAGTATGTTACTGAAGCGTTGCCGCCGGGCGCTTATGTGGTGCGGGTGGAAGGGCGGGACATGGTGCCGGTCGAGAGCAGCGTCACCGTGGTGTTGGGGGCGTCGGTCACAGCGGATTTCAAGACGGAATGGATCAATCCGGGGCCGGTGCGGCTGGAGAGCACGTACAGCGGCGATGTTCCCGACAGGCTGCCGATCAACGGGCGGAATTATCTGAATGCGGGACAGCTCGAGCCGGGTGTGCAGTCGGTGGATGGAAGGATTTTTGAGCCGGGCAAGAGCGGGTCCCAATCGCTCTCGATCGAGAGCCAACTGGGACGAACAACTCACTTCGACATGGATGAAGTCGAGGCGATGGATGAGACCAAGGGCGCGTCCACCATGAACCTGCCGGCGGATGCGGTGCGCGAAGTGATCGTCTCGCGGGTCACGCCCGAAGTGTTTCAGTCCCTGAACGCGGCGGGCGCGGTGCGGGTTACCACGCGCTCCGGTGGAGATGAATGGCACGGCGATCTGTTTGGAAATCTGCGCGACCGCAGTGTTGGCCTTGCCGGGTTTCCGTCTGGGGATCCGAAGTACAGCCGGCAGCAGTATGGATTGGGGGCGGGCGGCGCCGTGATCAGCGACAAGGCGTTTCTGTTCATCGCCGGGGAACGCACCAAGCAGGATGGGGTTTTGCCAATCGAACTTGCCTTCCCCGCTTTCAATGGGACCGGCCTGCAGAGCGCTTATTTTCGCGAGAATATGCTGACGGCGCGGCTGGATTACAACTTCAGCGACGACATGAGGGGATTCGTGCGCCTGAGCTACGACAACGCGAACGGCATCGGGCCGTCGGATAGCCTGTCGAATTTTCGCAATCAGATTAATGTTCCAGGGGCGGTGTTCGGGCTCGATTGGAACCACGGACGGTATGTAAACAGCGCGCGCTTCGGTTATCAGAAGATGGTGAACGCGATCAATCCGGACCTGCAGGATTCGGAGATTTTTCCGACGGCGCCTTTCCACATGCAGATTGGATCGTATGCGTTGGGGCCGAGCATCGCAGGTCCGCGGCAAACCATTCAGCGCGACCTTTTCGGACGCTATGACAGCAGGACTATTTGCAAGGTGAATCACACCATTCGCTTCGGAGGAGCGATTCACCGCATCGCGCAGGGAGATTTTTATGCGCCGGGAAATTATGGGCCGTCGGTGACCAGTTCAAACGGACTGGATGTGATCACCGCCATCAATAGCGACCCAAGCCTTTTGCCGCTTTACCCCGGCGATCCGCGGGGAGCGGCGGACAATCCGCTGAACTATCCGGTGGGAACGATCACGATTTTCAATGGCCTCGGAGATTTCAGCGAGAACTCGGCATTCAACCGGTCGACGGGCGGACACTTCGACACGCGCCTTGAGGGTTACATCGGAGACACTTTCAACCTGTTTCCGAACCTGAACATCAGCTTTGGTGTGAATTATGTGCGCGACAGCGGGCGCACCGACAGCGACTTGCCGCCGATACCATGCTCGGCGATCAACACCAAGATCGTGCAGACACCACCGTGCACTACGGGTTTTATTCTCGATCAATTCGGTCTGATTCTGAACCCCGCCACTAACATGCTGACCCGTGGGCACCAGCTCCTCGGCCAGAGCGTGAACCAGCCGGACTGGAATTTTGCACCGCAAGCGGGTCTGGCGTGGGATCCGGGACACAACGGGCGGACGGTAGTGCGGGCGAGCGGCGGGTTGTTCTATGACAATTTTCTGCTGCAGAATGCGTATCAGGATCGCATCAACCGCTTGTCGAACGGACAATACAACCGCAGTCTGACGCTGTGTCCGACGGGATCGGTGCTGTTTCCAGATGGATCGGTGGTGAGTTCGGTGGATAACCTGGACATCGCGACGCAGATTTGCGGGCAGCCGATCGGCTTGACGGTGACACCAAGTCAGGGGCCACAGGTTGCAGTTTCGAAGGCAATTCAGGATCTTCAAACGCAGTTTCTGGCGGCGCAGTCGACGGTGACGGGTGGTCCGAATGTGTACTCGCTGGCGAACAGCGTGGCGAATTTTGGCGGCCTGCTCGCTCCGGGTTTCAAGACGCCCCGGGTTGTCCACATCAGCGCCGGAATTCAGCATCAGATGGGGGAGCGCGGCATGTTCTCCGTCGATTACGTGCGCGAAATCGGCACGCAGTTTCCGCTGGGGATTGATACCAATCACGTCGGAGACGCGAGCTACATGACCGACGGCGACAATCTCAATCCGTTGCTCAACACCTATCAGGCGGAACTGGACGCGATCAATGCGACGCTGGCCGCCAATCCTGCGTCGAGGGCGGGATGCCCGACAGCGAAGTTCGCGGGCAGCAGTTCGCAGGCGGCCGTGAGTTGCTATTTGGCCGCAGTGCCGACCGCCAGCATCACCGATTTCGCACGTCACGGTCTGGATTCGTCGAATGCGTACTGCGGACCGTTTCCGTGCTCGGTGCTGCAGACGAACAACCCGTTGCGCCAGCCGCAGGCATCCTTCGGCGGAATCAACCCAGCCGTGGGCTCGAACGTCATGTACTTTCCGAGCGGGCGGTCGAGGTATGAAGGCGTGCACCTGGCATTCCACGGGGTCAGCGGAGACAACCCGCTGCGGCATGTGCGGCGGCTCGACATTTCGATCCAGTACACGCTCTCTCGGTATCAAAGCAACCTGGCGGAGCCGGACGGCAGCGGCGGAGACTATTCGCTGCTCAACTTCGCGGAAGACTACAACCGGCCGCACCTGGGACATTTCGGGCCCGCGGGGCTCGACCGGAGACACCAGCTTACGTTCACTCCGATAGCCGAGTTGCCCCACGGGCTCTGGCTTTCGATGATTGCGCATGTGGCGTCGCCGCTGCCGCTGAGTGGGTATATTCCGCAACAGGACGGGGGCGGGGTGGCGGGCGAAATCTTCCGCAGCGACATCACCGGCGACGGCAAGCCGGGTGATCTTTTGCCGGAAACATTCATTGGGAACACGGGGAAATACTCGACCAGCGATTTGACCAAGACCATCGCGTTCTACAACGCCAACTTCGCCGGGAAGTTGACGCCGGCAGGTGAAGCGCTGGCGACCAGCCAGCTGTTCAACGGGGGGCAACTGGTTGCGCTGGGGGCATATGCGCCTCTAATTCAACCTCTGCCCGGGCATTTTGCGGAAGCGCCTTGGCTGAAGACGATGGACCTGCGGCTGAGCCGGCCGTTCCAGGTGGGGGAGCGAGTCAAGGTGGAGCCGACCGTTGCCATATTCAACGTTTTCAACTGGGCCAATTTCGGAGGCGCGGGGAACCAGCTAAGCGGCGTGCTCAACGGCGCTCCCGGCAGTTCGCTGAATAACGCGAGTTCGGCGGGATACTGCGGCAACTCAACCGCCTTCTGCACTTCGCGTCTGGACCGGGTTCTGCCCGGCTCGGGCACGTACGCCAACGGAGCTCCGCGGCAGATTGAGTTCGGAGTGCGGATCACGTTCTAGTTTTCTTGCCCCGCTCTGGCCGAGTGCCTGGTCCTCCAAAGCTGGCTCCGGGCAAGGAATTTCGGCGATACCGAATTTTTGCGTCAAGAGCGCAAAGTTTTTATCTTCTCCACAGATTTCTTCTCCACACCACCATTATTGACTTGACATAGTTTCGAGATGCGCTAAGCTTCCCCAGTCAGTGCAATGGACCAGGCGTCACTAGTCAGTGCATTGAACAGCGCCTCCCGCTCAGTGCAACACCACGCTTCCCCACGTGGGACGTCATTGAACTCAGGGTGCGTGACTTTCACAATTGTGAACAAAAAAACTTCCAGGAGGAAATTCCTTTGAAACTAAAAAGCTTGGCGGTAATCACTCTTCTCGTTATCGGATGCAGCGCGGCGTTCGCCCAGGGTTCGGCCACCCTCGGCTTCACCTCCGCTGGCGACCTTGGAATCTATTGCAACTTCGAACAGATCCAATGGGGCGGTTACAATAACTTCTACTTTCAGGGCGTAGACAACATCACAGATGCCTGCTTCGCGGAATTCGGAAACGCTACGGTAGAAGGCGTGAAGGTTTCCATCGCGGCTATTGACGGCGCACCGGTTCTCACCGGCCCTGCCTACGGATACGCCGACAATATTTACGACGCCTTCAGTGGCACCTTCACTGGGTTACAGTGGTTCGTCATCACCCAAACCAAACCCAGCAAGCTTCTGAAGCATTATGGTTGGGTTGGCTACGCTGGCATCGACGGCTATGAGTTCTTCGGGAACTATGGCTACCTGACGTCGGAACTCCCGACTGCGCCGAAAGGCAAGCCCGTTCTAAGTGGGACGTCCGCTGCCGCTTTCAAGCAGTCACAGACCCGGACTAAGATGATTACGAAGTAATTGGCTTTGCTTTTCTTGGTTCAGGCCACGCTGATTCACAGCGTGGCCTTTTTTTTGTATGCTACAAATACATAGACATAGTTGAGCGTCGACACACGCGAATGCCGGTGTTGTGCTTGATTTTGCGTGGTGCAGCACCGGTGCCCTCAGCCCGCGTGCACTTTTTCGGGCTGGGGTGGGGCGGTTCACCGCTGCGATACTTGGCTTGTTTTCAGGCGACATGAATTTGAGTTGTCATCCTGAGCGAGTTCCTTCGCTGCGCTCGAGATGACGGTCGGAATTTATGCTGCGAATTTGCGGGACATGAGATTTGGGAGGAAATGAAAAAATGGTACGGTTGCTGTCGGCTATTCTGATTACCTGCTGTCTCGCGGCGCAACTGAACGCGCAAGCCTCGAAAGATCAAGTCTCGAAAGAGGAGGGATCGGCTGGGCAGACTGCGGCGGCGTCTGCAAGCACCCAGTTTCCACTGGACGCGTTTACGGAATTTTCCGCCGTGATGGTCGGGAGCGTGATTCCGGGTGATGACCGGGAATCGTTTATTTACCGGTCCGGTAACCTGGTGAGAAATCCGGGCCCAGAAGGGCATAACTACCTCATTACAAATCTGAGCACTCTCGAAACTTACGGGGTCGCAACCACGGGATGCATACATGACCGCAACCCCTACATCCGTTCCGCTCCGTTTTCCTCCATGAGGCCCGGCTACGCCGTGGAGCGTGTCGCCTCCGGGCAAGAGACGGTCGACGGCCATTCCTGCAAAATCGAGGACGTTACCCTCTCTTCACCGAAGCTTCTGAAACCCATCAAGCTGAGATTCTGGGAGGCGGAAGATCTGCAGGGTTTTCCCGTGAAAGTAGAATTTCTACGTGGTACCGGACACGACCCGGTGATTCACTACAAGAATGTGGTTTTTGGGCCGCAGGATCCTACACTCTTCATCTATCCGAATTCTTGCGAATCATCCCCAAAGGGTCACCCGGTGACACCTAAGGCTGCCCCGGGAGCCAAGAAGCCAGCCGCCGCGCCGGCCGGTACTCCGCAACACTGATCCGCAACCCAGATCGCAAGAGGATCTTGGTCCCAGGAATGTCCCAAAATGTCCGGTGATAAACTGTTAGCAATGTCCTTGATTCGTCAGTTGGTGTGCGTTGTCGGCTTGACCGCCGGAGCGCTGGCCGGGACGGCTGTGCCTCCCAATATCATCCTGATCACAGTGGATACGACGCGCGCCGACCGTATGGGGTTTTTGGGTTCAAAGCGCGGTCTGACGCCGAACCTGGATACACTGGCCCGCCGCTCCGTGGTTTTCCCGCACGCCTACTCCCAGGCCCCGTTCACTGCGCCGTCGCATGCCACCATCCTCACCGGAACGTATCCGCAGTTCCACCAGGTGGAGGATTTCCAGGTGCCACTGGCAAACGACCTGCCCTATGCGCCCGCAATTCTGAAAGCCCAGGGATATCACACCGCGGCATTTGTTGGTTCGATTGTTCTCGACCCGGCCCAGGGGCTCTCCCTCGGCTTTCGCCGGGGATTTGACACCTACGATGCCGGCTTCCACATGGCCCTTCCGGGAGAGGACCATTACAGTTCCACCGACCGCCGCGGGGCTGTGGTCGTAGCGCACGCTCTGTCCTGGTTGAGCAAACGCCCACCCGGTCCATTCTTCATCTGGGTGCATCTTTACGATCCGCACTATCCCTACGATCCTCCGGAACCCTTCAAGAGCCGGTACAAGTCGGCGCTCTACGATGGCGAGATTGCCTACGCGGATTCTGCTCTGGGGAAACTGCTGAGCTATTTGCGTGCGCATGGACTTTTCGAAAACTCGGTGATTGCCTTGATGTCCGATCACGGCGAGTCGCTGGGGGATCACGGAGAAGAATTCCACGGATTCTTTCTCTACGATGCAACCATTCACGTGCCCCTCCTGTTGAAGCTGCCGGGGGACCGTTTTGCCGGGAAACGAATCGAGAACCACATCGGACTGGTGGATGTGCTGCCCACGATTTTGCAGACGGCGGGAATTGAGGTTCCTCCGGAAGTGCAAGGGGAATCGCTGCTCGGCATGATGACGATGAAGCCGACGCCGGCTGCAAGTGCCGCCCCGGCTTCATCTCCAGACCCTCCGCTGTATGCGGAGACGGAGTACGGGCTGCGCTCCTATGGATGGAGCGCCATGCACTCGCTGCGCACCGGCAAGTATCTATTTATTGAAGCCCCGCGCCGGGAACTCTATGACCAGGCGGCGGACCCGAAGGCCGAACACAATTTGGCGGCTTCGTCCAAGGCGGTGGCCGACACGCTGCAGAGCCAGCTGGACGCCTTCCGGCGAAAGACAAGCAAAAGCGGAGAAGCGCCCACCTCGTCCACCGATCCTGCGGTGCAGGAGAAACTGGCTGCCCTGGGCTACATGTCGGCGAGCGCCTTTTCGGCCGCGCCCGAAGCCATGGGCTTCGGCGCCGATCCCAAGGACAAGATCGAGCTTGGCAATATGATGGGGCGCGCCAACTTCCTGTTGGAGGACCAACGCCTCGAAGAAGCCGTTCTCCTGCTTCAGCAAGTCATTGCCAAAGAACCTAATATGCCGATTGCCTATGCGAAACTGGGCACGGCCGAGTCCAGACTAGGGAACATCCCCGAGGCCGTGAAGGCGAAGCGCAAAGCGGTGGAAATGATCCCGGGTTCGCCCGATTTGCATTTCGAACTCGGCGAGGTTTTAATGCAGGCCCGAGATTTCGAGGCGGCCGTGCCCGAGTTGGAGGGTGTCGAGGCGAAAATGCCGCGATCGTGGAAGACCCACATCTACCTGGCGATTGCCTATTCCCGGACGGACCGTCTGCCGCAAGCCATCAGCGAGTGCGAAAAAGTGCTCGCAGTCCTGCCCGAACAATATGGAACCAACCTGCTTCTGGGGCGCGATCTCATACGCTCGGGAAATCCGGAGGCCGCCATTCCCAGGCTGATGAAGGCGGCTTCGCTTCGGCCCGGGGCACCCGACCCGCACCTGTCTCTGGCCGATGCCTATGCCAAGCTAGGACGGAATGACGACGCCGAGCGGGAGCGGGGTGTGGGCAAGCGTTTGGCAGAGAACGGGGCAGTGCCGGGACCAATCGAGCCGTAGCCGTCCGCGGAACTGGTCCTGGCGAGTGCCTATGAACGAGCGCGCAGGGATAGGCTCAAGGTGAAAAATTCCCCCACTGGTCTGCGCAAGATGATTATTTTTCCCATGTTCGTCATTCGTCGCTGGGCGTGCCTTGTTTGGTTGACGGTTTGGTGGACGGCGAGCGGGCTGGCGGTGCCTGTGCCCGCGCCTCCCATGCCCTCGCATCCCAATGTCATCCTGATCACGCTGGACACGACGCGCGCCGACCGCATGGGGTTCCTGGGCTCGAAGCTGGGACTGACGCCGAACCTGGACACGCTGGCCCACGATTCCGCGGTCTTCACGCGGGCCTATGCCCAGGCTCCGCTGACAACGACGTCGCACGCCAGCATTCTCACGGGCACGTATCCTCAGTACCATCAAGTGAACACTTTCGGGATGCCGCTGGCGACGGATCTGCCCTATGCCCCGGCGATCCTGCGCGCGCACGGATATCGCACGGCGGCGTTTGTCGGCTCGATCATCCTTAACCCAAATCCACCGTACGCCCCTGGCTTCGACCGCGGGTTTGAGATCTACGATGCCGGTTTCCACAATGAGGGCCCGGGAGAAGATCGCTACCACACCGTCCAGCGCCGCGGAGATGAAGTGGTGGCGCATGCGCTGGCGTGGTTGAACAAGCACCCGAAGGGTCCCTTTTTTATGTGGGTGCATCTCTATGATGCACACGATCCGTACGAACCGCCGGAACCCTACAAGACTCGGAATGCTTCGGCGCCGTATGACGGGGCAATCGCGTACGAAGATGCGGTGGTCGGGAAACTCATTCGGCAGCTGAAACTGCGCGGCCTGTACGACGGTACGGTGATGGCGGTGGTAGCCGACCATGGAGAGTCGCTGGGGGCGCACGGCGAAGATACACATGGGATTTTTCTCTACGATGAGACCATCCAGGTGCCGTTGTTAATTAAGATGCCGATTAAGCTGCCGATTAAGCTGCCGCGCGCGAGTGGTGGCGGAAAACGGATCGAGAATCGGGTAGAGCTGGTCGATATATTGCCTACGCTGTTGCAAGAAGCTCGAATTGAAATTCCGAAGGAGGTGCAGGGGGAATCGCTGCTGGCTCTGATGGAGATGAGGGCGGGAGGGGTGGAAGGCAATCCGACAGTGGAGGCCTGGCGCGACCGGGCGGCGTATGCCCAAACGGAGTATCCGCGTAGCGAATTCGGCTGGAGCCCGGAGCGGTCGCTGCGGACAGGCAAGTATCTGTACATCCAGGCGCCGCGCCGGGAATTGTATGACCAGGCGGCGGATCCAAAAGCTGATCACGACCTGGCATCGTCTTCCGCACCGGTGGCCGACACGCTGGCAAGCCAGATGGAGGCTTTCCGGCAGAAGACGACCAGACAGCGGGAGGCTCCCCAGGCTGCTCTGGACCCGGCGGCACAGGAGAAACTGGGAGCGCTCGGATACATGGCATCGGGCAGAGGTATTTCGACGGGATCGGCCGCCGATCAAGGCGCCGATCAGGCCGCCGACCCCAAAGACAAAATCGAAATTGCCAACATGCTCCATCGGGCCGAGATATTGCAGCAAGACATGCGGTCCGACGAGTCGATTGCGCTGCTCGAGCAAGTGATCGCCAAAGAACCCGGCCTGCCGCTATATGGGAAGTTGGGCGATTGGTTGATACGGAAACGGGACTACCAAAAAGCTGTGCCGGTCTTGCGTAAGGCGATGCAAATGGATCCGGATTCGCCCATGACGCATTTCCAACTGGCGAAGGGTCTGATGGCAGCTGGAGACTTCGCGGCCGCAGTGCCAGAGTTGGAGTTCGCTGTGGCCAAGGTCCCTGGCTTTGCCGATGCGCACATTTTCCTGGAGACGGCGTACGCGCGGACCAACCGGGTGCCGGAGACAATCAGGGAGTGCAAGACGGTGCTGGAATTCTCACCGGACCACTTCCCAAGCTACTTGATTCTTGGGCGATTTCTGGAGATTTCGGGGGATTTTGAGGGGGCGGTACCGAAGCTGAAGAAGGCGGCTGCACTCGAACCCAAAGCGCCCGAGCCCCACCTGTTTCTGGCCGATGCCTATGACCAACTGGGACTGAAAGTAGCTGCTGCGCACGAGCGCGCCATAGCCAAGCGCCTGGGGGCAAGCGGCGCAGAGTGAGCGGCAAGAAGTCAGCCAGAGTGTCCCGCAGAACTATGCCTGCGGAACTATGCCTGCGGAACTATGCGCTCACACTCAAGGCATTACCGGAACTGCTCTGAGTCTGGCCCGTCGAACCGGAATTGAGCAGGTTCAAAATGACCTCGTAATTATTGGCGCTCTGCTGGTTGAGGTCGATGGTGATTTGGTCGGCGAGGCTGCCATTCTGTCCTTGAGTTGCGTCAATCGAGACCTGCGCTCCTGAAGTGCCGCTGCCGAAATTTATCGTGACCTCTTCTGGAGATACCGCCGAAGAATTGCTTCCCTGACCGAGGTTGATGATAATTTCCGGTGTTGCTGATCCACTCGAAGCGCTGGTGCTGGACGGAGCTCCCAAGTTCGCAGCTCCCAGGTTGATGACAATTTCGGGAACCGAGGAACCAGTCGAGGTCGTGCCGGTGGACGGCGCTTCGGTGACCGGTGCTTCGGTGACCGGAGTCGCAGCGACTGGAGCTTGGGTCGAGGGCACGCTTCCCGTGCTGCTGGTCGGCGGAGCAACGAGGTTGATGACGATCTCCGTGACGCCGGAATTGGAATTGTAAGCTGAAATGGCCGACTGGGACGGCTGGTTTTGCTTGCCGAAGGTGCCTTGAAGACTTGCGAAGGCCGATTGCGCTGCGGCGAGATCGCCGGACTGCAGCGCCTGACCGATGGCCTGAAAATCCTGGGCACGATTCGCTTGCTGGAATGTTTGCCCATTTTTATTGGGACCGCTCTGCCCAAGTGTAGTCAGGGTGTTGAAGTCCTGCTGCGCTGCATTCAGGTTGCCGGCCTGCAGATCCTGCCCGAGTTGCGCGACATCAGCTTGCCGCTGCTGCTGGTAGGTTTGCAACTGCTGGTAGATTGAAGAGTTATTGTAGACGGGAGGTTCAGTCACTGGCTGCGTGCTGGCGAGGTTTACGACCGCGGCCGGAGTGGCCTGCGGGGCGCTCGCCGAATTGCTTTGACCGGCGGTAAGCGTAGCGAAGGACGCCTGCGCTCGTGCCAAGTCGCCGGCTTGCAAGGCCTCGCCGACGGCATCGAATGCCTGGGCGCGACTCGACTTGGCAAAGGGTTCGGAATTGGCAAACGGCCCACCCTCCCCGAGCACTGCCAACGCCTTGTAGGCTTGCTGCGCGCCGTTCAGATCTCCACTTTGAAGAGCGCTGCTGAGCTGCTTGAGATCGGCTTGCCGGTTCTGGTAGAAGCTCTGGAGCTCCTGAAAAATCGATGTGCTGGAAACTGCCGCTGTTGACATAAGCTTTCTCCCGATGGCGCGCCGTGAGTTCATTGCACCGGCTTGAGTCCCGCCCTGCAGAACTTCATCGGTTGAACGGGAGAATGACTTTAGAGGAAACGCAGAGTTACGAACGTGCAATCGCGACGCAACTGAGGTCGAGTAAGAGGCAAGAGTTTGGAGTAAGCCCTTCGGCGCAACATTATCCGCGGGGAGAGGCCCGCCACTCTAAGCCGAAATGAGAGCAGGCGCCGCCCGGAGCTGCTGGGCCGTACTCCGGGGAAGCAAGCCGCTACTCTGCTGCGTTTTGCCGTAGGTTCGTGGAGCTCAAGGAACGATTACTGTGATCTTCGCATTGTGAATGATTACGTTCGACGTTGCGCTCACAACCACGCTGTAAGTGCCTGGGTTCGCGGGCGGCGGTGGCTGAACAGCCTGGCCGCCTCCGCTGCCACAACCAGCAGCAACAAGCAGGGCCGCGAAAAGGACGAGGCCGAGCACCACGCCAAGCCGACGCCTGCGATTCGTGAATCCGCCCAGAAGCACAGACGCGAACATGAATCCGGTGCCCAGCCAACCAAGCCGGCTGCCCGAATGAGCGGGCAGCGCCGCAGCCTGCGCCGCAGCATTGATGGTCAGCGTTGCCGTTGCGGTTCCGTTCAGCGTTGGTGCGGACGGGCTCACACCACAAGTGATATTGCTCGAAGACGGAGTGCACGTCAAAGTTACAACCCCGTTGAAATTGCTCAAGGAAGCCAGGTTCAGGCCGACGGTTCCGGAACTTCCCGGTTGTACGGTGACCTGCGGGAGTTGCGGGGCAAGTGTGAAATCGCCACCCGTTTGCACCGCCGTAAAGTTCACCGCACTGCTGACCGATGGACCGTTCCCCCCACCGCCCTCGTACACCGCTATAAGCTGGTTCGCTCCGCTGTTCAAAAACCACGACGGATTCACTTCAAACGAAAGGGAACTTGTCGTGCCTGCTACTCCCGACGCGAACTCAGAGTAGGTAAGAAACACGCCATCGGCGAAGAAGTCGATGAGTCCAACCGGAGCGGTTCCCGGGTCACCCGATCCTGTCACCGTGCCTGTGATAACCGCCGTCTGCGTACCGGAAAAACTCGATGGCGTAATACTCACAGTGGTTGCAGTGGTGGCAGCCGGGGGCATGGACTGGACAATAACCGCTCGAGTATCCAATAGCGCCGTGCTTCCCCAGTGGGAATCCCCGCTGTAAACCATCGACACGTAATATTGATTGGCAGCGAGATTCGGAAACGTAGCCGAGGCCAACGAGTCTTGGGCGTCGGCCCCGCTCACCGGGGCAAGCGTCACCGTCTGTGAATAGACGGGATTTTGACAATCGTTGTAAAGCCCAGGGTATGTTCCCAGGCAAACCTGGACCGTGCCGGTCGGAGCAGCCGTGGCCTGCGGGATTTGAACCGGGTTGGCACCAAACGTATCCCAACCCTGTGCCGTCACGCCTACCGTCAGAGTGCTGCCGACGTTCATGAAAAGACCTGGTGCCCCAGTTTCCGAATAAGGCCCGATCTCGTTGTCGTTGAGAAGTACCAGTCCCGGCGTGACGCTGAAGGTAACGGCGCTGCCTGAAGAAGCGTTGAAACTGGCGTCGCCGGAGTAGGTCGCGCTTGCCGTGTGATTGCCGGTGGCCAATGCAGGCGGTGCCCAACTGGCGACGCCGACGGCATTGAGTGGGACTGTCGCGGTGATCGAATCCACCTTGAAGGTGGCACTGCCGGTTGCGTTGCCGTTGGTCTTCCCGGTGGGAGCGCTGACCCCGGCGGGCTGGATAACGAAGTACAACGGCGTGTTGTACTGGACCGAGCCCCCATTCCCCACTGTGGCGGGATTAGGGGGATAACCATTCAAGATCTGAAAGTTGATATTGGAATTTTCCGGGGTCACCGTAAGCGCCACCGGGGACGAAGTGCTGGTCCCATAGACGCCGTCTCCATGATAGTTGGCGGAGACGTCATAGTAGCCGCCCGGAAAGAAGTCAATGCTGCTGCTGGCCGTGCCACCGCTCAAAGCAAGTACCGTTTGCGATTGGCTTGACGGCAACGTCGAGGTTGTCAGAATCGCCACACTGCCGGTGGGTGTTCCCGAACCCGAAGCGGGAGCGACAGAAGTCGTTACGGTGATGGGTGTGCCATGCGTGATCTTCGCGGAGGAAAGACTAAGAGTGGTCGTGGTGGGAAGAAAAGTGACGGAGCTCCAGTTGTTCACCAGCACATTGGCATCGACCGATCCTAAGCCGCTGGCTTGGTCATAACCGGGGCCGGCAGGGTATATGGTCGTCGCATAATATCCGTTTGCGTTCAGCGTGCAGTCGGGCATGCCGTCCGAACAGGGTGAATCGTTGCTGCCCAGGGTAATGTCGTGAAATGCGGTTGGTTTCTGTTGCGCCAGCGGATAGAGTGTGAAGTTGGCCTGGCCTTGTCGTCCGTACTTCTGGTTCACCAGCGCCATGATGCCAGCCATTGCCGGAGAAGACCCGGAGGTACCGCCGACGAGCAAAATCTCCGCAGCGCTATTTGTCCCTGCGGCGCACTCTCCCTCGTAGGCGCAGATGGGATACGTGCTCAGATTGGCTCCGTTGGACGCAAACAGCGAAACATCGGGCAGGTCGCGCACGAGGTCGGCGGGAACGCCCGGACCCGTCTGCCAGCTGGGCTTGGCATAACCGCTGGTGCAGTCACCGGTGGAAGAGTTTTGCGTGCTGCAACTGCTTGCGCCCCCGCCTCCAGCAAAGATCTCGTTGCGCTGCAAGCCGTTGGAGATCACATCCAGACCAAAGGGATCGTTCCACACTTGTTCCGGCAACGGAGCCTTTAGAGATCCCTGGTTGGGATCATTCGTCTGGTTCCAAAGGTTAGTTGCGCTGGCGCCGCCGGTCGCATAATCGGAGTAGTAGAAGTCCGTGCCTCCCACCGCCACGTTCCACGGAGTTGAAGCAATTCCGCTCACAGACATGAATAGGTCGTAATCGCAATATGGTCCGCTGTCCCCGGCAGCAACAAAAACCGTTTGTCCTTGCGCTGCTGCCTGCTCCCACAACCCCGACCAGAGCTGGTTGCCGGCGTTTCCGAGAAAGACTTCGCACTGTCCGAAGCTCACGCTCAGCACCGAGGCCTGATTGTCTTCAATAGCGCGTATCGCCGCCAGAGCGAGTGGGTCCTGGAAATTGCTGCCATTCGAGATATAAAGATTCACCGTGGCCTGCGGCGCGACCGCTCCACTTACTTCCACGTCGAGATACGCTTCGACGTCAACCCCGTTCACTATCAGCGTGCCGGGATCGTCACCATCAATGACCACCTGCGTGGGATTGCTCGGCAGGCCGAAGAGCTGCTGGTAGGCATTGACCAAACTCAGATCGATATTTGATTCATTGATGATACCGATGGTCTCGCCCGTGCCATTGACTCCCGCCTGATAAAGCGGAGCCAGGTCATACTGCGTGGCAAAGTCCTCGGGCGCGACCGGGTACGCATAAGGGTTCGGGGTACCGAATGGATTGGGAATGGTCCACTGCGGAGTGGTTTTCTTCGTGGTCCGCGAATAGAGGGCCGGTCCAGCCACTTTGACATAAGGCTTGGCCCGAAAATCATTGAGCGGGGAAACACCCCGCACCAGCGGCGCCAGAGCCGCCGGGATGCTGATCTCGCCGGCGTTCGCATAGTGCGCTTCACCCGCAACCTCGTATTGATGGATCTCCGTGTGGAAGGCGGTGCGCAACTGGCCAGCCGTCCCCGAAAACTCTATGAACTGCTTGCTCTTTGTGACTCTTGCGACCTTGAAACCCTGCGACTTTAGCCAACCTTCCGCCGTCTGAACATCGGAATCAGCGGGGCCGAACCGTCGCCCATACTCCAGGGGCGTCAACCATTGATGATAGCTGGCGGAACCGCGCCGATGAACATCACTCATGAATTCCCGAAGCGCAGCTTCCCGTTCTGCCGGGCGACTTAATAACAACAGTACGCGGTCGGCGGGAAAAGAATCGGGAACCGCGCCCCGGTCGTAGCGAGTCTGCGCCAGCGGATGCACATTGCCGTGAAGCTTAACTAGCTTACTTTCATCAATGGGCTGAGCAATAAGCGGCGTTGCCCAATTCTGGGCCGTGGCAGGGACCGATAGCGCGACTCCTAGGGTCACTATCAACGTTATCAGTTTCAACGAGGGCACTCCTTCGCGTCTCGACAACTGTATAGGACAGCGGGCTTTCCAGCAATTCACCCGTCAAGCGCTGAATAAGTCACGATTGCGCCATTGATACTCTTCGTCGATTACTGTCATCTTGCCGTGACGGGATGGGTGGTCAAGTTGGAAGGGTGTGTAACTGGAGGCGAACAGGCCGGGGCAGTTCGTTGCTCCGGCCCGGGTTAGTGCATGGTGTCCTGCTTAGGCGATCATGTTCAGGCGATCAGCGTCTTTTCGAAGTGCTCGCAGAGCGTCGTTTCCAGCGTGTACAGCCTTCGCGCTGCAGGAGTGCTCAGATACGGTTTGAGGATCTGCTCGATCCTGGGGGACCACTCTTGCTCATCGCGCTCGAACTCCTTCTTGTCGGTCCAGAGAGTGACCGCCAGCACCTTTTCGGTCTTGTTCTCAGGCACGAGTGGAAGAATTTCGAGGAAGCCATCCTGCTTCTTCAGAATGGGAAGGACGTCTTTTTTTACGACGCGAATGAATTCGTCTTTCTTCTCCATCAGCGGAACGAACTCAAGGATGCGTGCGAACATTGGAAATCTCCTTTCATTCTACGGAATTGTGAAATTGGTTCCGCGAGACTTTGTAACTGGCCCCTGTCTGCGGGATTCGGATGGCAGCGTACAACGGAGCCGTAAGGTTTGCAGTGATGGATGGGCAGAGCAGGTGTGATGATTTTCTGGCGATGTTGCTCCAAAATGGAACGCCTCCAATGTGGAGAAATCCAGAATGGAGCCATGACCACCGAGGCTTCTTTGGGGGCAGGAAATTAAGTCTATTAAGCCGCTCTGGTCTGGTCGCGCACACGAATCCCTTGCTCGCGGAAACCATTCGCCGCAGCAATGCCAAGCGCGATAAAAATCACCATCACAATGCCCTGCGTGATCGTGAACGGAGGCTCCGACCCCTTCGGTGCCAGCGCGTGAAGGGATGGCACCTTCTCGAAGAGCTGCACGACCAGTACGAAAACGTTCAGGTAGAGAGCAATCACGGCTGTAATCACGTAGGTTCTCCGCCAGCCGCCAGCGAGGTGGCGGCTATAACGCGCGAGGATCGCGACCGCCAGCACCACCAGCGATACGATGCCGACTCCAATGCCCGGCGTAAATCCATCGTACGGGAACAAGAACCCCGTGACGCTCGTCGCTACCGTCGTGGCCAGAAAGAGCGCCGTCCAGCCGTCGAGTCTTTTACCAGCAATCAGCCCGAATACGACGGCGAGTCCCGACAGGATTCCCATCAGGCTTATTGCCACGTGGACGAAAGTGAACGTTGTCATGCCGAGAATCTTGATGCTCCCACCCAGAATTCGAGCATCATACGACATGGCTTCGAAAATTGCCACAGACCGGCGTTGGCCATTTTCCTTTTTTTCACGTGGCAACTATAATCGCCAATTGCCCTGAAACCCGTGCACCTGTTAACGCAAAAGCCCGGCCAGGAGAGCGCACCGTTCCTGGCGAGGCTGGCTTCGGTCGGACTTGGTGGCTAGTTCGATCCTGTATTCGGTGAGTTGTGCCATTTTTGCATTCCTTGGAGGCGCAGTAAGGAACATGAAAAAACTTGTCCACTTCGCTCTGGCAGCTCTCTTTCTTTTAGGCAGCGCTTCCGCCCAGAACCTTCCGGCCATCGATGTATTCGGCGGCTACTCGTACCTCAGCTTTAATCTGCCGGCGAATCCGGGCGCGGGTACGGCCTCTCAGCAGCTGGCTATGAATGGCTACGACTTCTCGGTCGCGGTCGGCCGGTTTCACCACTTATCTGGGGAAGCGGACATCAGCGGCCACAGTCTTAACGATTGCGAAAGTACCACTTTTAACTGCAGCAATTTCTCCTACATGTTCGGGCCGCGTTTCAATATCAGAGACCGCTCCAGCAAGATTACGGGCTTTGTGCACGTTCTGGCTGGTCGAGATAACGGCACTCTTGTGTACAACGGAAGTTCCTTGACGGACACGTCTGTGGCGGTCGCTGCCGGCGGGGGTATTGATTATTGGGTCGTTCGTCACATCGGAGTTCAGTTGGGGCCGGTCGATTACATGTACACCCGTCATCTCAACGACTTCGGCGTTCCCAGCCAAAACAGCTTCCGCGCCTCTGTCGGAGTCGTTTTCCGATTTGGCGGTGAACTTTTTGCGGGTGAACCCTCGCCCAAGTCCCAGCCTGGACCTGCTGAGAGTCATCCCGTGCCTAAGTCCAAGCGTGGTTCAGCCGCGGGTCAAACCTCGACCGCTGGGGGACAGCAACCTGCCCAGACCGTGAGTTCGCCGAGTCACGGTATGTTGATCGCGGCGCTCGGCTTTGCGGTCGGCCCGCAGGAATTTGATGGAGCGAAAATTCTGGAGATCGTGCCAGGAAGCATCGCGGAGATGGCATCCTTGAAGGTGGGCGATATGATCAAATCGGTGGATGGCAAAGCCGTACGGACGCCGATGGAACTGGCCGCTGAGCTGTCCGACAAAACCGGGAAAGTTAAAATCGGCATTCAGCGCGGCGACTTTGCGACCGAGACAACGATCCTGCTGGGCCGCTGATTATTGCAGAAACTAAATCGCGCGCGCGCCCATTTCAGATCTGGTCTTGATCCGCGGTGTTCCCGTGGAACAGCGTTTGGATCTCGAGCTTGTACATCCGGCCGCTCAGTGGATGTCCGAAGGCTCGGGCCCACCAAAGGTCCAGTTCGCCGAGTGCCTCTCCAACGAAATGGGTGAAGGCTTTTAGTACAAGCTCTTCCATCACTCGAAGCTCCCCAACCAGTGAAGGGAAAGGAAATAAACTGGCGCGCCCGGAGAGATTCGAACTCCCGACCTACAGCTCCGGAGTGTAAACCAAGGAGATTTTAACCCTGTGGCCCGCTTAGCTTTTCTGCAACTTAGCGAGTCGGCTTTCGGGGGAATTTTGTCGTTATTGCTCCCTAGTTGCTCCCAACTGACCTATAGCGCAAATACACAACAGGTCAGTTTGAGATGCAGCCTGTCGGATGAGCGGCGGCTTTTTGAAAAATTCCGCCCTTGGCCTGCCTGTTTAGATCAACAATTTAACTTGGGATGTGAGCGGTTTTCGGACAATAACCGACTGTTCGGTATTCTCCGTGCGATTCCGTGTGGAATAAAAACACAGATCAGATTTGATCCTGATCTTTGGTGTTTCCGTGGAAGAGGGTTTGGATCTCAAGCTTGTTCATCCTGCCACTCAGTGGATGCCCGAATGTGCGGAGGCACCAAAGGTCAAGCCTGGCGAGCCCTTCGCCCAAGACGTGGACGAAGGCCTTTACTACCAGCTCTTCCATCATTAGAAGCTCCCCGACCCTCGCGCTGCAATATGTTTCGAGCACGAGTAGAACGCTTCCCGATATCGTATCTCATTTGACTATGGCAACCTTCACATTCCGCATTCCTGATTTGATGGCCGGACACCTCAGCTCCGCCGAGATGCGTTCCTGGCTAACCCAATTCCTTCGCAACCCTCACCCGCTACCGCCCGACCCCGGCTCCGGTTACGAACGGATCTCGCTGACCCTGCCGAGGGGATTGGTTCAGACCCTCGCCTTTGACTTGCGCTGCCCGCCCAGCCAGGCTCTCAGAAGGCTTGCCCATGAGCACTTGAGACCTCCCGAGGGCATCAGGATAAACAGCGAGCCGTTCTCACACCCAACGGCGCTCCCAGCGGCAGGGAGTACGTCTTGGAGGCCAGCTCCAGACCGTTCGGCTGCCACGGGAGGACAGTCACGCGAAGACACGCTCGGGAAGGCAGGCGCACAACTAATTGCCAGCTTTGTCACGCTTGCCCTCATATTGCTGGTGGGTTATTTCAGTCCGAAAAGCAAAAAACACGTTTAACGCAATATGACAAGAACATGACGCTAAAATCAGCACTTTTGCGAAATCTGAAATTCCACGGTTTTCAGCGCGTTGCGAATCGTCTAGTTTTTGCTATATGCGAGAGTTGTAATCGCGGGAGTCGCTTATGACAACTTTTCCGTATTCTCGTTCCCCGCGCTATAACCAGCTAAAGAAAAAGGCACTGGAAATATTCGCACGTCAAGGCGACTGGCTCACCCCGCCCGAATGGGCGGTATTGGCTGGCTTCTATCCGATTCGTGCCGCATATTCCTACCTTCTCCGACTACACCGTTTCGGGTTATTGGAACGACGCAGCGAGAACGTGCTCTATTACAGGATTTCTCAGAGGGGAGATCGGAGGCGTGTCTGGCTTAATCGTCTTGAGGGATTTCAAAACCGAGGCGGAGAGGCCCCACGACCGGGTTAATGAGTGAAATCGCGATATTACGTCAACTACGAGCCAGGCCACCCAGTTTCCGGGTTGCCGATCTCTTGGGAACTGGCTCGGTTTACTGGTTCGAAGAGCGATGGCACGACTCATTTCCTGCGGCCCGGAATATCACCAGTCCATGGGACGCCTGGGATAGACCATTTTGCTTTGCGCTCGACACCATCCTCGCTCCTCACACTGCTCACATCCAACGCATCAGATTTCGCGCCGCGCTGCCGGGCGTAGGTGTTGAATTTCTTTATCGGCGATAGCTGATCTGCGATATCGTTGCCGGTCCATTTGTCGATCCCTAGGCGCTGTATCTCCTGGAATCTCTCTTCGCCGGTTGTAGGGTCGAGCGTCGCTAAGAATCCGTTTTTGTAGGAACGGGAGGCTTTATCCGAAAGCGTGATATATGCCTGGAAGCAACCGAAGAATTGCACCACTCCGTGGATGATGCCTTCGTGTTCCTCGAGGTAAATCGTGTGGCACAGCGGATCGCGTGAGTCGTCCAAGGAACGGTGGACCCGGTGATCGAAGACGACTGATCTCACGGTTGAATTTTCATCCGTATGCTCTTTTGGGAGAAGAAGACAAGGACCGAGTTCAATTTGTGCAATTCCACCAGTCATACTCGTACGAAGATTTTGTCGAAGGCTATCGGCCACAGGGTGAGAAGGGATTCTCCCTCAGACCTGGGGTCTTCTATAAATTTGCAAAGACAGCCACGCACCCTGAGCTCCAGAAAACTTACAAATCACTGGTATACGCCCGCCGAAAATTAATCAGCGCACAGAAACCTTACGATTCCCAGTTAGAGAAATGCCAGGAGGCCGACAAGGCTGTCCTTGAAGCAGACCCAAAACAACAAAAATCGCTGCAACCAGAGATCACCCGGCGCATCTCAAATCGCCTGAGGTTCAGGAAGGAGTGCCAAACAACACAATCTCGTATCACCGTCGCGCGGGAGAAACTACGCAAGGCGGAACCACCGCTACGCGAGGCAGCGGAGATTGAGATTTCGACGCTTCAAGCGGCGCACGAGAAGTCACAACGAGCTCTGGGAATGGAAGAGAAAATATTGCGCGACTTGAGGAAGCGCTACGACGCCGCCACGAAGCAGAACTGGATCTGGGCGAAGGAGATAGTTGAATCACGTCGAGCAAAACTCAGTCAGTTGGACAAATTGCTCCAAGAATGCAGGAGCGAGGTTCAGCGAATCGAGACGATGTATGAGAATCAAGCGGCCGGCTTTGCGAGACAGGATCTCCTGAAATTCCTTGAGGAGCATCGCTGCTTACATCATCCCAGGCAGTTGGCAAGAGCTATACCGTACTTCAGCGGCTGTGTTTTTTCGAATCTTCCGCGATAGGATCGAGATAAGGAGTCCAGGGCTACTACCCTCACCGCTGACGCTTGCTATGCTCCCGAACGACGTGACCTCCGTACCCCGGAACCCCCGAATTGCAGATGCAGCATTCCATTTGGGATACATGGAAGCGCGAGGGTTCGGAATCCCTACAATGCCTCGTGTCCGTGGCTCGACCGCGTTGGCAACAAGGTTGGCTGTTTCAACGAGGGAAAGGAAAAAAGGTATGGGTTGGCCGCTACCGGGAGGATGTGATCGCCGAAGATGGTACTCGTCGTCGGCGCGCGCTTTCTGTTGTGTTGGGGCCGGTCCGCGAACTCAGCAAACGACAAGCGCAGCGGAAGCTTTCCGAGCTTCTCGCTGCCATCAACCAGGGCACACACAAACCCGAGGTGATGATTCCATTCGAGCGATTTGTCTTGGAGCGATTCGAACCGAATATTCTGCCCACGCTCCGGTTTTCGACAGCTCGGCTCTATCGGCACCTCATTCGCAGGCATCTCATTCCTTTCTTCGGGAAAATGAGGATGTCTGAGATTGGAGCAGCGGACGTGCAAATGTTTCTCACCCAGGTATCGAAGCGAGTTTCATCAAGGACTGTGCTGTCGCTTCGGAACCGGTTGTCAAAAATCTTTGCGACCGCTGCTTTGTGGGAGTACGTACAACGCAATCCAGTGAAGGGTGTCCAGGTTCCCGCTCTTGAGGATGTGAAGAAACGTCTCACGCTTACCCCAGAGCAGTTTTGGAAGCTGTACAAGGAGCTTCCCGAGCCTTACCAGACGATGGCTCTTCTCGCCGTTCTGTCTGGTCTGCGCTGTGGGGAGATTTTCGGCCTTCGCTGGCGCTACGTGGATCTTGAGGATGGAGTGGTGGTGGTTGCGGAGACTGTCTACCACGGCCTCTCTTCAAGACCAAAAACCAAGGCATCGAATCGTAAGGTCTTTGTTGGAGCTTTGGTGATGGAGGCTTTGGCTCGACTGAAGCCCCACGGAAGCGGTCTCGACGATTTTGTTTTCAAGACTGTCGGCGGGACGACGCTCAACCCTAACAACGTCCGCAATCGCGTTCTGATTCCGGCTTGCAAGCGGGCCGGGATTCCACTGGTAGGTTGGCATGCGTTCCGCTATACCTACTCAACCTGGGCAAACCCGAGCGGGGAGAGCATCAAGGCCCTGCAGAATCAGCTGGGGCATGTCGATTCGAGAATCACGCTGGGCGTGTATGTCCAGCCGATCCCGGAGGCGCAGCGGTTGATTGCCGCCAAAGTCGAAGGGGTTTTGCTCCCAGTTGCTCCCAAATTCACGGCACCCGGAAACGGGTCGGAAAGGGTAATCCAGTGAAGGGTAAAGAGATAAACTGGCGCGCCCGGAGAGATTCGAACTCCCGACCTACAGCTCCGGAGGCTGCCGCTCTATCCAGCTGAGCTACGGGCGCGCTGCGGTAATGCAAGTGTACATCGTGGGCTCGGCAGCCTCAATGGTTGCCCTTCGCCGATCAGCCCTCGACCGCAGCCAGCGAACCTTTCTTCCGTTTATTCGACTGCAGAATCTTCTTGCGCAGCCGCAGAGACTTCGGCGTGACCTCGACAAACTCATCGTCAGCGATAAATTCGATGGCCTGTTCGAGATTGAGATTGCGGTAAGGCACCAGCCGAATCGCCTCGTCGGAAGTTGAGGCGCGCATATTGGTCAGCTTCTTCTCGCGCACAATGTTGACGTCAAGATCCGTGTCTTTCGCGTTCTCCCCGATGATCATGCCTTCATAGACATCCACGCCAGGCCCAGCGAAAAGGATGCCGCGCTCCTGCAGGTTGTAGAGAGCGTAAGAGGTCGTGAGCCCCGGCCGATCGGCGATCAGCGCACCCGTCGGACGATGCGAAATTTCTCCCTGCCATTCGATGTATCCATCAAAGAGCGCGTTCATGACGATGGTGCCGCGCGTGTCGGTGAGCAGCGTGCTGCGCAGGCCAATCAGTCCGCGGCTGGGCACGCGGAATTCGACCCGCACTCGGCCATAGCCGTGGTTATGCATGTTGGCGACTTCGCCTTTGCGCGAGCCGACGTGTTCCATGACCACCCCGACGAATTCTTCGGGGATATCGACGGTCAGGTGCTCGACCGGCTCCATCAGTTTGCCAGTTTCTTTGTCGTGCTTGGTGACGATCTCAGGCTTGCCGACCATCAGCTCGTAACCTTCGCGACGCATCATCTCGATCAAAATCGAAAGCTGCAACTCGCCGCGGCCGAGAACCTTGAACGAGTCGGTGCTGCCCGTTTCTTCCATGCGCAGCGAGACGTTGGTGAGCAGCTCTTTCTCCAGCCGCTCGCGCAGGTTGCGCGAAGTGACGTACGTGCCTTCACGTCCGCAAAACGGAGACGTGTTGATGGTGAACAGCATCGCAATCGTCGGCTCATCGATAACGATAGGCGGAAGCGGCGCGGGATTCTCCGCACTGGTAATGGTTTCGCCAATCGTGATGCCTTCAACGCCGGCGACGGCAATGATGTCGCCGAGCGATGTTTCCGTTATGTCGGTGCGCTTGAGTCCGGAGAAGCTGAAGAGCTTGGTGATTTTGGTTTTGTGAAACGAGCCGTCGCGCTTGGCGATAGCAACGTCTTCTCCAGTCTTCATCGTTCCAGAAAAAACGCGGGCAATGGCGAGGCGTCCGAGGTAGTCGCTGTAATCAAGATTCGCGACGAGAATCTGAAGCGGGCCGTTCGCGTCTCCTTGCGGCGCGGGAATGGTATCGACAATCGCCTCAAACAGAAGACGCAGATCCTCGCCCGCCGCTCCCTGATGCACGGCAGCCGTTCCTGCCTTGGCGTTCGTATAGAGGATAGGGAAATCCAGCTGCTCTTCTTTGGCGTCGAGATCAATAAAGAGGTCGTAGACCTCGTTGAGAACTTCCTGCGGACGCGCGTCGGGCCGGTCGATCTTGTTGATGACGAGAATCGGCTGCAGGTTAGCTTCAAGCGCCTTGCTAAGCACGTAACGAGTCTGCGGCAGTGGCCCTTCGCTCGCGTCGACCAAGAGCATGACGCCGTCGACCATCTTGAGCGCCCGCTCCACTTCGCCGCCAAAATCGGAGTGACCGGGCGTGTCCACGATATTGATTTTCACGCCCGCATAGAACACTGCCGTATTCTTGGCAAGAATCGTGATGCCGCGCTCGCGTTCCAGATCGTTTGAGTCCATGACGCGCTCGGCGACGGTCTCGTTGTCGCGGAAAGTGCCGCTCTGCCGGAGCATGGCGTCAACCAGCGTGGTCTTGCCGTGGTCCACGTGGGCAATGATGGCGATGTTGCGAATACTCGGATTCAGATCGAAAACTCCTCAGCCCTGCAAATTGGGGCTTGCTACTACTTTACTATGGCGGACGTTCGCGAGGCTGATTGCTACGTCTTAATTAGTTTGTCTCAGTTTCTCACCCTATTTATTAAATTTGTCATCCTGAGCGAAGCGAAGGACCTGCTGTTTGCCTGCGGTCAAGGGAAACTGTGCCTCGGCTCTCCAGGCGAGGGCGCATGTAGACTTAAGTGGCTCGACATTTCATGCGCCCAATCAATAGCTCGCGCCTCGGCCAATTTTTCCTTCTATTCGCAGGCGCAATGTTCTTGTCGTGCAGTCTCTGTCACGCACAACAGGCGGATAAAGAGACATCTCCGCTACCCGAAGCTCCGACGCCAAGCATTCGCGACACAAAAGGCTTCTTCGCCCGCTGGGCCGAGTTCTACCGCCAGGACTGGTCGCCGCCGGCTTCCTCGACCGCCTCGTCGCCGGCTCCAGCGCGACGCGGCCTGCCGTCGCCGCTCGATTCGCCGCCCTTCCCCAATTCCGATTGGTCATACGGTGGTTCGCCGGTGATTGGCGAGCCGGACACGAACAGTTATCCGCTGATGACCGCCATCAACCAGGCCCGCAGCCGCACCAAGCTCTATGGATGGCTCGATCCAACGCTAAACTTCAGCACCTCCACAAACAGCAATGCGCCCGAGGCGAACGATGACTACGCCAACCGCTTTGAGCTGAATCAATTCGTCTTCTACGCCGAGCGCCTGCCCGATTCCGTGCAACGCGATCACATCGACTGGGGCTACCACCTGACTGCCCTCTACGGCACGGATTATCGCTTCACGACCGGGAAGGGCTATCTGAGCGGCCAATTGCTCAACGATCATCATGAATACGGCTTTGATCCTACCCTCGAATATGTCGATGTTTACATTCCACAAGTAGCGCAAGGGATGAATCTGAGGCTAGGCCGCTTCATCTCCGTGCCCGGCATCGAAGCGCAACTGGCGCCGAACAACTACATCTTCAGCCACTCGCTGCTCTATGCGATCGACCCCTTTACCGACACTGGCCTGATCGCAACCGTCAAGCTGAACGACCAGTGGCTGGTGCAACTCGGCATTACCGTCGGCCACGACGTTGCCCCGTGGACGCCGGATGCGAAGCCTTCCGGTACGGTCTGCGCGAGCTATACGACTAAGTCGGTGAATGACAATGTTTATGTCTGCGCCAATGGCATCAACGACGCCAAGTACGCGTACAACAATCTGCAGCAGTATGACGCGACCTGGTATCACAAGTTCTCGAAGACGGTGCACATGGCCACCGAGTCCTGGTACATGTATGAGCGCGACGTGCCTGCTTTCGGAGGCGATATCAAGCCGGAAACCGGCGCGAATGCCGCGTACTGCTTGCCGGGAGAGCAACGTTGCACCGCTCCCGAATACGCCATAGTCAATTTCCTGCAGAAGGAACTCTCAGTGCATAACTTCCTGTCGTTCCGCAGCGACTTTCTCGACGACAAAAAAGGCCAGCGCACGGGCTATGCGACCAAATACTCAGAGAACACGATCATGTGGTGCCATTGGATCGGCACGACCGTGCAACTGCGTCCGGAGCTGCGTTTTGAGCGCGCTTGGGATCAGAAGGCCTACGACAACGGGCGAAAGCACAATCAGTTTACGGCGGCTAGCGATCTGATCTTCCACTTCTGAGCTTGCGCTTCTGAGCTGCCACTTTCTGATCAGGCACGGAGGCGGCGATGGCGACGTCGCGGCCGCTCACATGCCTGAATGGTTCCCGGTGGTGCAGGTCTGTGATGGCCGTACGAACAAAATGTGAGGAGAAAAGGCGCTACGCTACACTAGAGAGGTTATGGAAGACGCGGAAATGCTCGCCGACGTTAAGGCCTACGATGCTGCCAAGGCGCGGCTCGAAAATGGCGAGGACGAACTTGTCCCGCTGGAGATCATCGAGCGCAGACTGGGCAGAGAGCCGGCGCTCCGAACTTTGCGTGAGCAGCGCAAACAAGGCGGAGTTGGATAGTGTCGGCTGTTCGGTGCACGCGGCGGATGGGGAGCGGGCAAATGAAGCTCATCTCGGTGAATATCGGGCTGCCCCGCGATGTAATGTGGCGGGGAAGAAACGTAACTACGGCTATCTACAAACAACCGGTGGAGGGCCGCGTCGCTTTGCGCAAGCTTAATTTGGATGGCGATCGTCAAGCGGATCTCAGGGTTCATGGCGGAGAATACAAGGCCGTCTACTGCTATCCCCTGGCACACTACGAATACTGGGAAAAAGAGTTGCCCGACCGGGACTTGCCCCTGGGCATCTTTGGGGAAAACTTCACCCTCGATGGCTTGTTGGAAGAGTCGGTCCATCTTGGCGATCGGTTGTCGGTCGGTTCGGCGGAAGTGGTTGTGACCCAGCCCCGCCTCCCTTGCTACAAACTTGGGGTGAGATTTGAGGCCGACGACATCGTAAAACGATTTTTCCTAAGCCGCCGAACGGGTTTCTATCTCGCCGTTACGCGCGAGGGAGAGGTCGGCGCCGGCGATGAGATGAGGGTTTTCGGCCGCGATCCGATTGGAGTCCCGGTTTCGGAAATCACCCGCTTGTATGCGGAGAAAAGATATAGCGATGCTGATGTAGCTTGGGTGCAGCGTGCCCTCCGAGTTGCAGCATTACCTGAAAGTTGGAAGGAGTACTTCCGACAGAGGCTGGAGCAGATTCCGCCTTCGGCTGCTGGCGACAGCGACGCCGCACTGCCAGCGTAAGAATGTAGGTGTCCCTTCTGCTTCCCTCAGGATGACAACTTGGAATTGATTTGCGCAGTTTCGACCAACTCCGCGACGATCTCCGGAGTTCCTTCCGCCCGCGTACGCAGGCGATACCAGAACACGATCGCAAACAAGGAAAACACAAAGATGATGGTGGAGATGGCGTTGATCTCGGGAGTGATGCCTCGGCGGAGACGTCCCCAGATTTCTAGCGGGAGCGTGTTGTCGCGGCCGATCAGGAAGAAGCTTACGGCGATTTCGTCCATGGAGAGAGTGAAGATCAGCAGCGCCGCTCCGATAATGGAGAGCTTCAGATTGGGGACGGTGATGCGCCAGAAGGTTTGCCAGTAAGTCGCTCCTAAGTCTAGCGAGGCTTCTTCCTGGGCTCGGTTTAGTTTTTGCAAACCGGCGAAGACTTCGGTGGTGGCTACGGAGATTAGCGCGGTGCCGTGTCCTAAAACTATGGTTAGCAGGCTTAGTTTTACTTCTCCTACTCGGAAGAGCATTAGTAGCGACAGACCGGTAATTATGCCGGGCAGAATCAGCGGCAATAGAACCAAGCGGCGGAACAGAGCCTTGCCGGGAAACTGAGCGCGATCGAGTGCGAGCGCGGCGGGGATTCCGAAGGCCAGAGCAATCAGCATGGCCGCGAAGGCGACCAGCAAACTGTTGAAGACCGAATCCCAGATGGGGGCGTCGCTGAATAGGATGCGGTACCAGTTCAGGGTTAGGTCGCGTGGCGGGAAGCCTCCTACGCCTTGTCCGTTGAAGGAATAAAGGATGAGGATGACGATGGGCAGGTAGAGGAAGGCGAAGACGGCTAGGGCGTGAGCGGTTAGCCAGCGCGGGCCTTTTATTAACGAGCCTGGGTTTGAAGAAGTCGCGCTCACGAGAAGCTCCACTTCTTCTCTAGTCGCTCCGAGAAGAAGATCAGTCCGAGCACCAGCGCCAGCATGCACAGCGAGATGGCGGCTCCGAGCGGCCAGTTATAAGCCGCACCGAAAAGGCTGACCACGATGTTCGAGATCATGATGCCGCTGGGGCCTCCTAGCAAGAGCGGCGCCAGGAAGTCTCCCAGGCTGAGGACGAAGGCGAAGGTTGCGCCGGCTAACACTCCGGGAATGGAGAGCGGAAAGATTACGCGCCAGAAGGTTTGCGCGGGCGTCGCTCCTAGATCGTGCGAGGCTTCTACCAGATTGCGCGGAATATGTTCGAGCGACGCGTAGATCGGCAGGAACGTGAAAGGAGTATAGATGTGCGTCAATGTAAGTACGACGGCGAACGGGCTGTAGAGCAGGAAGTCGAGCGGATGCTTGGTTAGGTGGACATATTGCAGCAGCGTGTTCAGGACGCCGTCAGTGCCTAGAATCGTCTTCCAGGCGTAGGCGCGGACCAGATAACTCACCCACAGCGGAATGATTACTAGCTGATAGTAGAGGTCTTTTCTGCCGCCGGCGTGGAAGGAGAGGAAGTAAGCCAGCGGGTATCCGAGGAGCATGGAAAAGAACATCACGCGGGCGGCGATCCACATGGAACGCAGCAACGTCTCCCAGTAAACGGGCTTGGTCAGGAGTTCGTGGTAGTTGTCGAGGTTCCAGAAATGAACGATGGCCTGCGATTCGGAGACCGACCAGAAGCTGTAGCAAAACATCAGCAGATAAGGCACCAGCAGAAACACGGCGACCCACGCCAGCGGGGGGACGGTGATGGCGGTGCGGTAGGCGCGGGAAAACATCAGGGTCGGTCCTCGAAATCAGGATTGGAGCCGAGACTGGTCGCGCGAACCGGGATGGCATCGGCGGCATCGAATTCGAACTCCAGCGGAGCTTGGGAATTGGGCAGGTCGCGGCTGGCAGTGCGGATGGTGAGGATCAGTCCGCCGTCGGATTCGACGCGCAGCAGGTCGGTGGCGCCGTGGAAAGCCTGGTCGCGAAGCTTGGCGCGAAAACGAACCGTTGCGTTACTTGTTGGCACGGCGGTCGCCGGGCGAATGCACTCCGGACGCAGCGAGAATAGGGTCGCGCCGTCGGGCAGGGAAGTGGGCCACTGCAGCGCGCCGCTCTTGGCTGTGCCGTGGCTAACGTCGGCGCGCAATAAATTTGTGTGTCCGATGAATTGTGCGGTGTAGGAGGTCGCGGGCCGGTTATAAATTTCGCGCGGGCTGGCAACCTGCTCGAGTTCACCCGAGCGCAACAAGGCGATGCGGTCGGACATCACCATCGCTTCTTCCTGATCGTGCGTGACGAAGATAAAAGTGATGCCGACCTCGCGCTGCAGCGCTTTTAGTTCGACCTGCATCTGGCGGCGCAAGTTGGCGTCGAGCGCGGAGAGCGGTTCATCGAGCAGCAGCAGGCGCGGGCGATTCACCAGGGCGCGGGCGAGTGCGATGCGTTGCTGCTGTCCGCCGCTGATCTTCGACGGCTTCGACTTGGCATAGGCGGACATCTTGACCTTTTCCAACGCTTCGGCGACGCGTGATTGAATTTCTGCGGCCGGACGTCTGGCGATTGCCAATCCATAGCCAACATTCTGTTCGACGGTCATGTGTGGGAACAGAGCGTAACTCTGGAAGACGGTATTGACGCGGCGGCGATAGGGAGGCTCGGTGTCGAGGCGCTCGCCCGACATCCAGACTTCTCCGGAGGTGGATTGCTCGAAGCCGGCAAGAATTCGTAACAGGGTGGTTTTGCCTGAACCGCTCTCGCCGAGGATGGTCAGGAATTCGCCTTCGGCAATTTCTAGCGAGATGTCTCGCAGCACGATGTTCTTGCCGAAATGCTTGGCTACGGAGCGGATGGAAAGCAGCGGTGCAGAGCTTGGCTGCCGGCTGGTTGCGACTGCGGGTTCTGACGTCGTTGCCATGGCTTTCAGTTCGGAGCTGCTTGCACGCGGGCGAGGGCGCCCGCGCTTCACATTATTGCGCTGCTTTTACTTCGTTCCAGATTTCGTTGTACTTGGCGCGGCGCGGAACATTCTGCCAGAAATAAAGCCGCCGCTGGTAATTGTCCACGTCGTCGAGGTGCAAGTTCTTCACTTCTTCCGGCGTCATGTACTGCGCGGCCCGCGGATTTGCTGGCGTATAGCCGGTCACTTCGGTGACCTTTTTCTGCGTCTGCGCCTCGATCATGAACTCGAGAAACTTGTAGGCCAGATCTTTGTTTTCGCTGCCGGCAGCGATCATGAGGTGATCGATCCAGCCGGTGGTGTTTTCTTTAGGAATAGTCTCGCCCACGGGAAAATTGCTTTTGCGCAGCTGGTTAGTCATAAGTGGCCAGCCCATCGCGATCACTACTTCGTGATTCTGGAAAAGATTGGTGAGCTCGCCGCCCGTGGACCAGATCTTGCGAATGTTCGGCTTCAACTCCACCAGTTTCTTTTTGACGGCGTCGAGTTCCTCATCACTCAAGTTATAGAGATGCCCTGGATCGGGCTTGTCGTAGCCGAGCACCTGCGCCGCCATATAGACGGTGGAAAGATCGTCCCACACGGAAATTTTTCCCTTGAGCTTTGGATCCCACATCACGTTCCAGCTTTCGGGAGGTTTTGGGAACGCGGTAGTGTCGTAGATCATCGGGTCTGGTCCCCACATGAACGGCACGCCATAGACCTCGCCCTTCACCCGGACCAGCGACAACGAGGTGAGTTGCGGTGAAAGCTGGCCGTAGCTGGGCAGTTTGCCGAGATCGAGCGGCGCGGCCAGAGCGGAGGTCGCGATCATGGTGGCCACATCGCTCGATGGAGAAATCACGTCGTAGTTGCCCGAGCTGCCACCGCGCAGTTTGGCGACGAGTTCGTCGCTCGATCCCATGTAGGAAGCCGATACCTTGCAGTGGTTCTGCTCTTCGAAAGCCTTGACGTAAGCAGGATCGGCGTAGCCTTCCCATACCAGCAGGTTCAGGGTGGGAGTCTTCCTGGTGCAGGATGCGCAGAACAGGATCAGTAAGACGGCGAACAGGGCGAATATTGATTTACGCAACATTAGTTATTCTCCCTCAACGATCAAAAACGTAGATGCCACGGAAGGTTTGACCCTCTTCAACGTTCCCGGCTTCAGAAAGTCGGCGGCGTGTTGACCCACAAGAGCCAGGTCTCGCTGCGGCCGGGATTTCTCCAGTGATGCGGCGTGGCGCTCTCAAAATAAAAGCTGTCGCCGCGCTTCAGATGGTACTCCTCGCTGGCGAGAGCGATCTGCAGCTCTCCGCGCAGCACAAAGAGGAACTCTTCGCCTTCGTGGGCGTAGGGCTCGCCACTGCCAGATTGAGGCGCGATGCGGAACAAGTGGGGCTCCATTACCTTGTTGCCCCAGGCGAGCAGCTCCATGCGCACGCCCGGACCGGCTTCGAGCACCTTGCGCTTGAGCGGGCGCACCAATCGGGCATCCGATTCCGTCGTATCGAAAAACTCAAGGATGTTGGTGCGGTAGAAGCGTGCCAACTTGCGCAGGGTGCCGACGGAGGCGCTCATCTGCGAGCGTTCGAGCGCGCTCAGGAAGCCAATCGACACTCCCGCCGCCGAAGCGACTTCAGCGAGGCTGAGGCCGCGCTGAGTGCGCAACCGCCGCAGTCGCGGGCCGATCGAAGTGGTGCCGCTGCCGGGGGCAGGTTTGATGGCGCCCTCGCGCTTCAGCATTTGCACGATGGCAGCAGCGTTCAGTCCGCGAACTTTGCGCAGGTAGCGCGCTTTTTTCAGTACGCGCACGTCATCGTTGGTGTAAATGCGATAGCGGCTCTGGGTGCGCTGGGGGCGAGTCAGCCCCAGAGTTTCCCATCCTCGGATCGCCGACGGAGAAATCCCTACCAGGCGGGCCACGTCACCGATTTTGAGATAAACTTGGGCGTCGCTCGACATGATCTCCGAATATGCCTGCTGGTCGCGGCGTGGGAAATGCACTTTTCCGCTTGACAGAAGGCTGCGGAATCTCTAACCTTGCGCGATTATAGCAAGGTTTGTGGTGCGCGCAAGCTGAATCGGATCTAACAAATTTGCCCCCCGAGATCTGGAGGATCTGTATGCCGGTTTGTTCCCTAGCAATGCGAAAGCCGTCCCGGATGTCCTGCTGGCTCATCTCTCTGAGTTCGGTCCTGAGCCTGTGCCTGATCTGCTCCACGCTCCTGTCTGCCCAGAGCACCGGCGGACGCATCCTCGGCCGTGTCTCCGACTCCAGCGGCGCCGTGCTGGCGGGAGTGAAAGTCACCGCCACCAACGAAGCGACCGGAGTGAGCCGCGATACTCAGACCAACGACAGCGGTGAGTACGGCTTCCCGCAAGTTCCGGTCGGCACCTACACGATCTCCTTCGATTTGACGGGATTCAAGACGAACGAACGTAAGGGGATCATGGTCGACCTGAACCAGGTGATCACGCTGAACAGCGTCCTGCAGATCGGCGAGACCAAAGAAACGGTGGAAGTGACGTCCGAAGCGCCAATCGTGGATACGACGAGCACGCAGCTGGGCGCGGTGATGGATGCGCGGCAGGTTTCGAACCTGCCGCTCAATTCGCGCGATACCTATCAGTTGCTCCAGTTGCAGCCGGGTGTGCAGGGGGTCGGCGGTTCCGATCTGTTTTATGGCAGTAACACGGCGGGAGCGGTTTCGGTAAACGGCGGTCGCGGGCGCTCCAACAACTTCAGCGTGAATGGCGGAGACGGCAACGATTTGTTTGTCAATGGACCCGCAATTCAGCCTTCGCCCGACAGCATCGAGGAGTTCCGTGTGCTCTCCAATACTTTCGATGCCGAATACGGCCGCAACTCCGGAGCCGTGATCAATGTCGTGACCAAGTCCGGCACCAATCAATTGCATGGGAGCTTCTACGAATTCTTCCGCAACGACGTGCTCGATTCCAAAGGATTCCTGGACCCGGCCACGCCCGACAATAAACAAAATCAGTTCGGTGCAACTTTTGGCGGCCCCATCAAGAAGGATCGCACGTTCATCTTTGCCTCCTATGACGGACGCCGCGTCGTGCAGGGTATCGTCGGCGATCCGACCGTGGTGCCAACGGCCGCCGAGCGCAACGGAGATTTTTCGCAATCGCCGTTTACAACAATCATCAATCCTCCTCCCCAGCCCCCGACGGTTCCGACGTTAAGCTCCGACGCGCTAGCGGGGATTCTGCAAAACCGGCCCGCCGGTAACGGCAACCCTCTGAGTTGTGCGGCCGCAATCGCCAGCGCCGGCGGTGTCATGCCGACGGTAGGAACGCCCTGGACGTCCATCTTCCCCAATAGCCAGATACCGACCTCGTGTTTTGATCCAGTTGCGTTTAACTTGATGAAACAGTACGTGCCTTGTCCCAACGCGGATCCGACTTGCACAAACCTCTCCAATACCTCCAATATCTTTCAATCCATTCCCCATGCCCAGCAGCGCGAGAATCAGTTCACGGTCAAGTTGGATCACCACATCAATGATCGTCAGAACCTGAGCGTGTACTACTACTTCAACGATGCATATGATGCGGAACCCTTTACGAAATTCCAGGCGGAGTCCACTAACCTCTTGCCCGGCTTCGGCGACCTCAACAAGACGCGGTCGCAGCAGGTGAATATAAGCCATACCTGGACTCTGAGCACGACGGTGGTGAATGAAGCCCGGATTACTTACTTCCGGGAGGGCCAGGGCACGTTCTTGTCTCCACAGAACCACCATCTGGTGCAAGATTCGTGCAATCCGCCCCTGTCCATCGTGGTCAACGGTGTTAAGGAGTCGATTTGCTTCACCGGCACCACAGACACGCCGAACATCATCACTTCCGATCCCAAGATTGGCATTACGCCGGGACCGGCACTGGGGGCACAGCACGAAGGCGTACCCGACATCGACGTCTCGGGAGGTTTCACGATCGGTAATGACTTCGAGGGCGAGTTGCCGCAGATCGGCAACACTTATCAGTTTTCGGACAACCTCACCAAGGTGAAGGGCAACCACACCATGAAGTTTGGCGTCGATTTCCGAATTCAGCGATTCCTGCAGACGTTGTACTTCGCTCCGCAGGGAGACTACGCCTACTCTGGCGGAGGATTGAGTGACTTCATTTCGGTGCGGAATAGCGATGGCTCTTCAAATCTGTTTCCCAATTACCTCATGGGGATCCCCGATACGGACTTGATTGGGTCCACAAACTCAGAGGATGTGCGCGGGAACGCCTTATATTTGTTCGCGCAAGACAGTTGGAAGGTTAAGCCGAATATAACTCTCAACTACGGTCTGCGCTGGGAGTACAACCAACCTTTCTATGACGCGGGCGGGCGCTATCAGACTTTCCGTCCCGGGCAGGCAACGACCACCTATCCCTGTCAGCTGACGGATCCCAACCAAATCGCACTGTATGGAAGTAATGACTGCAGTCCCACGGGTCCAGCGAATGCCGTTTTCCCGCTGGGTCTTGTAGTGCCGGGAGATGCCGGCGTTCCCAAAGGTTTGACCAAGTCGTATTACAAGTCCTTTGCGCCGCGCATTGGTATCGCCTGGGACCCGGGGAAGAACGGCAAGATGACGATTCGGGGTGGATTTGGACTTTTCTACAACCCGATCGAGCAGTTGGTGCTGGAACAGTTCCAGGCGGAACCGCCGTTCGGTGGCAGCACGACTATTACGGAAGGATTCTTCAACACGCCGTTCGTTCTGCAGAACTGTACGTTGCCCTGCGGGACCGTCGCATCAGGCGGAACGGGGCAAGGAGTGCTTCCGAATCCTTTCGGCAGCATTCTCAACCCCGCACATGGTACGTCAATCGATTGGTCGGCCTTTCGTCCCATCGTGCTCTTCGGAGAGTTACAGCCGAACCTCCGGGCGCAGTACACCGAGCAGTACAACCTTGGCATTGAGCGTGAAGTGTTCAAGGACACAGTCCTTACTGTCGGCTACGTGGGCTCGCAGGGACATCGCTTGCTGGCCACCCACGATCTGAGCCCGGCGAACGCACAGACCTGCCTTGACCTGCAAAATATTTCCAACCTTACCGGTGACCCGAACCTCGCCTGCGGGCCGTTTTTTGGGGACAGCGGCTTCAACATTGCCGCTAACGAGATCCCCGCCGGCGTAACCTTGCATTTGCCCTATGGTCCGACACCCGTAGTGACCGGGCCCAATCCGACTCCGATTACGCTGGTGGGCCTGCGGCCTTACTCTTCGCCCTCTTGTAATCCCATCACCGGGAGCGGTTGCCCGCTGGATGGAATCCCCGTTTTCAGCAGCATCTACGCGCAGGATACGATCGCGAATTCCGCCTACAACTCTTTGCAGGCCTCGCTGGAGCGGCGGTTCTCGAATGGATTGCAGTTCGAGATTGCCTATACCTTCAGCAAGTCTATTGACGACGCCTCCAGTTTTGAAAACGCACTGAAGCCGATCTGCAACGGGGTGTTGAACAACTTCAGTTGCAACCGGTCTTTGTCGCTGTTCGACGCTAAGCACAGACTGGTGATCAGCTATTTGTGGCAGATTCCCGTCCCCAAGTACAGCGGAGCAAAGGGGCAACTCCTGGACGGCTGGGCGGTTTCGGGTATCACCAGCTTCCAGTCAGGGTTCCCGATTCGTATGCAGACCCTGGACGATCAGGAACTCGAAAATGACACTAGCGGCTTCGAGGCGCCGGGACGGCCGGTGGAGACGGGTCCGGTCCATTTCCTGAATCCCAGAAACAACAATAACTATTACTTTTGCAATCCGGCTTCTGGTGTGTGCCCGATCCAGGATCCGCCGTTGGGATCTTTGGGTGGGCCGCGTACGATCTGCTGCGGACCCGGCATCAACAACTTTGATATGTCGCTGCAGAAGGGTATCCCGATTGGCGAAACCGTACACGCCGAGTTCCGGGCTGAATTTTTCAACATTTTCAACCACTCGCAATTCCTGAACCCGGATGGCAATCTCAGTGACGGGCCGGATTTCGGCCGCGTGACGCACACCCGGGAACCGCGCCAGATTCAGTTTGCTTTGAAGTTTTCGTTCTAGAATATCTATATCCCCGGGCGGTTTCGGCCGCCCGGGCCCAATCTAATGGCCTACCCGGCCTGAGCTTTTTGGAGAATCTCGATGTACCCCGCACTGCAAAAAGAGCTCGACACGTTCGAGCGCCGTACTCCGAAGTCCGCCGAAGCGTATAAGAAGAACTTGAAGCGCCTGCCCCTGGGCGTGGCCAGCAATTACCGCGCATACGAACCGTATCCGATCTTCGTGTCGGAAGCTTCGGGCAGTAAGTTCCGCGATCTCGACGGCAACGAATATCTCGACCACAATCTATGTTTCGGCACGCTCATGGCGGGCCACTCGCATCCGGCGGTGATTAAGGCGGTGGAAGCGCGCCTGCACAAAGGCACCGCCTACGGCATGCCGCACAACATGGAGTGGGAACTGGCGGAAGAAATCTGCACGCGGTTTCCGGTCGAGATGTGCCGCTTCGGCAACAGCGGCACCGAAGCCACCATGCACTGCATTCGTCTGGCCCGCGCCGCTACCGGACGCGACAAGATCATCAAGTTCGAGGGCGGTTACCACGGCCTGCACGATGCGGCGTTAGTCAGCGTGAAGCCGCACCCGCCCGGCGACGATTTGGGCGATATCAAGAATCCGAAGCCGGTGTCGGGCGGAGCCGGCGTGCCGAAAGCAAGCCTCGCCAACGTACCGATTGCGACCTTTAACGATCTGGAAACCGTGGAGCGGCGCTTCCGGGAGAATCCGAATGAGATCGCGGCGGTGATTCTTGAGCCGATCATGATGAACGTCGGGCTCTGCATGCCGCAGAAGGGATTTCTGGAGGGACTGCGGGCGCTCTGCGACCAGCGCGGCGCACTGCTGATCTTCGATGAAGTCAAGACCGGCGCAAAGCTGTGTTGGGGCGGCGCTTCCGAATACTTTGGGGTGACGCCCGATATGATCTGCCTGGCGAAGTCGATTGGCGGTGGATTCCCGCTGGCGGCTTTCGGTACGCACAAACGGGTCATGAACCTGATCGCCGATCACAAGGTTTTCCACGGCGGCACTTACAACACGAATCCGATTTCAATGGCGGCGGGTCTGGCAATGTTCCGCGAGGTGCTTAACCGGGCCAACTACACGTACATAGAAAAGCTCAGTAACAAGTTGGTCGCCGGATATAAGAAGACCATCGCAAAAGTTGGTTTGCAAAGCTACATCGCGAGTGCGGGAGCGAACGGCGCGCTGATGCTCTATCCGAAGGAGATTCGTAACTACCGCGACTGGCTGCCGATTGACGTGGACCTGTGGCGCCATTACTGGTTCGGTATGGTAAATCGCGGCGTGATGTGCCAGCCCTACTGGTGGGACGAGCAGTGGACGATCTCGGTGCAGCACACCGAGGCCGACATTGACAAGCACCTGGCGGTATTTGCCGACATCGCCGAGTCGCTGGCAGCAGCGCAGCACGAGCGCATGGAAGCAGTAGCAGCACACTGACGGGATCGGGTCATCTGGCCATCTGGTCATCGGGTGATAGAAAATCCGAGATCCGGACGGTAGATGGCCCGATCACCCGATGACCCGATGACCCGATGATTTCCGATCCCAACCAGCCGCACTTAAAGCGCGTCCTTGGACGCTTTGACCTGGTGTTGTTGTTTGTCGTTGCCGTTTTCAATCTCAACGTGGTTCCGAGCATTGCCGCCAACGGGGGCGTGACCGTCTGGCTTTGGATCATCTCGCTGCTTCTGTTTTTCTGGCCGCAGGGGATCGCGGTGATCGAACTCGCGCATCGCTATCCGGGCGAGGGCGGCGTGTATTTATGGGCAAAAGAAGTGTTCGGCGATTTTCACGGCTTTCTCTCCGGATGGTGTTACTGGACGAATAACATGCTGTATGTCCCCACTGTGATGCTGTATTTCGTTGGAGTAACTGTGTTTGCCATGGGCCCGGGCCATGCCGGGCTCGCCGACAACAAGAATTTTGCGATGACCGCATCTCTGGCGCTGCTGACGCTGCTGACGGTGGTGAACATCGTGGGATTGGGAGTCGGGAAATGGCTTAACAATCTGGGTGCGATTGGAACTTTTGTAGCGGCAGCGGTTCTGATCGGGCTCGGAGCCACGGTCTGGTCGCGGTTTGGTACGACCGTCACCGCCGCCGATTTTCATATTCCGCCGGATCCCAGGTTTGTTCTGAATTCTTTTGGTGTGATTTGCTTCGGCTTGGTCGGGCTTGAACTTGCTTCGGTGATGGGCGACGAAATCCGGGATCCGCAGAAAACCTTGCCCGGTGCGGTGGCGTGGGGCGGCGTGATCTCCGGGTTCCTTTATATCGGAGCGACGCTGACCCTGCTAGTTGCGGTCGGCAAGAACGACATCAGCGTGCTGCAGGGCATCGTGCAGGCGGTCAGCCATATGGCCGGCAAAGTTGGCGTGGCGTGGATTATCACTCCATTCGCGCTCATGCTGAGTCTCTCGATCGCTGGGATTGGCTCGGCGTGGATGGGCGGATCGGCGCGCATTCCCTTTGTCGCCGGCCTGGATTCCTATATGCCATCGTGGCTGGGGAAAGTACATCCGAAGTACGCGACTCCATACGCGGCGCTCATCGTGCAGGCGATCGTATCGCTGGTATTGATCGTCATCAATTTCTACGCATCGGGCGGCGTGCAGGAAGCTTTCCAGACGATGCTCTCGCTGGCGGTGGTCCTGCAGTTGGTGCCGTTCCTTTACGTGTTTGCGGCGCTGCTGAAGTTTGCTTTCGGCAGCGACTTGGCCGGTGCGCGCTACAGTCGCGGCACATTGATGGTTTCCGGATTCTGCGGCTTTGTGACCACGACGCTGGGAATCGTGTTGGCGTTCTTTCCGGCCAAACAGATTACTTCGGTCTGGAGATACGAAGCGAAGATGTTTGGCTTTACGTTGTTTTTCCTGGTACTGGCCGCATTTTTCTTTTTCGTGTACGGGCGACTGAAAGAAGCACAGGCGGTAATAGTCGAATAGAATCACTGCTTGGAGGACTTATGCCTGGAGGAGTTACAACTGATGTCAAGACCTATTCGATGCTGATCAACGGCGAGTGGGTCGCGAGTAAGTCGGCTAAAACGTTTCCCGTCTACGATCCTTCGACCGAAGAGGTTATCGCTCAGGTGCCCGACGCGAACGCGGACGATGTGAACCGCGCGGTCGCGGCTGCCAAAGCCGCGTTTGAAGAAGGTCCGTGGGCGACTACTACGGCGCAGGAACGTGGCCGCATTCTCTTCCGCCTCGCCGAAAAGGTACGCCAGAACCTGCCCATGCTCGCCGAACTCGAATGCCGTAACTCGGGCAAGCCGATTGTGGAGGCTGAGTTCGACATCAACGACGTGGCGACTTGCTTCGAATACTACGGCGGGCTGGCTACGAAGGTGGTTGGCTACGTGAATCCTGTTCCCGACAATGCAATGAGCCTGTCGCTGAAAGAACCGATGGGCGTTGCCGGGCAGATTATTCCCTGGAATTATCCCTTGATGATGGCCGCGTGGAAACTGGCTCCGGCGCTGGCTGCGGGTTGCACGTGTGTGCTCAAGCCAGCGGAGCAAACGCCGCTTACCGCGCTTGAACTAGCGAAGTGGTTTGACGAAGTCGGCCTGCCGAAGGGCGTGGTCAACGTGGTCACTGGATTTGGCGAAAGCTGCGGCTCGCCTCTGGTCAGGCATCCGGACGTGAACAAGATTGCTTTTACCGGGTCGGCCGCTGTGGGCAAGATCATTGTGAAAGAAGCCGCCGATACCGTGAAGCGCGTAACGCTTGAACTGGGCGGCAAGTCGCCCAACATCTTCTTTGCCGATGCCGACTTCGAAGCCGCCATTGATGGGGCGCTGTTTGGCGTCTTCATCAATCAGGGAGAAGTGTGTTCGGCCGGCAGCCGCATCCTGGTGCAGAAGTCGATTTACAACAAGTTTGTTGAGGCCATGGCGGAGAAAGCGAAGAAGATCAAGATTGGTCCGCCGCTGGAACGCGAGACGAAGATGGGAGCCTTGGTGTCGAAAGAGCAATACGACCGCGTCTGTTCGTATCTCGAGATTGGCAAGAAGGAAGCCAAAGTAGCCGCTGGCGGCGGGCGTGCTGACAAGTTAGCGAAGGGTTATTATGTGCAGCCGACTATCTTCTATAACGTCGATAACAGTGCCCGCATCGCTCGCGAAGAAATCTTCGGCCCGGTTGCGGCGGTGATTCCGTTTGACGACGAAAAGGACGCGCTGAAGATCGCGAATGACACGCCCTACGGGCTGGCCGCTGCCGTCTGGACGCGCGACATTTTCAAAGCCATGCGCGCCGTAAAGGCGCTGCGCGCGGGTATCGTGTGGGTGAACCACATGCAGCCGACTTATGTGGAAGCGCCGTGGGGTGGTTACAAGCAGTCGGGCTTTGGCCGTGAGCTCGGGCCGTGGGGCATCGAGGAGTATCTCGAAACCAAGCAGGTGTACATCAATCTGAACGAAGCTCCGATCGGCTGGTACTGAGAAACAGTGGTTAGTGGTCGGTGGCCAGCAGAACCGACCTTGGCTTTAGAGACCTTGCTTAGAACTGACAACTGAGAATGGAGAACTGAATTATGTCTACTATTCAACTACGCACGCCCATTCCCGGACCTCGCTCGCAAGCCCTCATGAAGCGGCGCAATGCTGCCGTTGTGCAGGCGGCTTATCACGCCACACCGGTCTTCGTTGCCAAGGCTGAAGGAGCAGTCGTCGAAGATGTTGATGGCAACCGCCTGATTGATTTTGCCGGCGGCATCGGCTGCCTCAATACCGGACATCGCGCCCCGGCTGTGGTTGACGCGGTGCGCCGCCAGCTCGATCGCTTTCTGCATACCAGCTTCAACGTGTTGCCCTACGAGAGTTACATCGCCGTCTGCGAGAAACTGAATGCGCTCGTGCCGGGCAAGGGACCGAAGAAAACCATACTCGTGAACTCGGGCGCGGAAGCTGTAGAAAATGCCATCAAGATTGCGCGTTGCTACACCAAGAAGCCGGCGATCGTCAGCTTCGAAGACGCGTTCCACGGGCGCACTTATATGGCGATGGCCGCGACCAGCAAGACACATCCGTACAAAGCGGGATTCGAGCCGTTTCCGAGCGACGTGTACCACATTCCTTATGCGTATTGCTTTCGCTGCGCGTACTCGATGAAGTATCCGTCGTGCGATGTGCACTGCGCGCGGCATATAGAAGACACGTTCAAGCGCGTGGTGGCGGCGGAATCGGTGGCGGCGGTGATCGTCGAGCCGGTTCTGGGTGAAGGCGGATTCGTCACGCCGCCGGCGGAGTTCTTTCCGACGCTTGGCGCGATCTGCCGCCAACACGGCATCCTGCTGATCGCCGACGAAGTGCAGACTGGATTCGCACGCACCGGCGCGATGTTTGCCTGCGAACGGCTGGGACTGGAACCCGATCTGGTCACGATGGCTAAATCGCTGACGGGCGGATTGCCCATGGCTGCGGTCACGGGACGCGCCGAAATCATGGATGCGCCCGGTGCCGGCCAACTTGGCGGCACGTTCGGAGGCAATCCTGCTGCTTGTGAAGCGGCGCTGGCCGTCCTCGACATCATCGAAAAAGAAAACCTCTGCGCGCGTGCCAACGTGCTGGGCGAGCGTTTCCGCAAACGTGCCGCGAAGTGGCAGGAGCGGTGGGAACTGGTCGGCGATGTCCGCGGACTTGGGGCCATGCAGGCGCTGGAACTTGTGCGCTCAAAGACAACGCGCCAGCCCGCTGACTCAGAGACCACACAAGTGTCACAATACTGTTACGAGCATGGCCTGGTGACAATCACCGCCGGATCATACGGCAACGTCATCCGCCTGCTTATGCCGTTGGTGATCACCGACGCGCAGATGGACGAAGCTATGGACGTGCTCGAAGCCGCGCTGGCTCACGCTGCGGACACGAAGGGCGCGCTGGCAGCGCAACTCACGTAGACAGCCACTTTCGACTGTCCCTACGCGTTTCTACGTAAGTTCTGAGTAAGTCTGGAAAATCCTATGACTACAGCCACTACGGTTCCCACCATGACCGGCCAAGAGATGGTCGATCTCACCAAGAGACACACATTATTTGAGTGGTCGGCGCAATCCAAGGTTGATCCCATCCCTGTGGCCCGAGCGAAGGGCATTTATTTTTGGACGCCGGAAGGGAAGCGCTTCATCGACTTCAATAGCCAGTTGATGTCGGTGAACATTGGACACGGTGATGAGCGCGTCATTCAGGCCATCACCGAGCAGGCGTCGGTGTTGCCCTATGCCAATCCGTTCATGGCGACGGAACCGCGAGCGCGGCTGGGGGCGAAGCTGGCGGAGATCACTCCGGGCGATATCGACACGTTTTTCTTTACGAATGGCGGCGCTGAAGCCAACGAGAATGCCATCAAGATCGCACGCTTCTTCACCGGGCGTCACAAGATCCTCGCGCGTTATCGCTCGTACCATGGCGCGACCGCCGGCGCGATCACCCTTACAGGCGATCCTCGCCGATGGGCCGCTGAGCCTGGAATTCCGGGCGTGGTGCACGTGCTCGATCCGTATCACGGCGTGGAACGCGGATGGGAGTCGGCCGAAACTTCGTTGACCATGATTGAGGAAATTATCGAATTGGAAGGACCGCACACGATTGCCGCATTCATCCTGGAGACGGTGACGGGCACGAACGGCATTCTGGTGCCTCCGGATGGATATCTGGAAGGCGTGCGCAAACTGTGCGACAAGTACGGGATTCTGATGATTGCCGACGAAGTAATGTCGGGCTTTGGCCGCACGGGCAAGTGGTTTGCCGTCGATCATTGGAAGGTTGTCCCCGACTTGATTTGCATGGCAAAGGGACTTACTTCGAGTTACATTCCGCTGGGCGCGGTCGGCATGCGGCGGCATATTGCGAAGCACTTCGACGACAAAGTGTTCTATGGAGGACTTACCTACAACAGTCATCCGATGGGATGCGCGACGGCGCTGGCGACCATTCGCGTTTACGAAGAAGACAATCTCATTGAGAACGCTCGCAAAATGGGCGCGATCATGAAGACGCTGGGTGCGGAGTTACAGGCGAAACACCGGTCGGTAGGCGCGGTGCGCTCGATCGGGCTGTTCGGCATCGTCGAGTTGATTCGCGACCGCAAGACGCGGCAGCCCATGGCTCCATTCAAAGGCGCGTCCGAGGAAATGGCCGCACTGGGCAAGTTCTTCAGGGAGAATGGGCTCTATACGTTCGTTCGCTGGAATACCTTCTTCACCAATCCTCCGCTCTGCATCAACGAGGAGCAGCTACGGGAGGCATTTGCGATCATCGACAAAGGACTTGCGATTACGGATAAGGCGGTGAAGGACTGAGGGCCTCAACCGTTACATACGCGGCCAATCAGACTCTAGCGCCAGCTGCGCTGCTGACCAACGGAAGGGGAAACCAGCAAGGGTTCGTGGTGCGTTTTGCTGGCGTGATCGTTGATCGCGGTTGCGGCTTGGGTACGGAGGTTGCCGGCCCGTGCGTCGAAATCCAGCGTGCTCACGCTGTGGGCACAGTGCGAGCAAGTGAACTTCATGCCGCCCTTGATGCGCTCGATTCGGTAGGCTTTCACTGTATGAATTGTAGTCCTCCGCCAGCCCAGGCGTTGCACTCCATGGTGAGGCGGCGAAGGTAACTCTACCGCTCATCTGCCAATCTGGAGTTGTTGTGGCCACTGGCAGCCGCCGAGCTGTGCTCGGCTGGACAGCCGAGGGCGGCTGTCCCTACGCATACTGTCCCTACGCAATTTGGACGGGCGGGACGCCCGTCCCCACACGAACACCACGCGAACAAAGCCCACCGCTTACTTTGCCAGGCGGTTGTATTTCTTCAGGACCTCGCGCAGACGGTCGTGCGGCAGGGCAATAACCGTGAAATCGTTGATGCCGGTCATGGTTTCGGCGGCGACCATGGCGTTGATCACGGCTTCTTCGGTGGCCTGAACGGTGGCCAGAAAGATGGGATTCAGTTGCTCGTTGGCGAGCATTTTCAGGTCGTGCACGCCTTTTGGGCCAGCCGCTCCCGGGTTCGCGGTCGAGAAGGCAATAAAGATGTCGCCGGAGCCGTCGCCGGAAAAGCTGCCGTCGCGTCCGAGTCCCAGAGTGGCTCGGCGGACGACGCGCTTGAGCTGCGTCGGAATGAGCGGCGCGTCGGTCGCGACCACGATGATGATCGATCCGATGTCCTCCTCGCGAACCGTATGATCGGTAATTTCCTGGCCGACGGGAACACCGGCAATGCGCAATTGACTGCGTCTTCCATAATTGCACTGTACCAGCACTCCCACGGTATAGCCGCCGAGTCTGGAAGGAAGGACGCGGGATGAAGTGCCGATCCCGCCTTTGAATTCGTTGCAAATCATGCCGGTGCCACCGCCGACATTGCCTTCTTCGACCGGGCCGCCATGGGCAGTATCGAGGGCGTGGAAAGCATGCTCGGGCTTTACGTGGAAGCCGTTCATGTCGTTCAAGTCATCATCGGCAGTTTCGGCGACGACCGGCAAGGACCAGTCATAGCTCGCGGCGTCGGGGGCGGCTTTTTTGATGCGCCACGCAATGACCGCGTCGCGGACTACGCCTACGCTGTGCGTGTTGGTAATCATGATCGGCCCGTCGAGGAAGCCGGAGTCTTCGAGCCAAGTCGTACCCGTCATCTCTCCGTTTCCGTTGAGCGTAAACCAGGCGCCAAAGACCGGATCAAGGGAATCCTTGCCGCGGGGAAGAACGGCAGTAACCCCAGTGCGGACCGGGCCTTCGCCGACTTTGAGCTTGCCGCTGCCGGAGATGAGCGTGGTGTGTCCGACTTCGACGCCGCGGACGTCGGTGATGGCGTTGTTTGCGCCGGGGGTGCCGTCGAAGGGGACTCCGAGGTCGCGGGCTCGGGGTTTGGCCTGGGCTAAGGCGAGAGTGCCAGCACAGAGGAGGGCAAAGAAAAGTACAGTCACGAGCGGGAGTATTCGAAATCGCATCATAGGTGTTGCTCGATTGAGTGTCGGCGGCAGTATAAAGCATGGAAGCGTTGGTTTAGAATCCTGCTAACAAGAGCAGTCTCGGTCAGAAGATGACGTCAGGAGATGTTATGGAGAACTGGAAGCGAGCGGTGATTGCGGGATCGGCAGCAACAGCCGCAATGTTGGCGCTGCGGGGGAGACGTCCGGCGGCGGTGCTGGTGGGAAGTTTGGGATTAGCGGTGCTGGCATCCGAGTATCCCGATCAGTTCGTCCGGATTCGCGAAGAACTGCCTTCGTATGTGCGGCAGGGCACGCGATATCTGGATCTGGCAATCAAGATCGGCGGCAAGATTGAGGAGCTGGCGGAGAAGCGCGCGGCGCGCGCGTTTGAGGAACTGGGGGAGTACTGAATGCTCGCGAGAGACGGGGCCCTTCGGCTCCGCTCAGGGCAGGCTCCGCCCCCGTCACCACACGGGCGCTTCGGCTACTCGATTCCCAGTTGTTTGCGGGCTTCGGGACTTAGGCGTTCGGGAGTCCAAGCGGGTTCCCAGACCACATTGACGTTGGCATTGCGGACGCCGGGAAGTTGCTCGACGCGGGATTTGACCTGCGCGCTGATGTTCACATGCTCGGGGCAGCCTTGGGCGGTTAGGGTCATATCGACGGTGACGTCCTGCTGACCTTCCGGTACGTCGTCGAAGCGGATGTCATAGATCAGGCCGAGATCGACGATGTTGACGGGGATTTCGGGGTCGTAGCACTGCTTGAGTGCGTTCAGAACGTCATCCTGGGCGATGGGCATGAATTTCCTTTGCGGTTTACTGAATACCTGGAAAACTTAATCATAGTTTAACTGATGCAACGAAGGGATACCGCTCTTAGATCATGGCCTTCGATCGGGAGTTTCAGAAAAAACTGCAGGTCTTTCTGGCGGCCGCCATTGTGCTGGCGGGCGGGCGCGCGGCCTACATCGTGTATGAGCGGCGCGAGGCGATGAAGGAAGACGCCAAACCCAAGCAGGAAACGGCGCTGAAGGCGGACTATTACGTTACGCCGAAGAAGTTGCATCCTTATGATCTGAAGTCGGCGCGACAGTTAACCGCGCAGCCTGTGTGGGTGAAGGTCGGTTATCAGCTTACGTACTATCCATACGATCGGGAACGCCGCAGGACAGATTTTGCACGTGAGGCGGGGACGTTGCTGCCTTTGCAGCAGCTTGCGATTCAGGACGTGGTGACCGACGTTTCTCCTCGGGCTCCGGGAATCAAGCAAGTGCTGGCCGTCTTTTTACTTGAGGGTAAGGGCTACGCGGCTCCGATTGGGGCCGAGAAGAGCGGCGATTTCAAGATTTACTCCGACGACATTTTCTTCATCGAAGATCCACGCGATCTTTACAAACACTGGCCCGCGGATGTCTGGAAGAAAATTGAGGCCCATGAAGTGCAGGCGGGGATGAGTGAGTTACAGGCCAGCTTCGCAATTGGACTGGGCATTCCGGAAGGTTCGGGCGATTATGGGTCGAGAACTCTGCACTACCCGAATGGCGGAAAGCCGCTGGCGATCACTTTTCAGAATGACAAGGCGGTTGAGATCAAGCCCGGCTCGTAAGCTACAATTCCGGTCATGAAACGAGCGCTCGGCGCGGTTGTTCTCTCCCTTCTATTTTGCTTCTTCAGTGGTGCCGCGAGTTTTGCTGCACCTCGTACCCTGCGCGTCGATTACTACCACACCGGAAACTCGCACGAAGAGTGGTTCAGCCTGGATCGAGTCGTGCTTGAACCGCTGGCGTGGCCGGGAAATCTGAACAAGGCAATCGACGAGAGTCAGCTGGGAAACTACCTGTTTGAAGTGCGCGAGCAGGCGAGTGGGAAGTTGCTGTACTCGCGCGGATTTAATTCGGTGTTTGGAGAGTGGAAGACGACGGAAGAGGCGCTCCACGGGAACCGGACATTTTCGGAGTCACTGCGCTTTCCGAGTCCTGACGTGCCCGTGGAAGTGTCGCTGAAAGAGCGTGCGGGGGGCGGCTTTGGCGAGGGTGGGACTCAAGCTTGGAAGGAAGTCTGGAAGACGGTGGTCGATCCCAAGGACAAGTTTGTCGACCGGTCGCGTCCACCTTCACCGGGGCCTCTGATCGAATTGCAGAAGATGGGCGATCCTGCGACCAAAGTGGACTTGCTGGTGCTGGGCGATGGTTACACGGCGGCGGAACGTCCGAAGTTTGAGCGAGACGCCCGGCGATTCATGGAGGCGCTGTTTTCGACGTCGCCGTTTCGCGAGCACCAGAAAGATTTCAATGTGTGGGGGCTGTGTCCGGCGGCGGAGGAGTCGGGAGTGTCGCGGCCTTCGAGCGGAATTTATCGACGCTCGCCGGTGGGCGCTGCCTATGACACGTTCGGCACCGAGCGCTATGTGCTGACCACGGAGAACCGAGCGCTGCGGGATGCGGCGTCGTTCGCGCCGTATGAGTTCATCGAAATTCTGGTGAACGGGCAGACTTACGGTGGCGGCGGAATTTTCAATCAGTACGCAACCGTGGCGATCGACAATCTGTGGGCGGCATATGTGGGTGTGCACGAGTTTGGGCACCAATTCGCTGGACTGGCGGATGAATACTATACGTCCGATGTGGCTTATCTGCCGCCGGAGACCAAGACGGAGCCGTGGGAGCCGAATGTGACCGCGTTGCTTGATCCCGTAAATTTAAAGTGGAAGGATCTGGTCGCAGCGGGGATACCCTTGCCGACGCCCTGGGATAAGGACGAGTTCGATCGCTTTGAGCGCGACATCCAGCGGCAGCGCAAAGAACTGCGAGCGGCAGGGAAGCCTGAGGCGGAGATGGATGAACTCTTCCGCAAAGAGCGCAAGAAGGAAGATGGCATGCTCGGCTCGGAGAAGTATGCCGGGAAAGTCGGGGCGTTCGAAGGCGCGAACTACGAGGCGAAGGGGTATTACCGTCCTGAGGTGGATTGCATCATGTTCACGCGGTATAACAAGTTTTGTGCGGCGTGCCGGAGGGCGATCGAGCGGGTGATTGGGATGTATACGTAGGGCAGTTTCACCGCCGAGACGCAGCAGAGGCCGAGGAGAAATTCGCAACCCACCCTCCCGTTGTCATCCTGAGCGAAGCGAAGGACCTATGCATCCCAGTGCTGCCAGCAAATGCATAGGTCCTTCGCTTCGCTCAGGATGACAATTGTGGTTTGTGCGGCGAATTTGCGAAAGACGACGCTAAACGGGCCCGAACGAACTCGACGACTTCCGGCGTCACGTAGTTTGGGGGATGGATGGCGAAGATCGGGCGGTCGATTACCGGTTTCAGCGAGACTCGCTCCCAGGCTGGGCTCTTGGAATTTTCGACGGAGTGCAGCAAGACGGCATCGGCGCGGTCGAGAAAAGTCTGCGCGGAGGTTTTGAAATCGGCGGTGGCTGGATCAAGCACGGTCAGGTAGAGATCCGGTTTCATGAAACGCAGGATGCTATTCGATTCGATGATGGCGTTTTGTGTGCTGGCTAGGATCTTGCGGATGCGGGGCATGGCTTCAGCCAAGTGCCCTTGCTGTGTGCGCACCCACCAGGAGTGATCGGCTCCAGCGATCAGGAAACGCGAAGTGTCGGACTCGCCGGAGCGATCTTTTTCCTCTGACACAGCCCAGGAATGGTCGGCGGTGGCACAGTCGCAGGCTTCGCCATTGGCGGAGCAGACGCCGTGTCCGTATTGGGTGATTTTGAGAGCGGTCCAGTGGAAGCCGGGCAGGGCCGCGATGAGACCGGCAACGACGCTGGTCTTGCCGACGCTGCGGGTGTGTCCGCCGATGACGAGAATGGGCATAGCCGGTAGCCGCGAGCCTCATTGCTCAGAAGAAGACTTTCCCCAAATTCAATCCGAACATGTCTGTGAAGTTATTGATTTGTAAATACTTTAATAATGATTCATAGCCGTTAGCCGCATGAAACCCCAGGCAGCTCTTTTAAGTTATTGATTCGTAAATACTTTAATAATAAGCCACCCGCGTGCGTCAGATGGATTCGCTAAGTTATTGATTCTTAAATAGCTTACTAATAAGTCATTATTTCTCAAAGACCTGGCGACGAGAAGTGTCTAAGTCTTTGATTCCAAAAGACCGCGTCAGGGGGCAGACAAAACCTCCTCACCACCGTCTCGGAACCTCCCGCTTTGCGATGACAGACATCAGGACTTGCTAGTCTCTTTCCTTGGCTGACCTCGATAAGAATGCCAGCTCTTTAAGATACTCCCGAATCGGGCGCGCGGGTGTTCCCCAGAATACGACTCCCTTGCCGCGAATTATTTTCTTGGTTGGGATGCCACTTTGCGCTCCGAGGATTGCGCCTGCTTCGATGCGGACGTGATCCGCGATGCCGACTTGGCCGCCGATGATGACGTTATTTTCGACGACGGCGCTGCCGGAGAGGCCGGTTTGCGCGGCGATGACGACGTCCTCTCCGATCTCGACGTTGTGGCCTATGTGCACGAGGTTGTCAATCTTCGTGCCGCGGCGTATGCGCGTTTCATCAAGCGCGCCGCGGTCAATGGTGGAGTTGGCTCCGATCTCGACATCGTCTTCGATCACCAGGCGTCCGATTTGTGGGAATTGTTCGTAGTGTCCGGTTTGGGAATCGCGAACGTAGCCGAAGCCTTCACTGCCGAGGACAGCGCCCGCCTGCACAATGACGCGGTCGCCGAGGGTTGTGCCCGGGTAGATGGTGACGTTCGGATCGATGCGGCAATGGCTTCCGATCTTTACCTCTGCACCTGCGTCGCCGCCGATTACCGAACCGGCGCCAATCGTGGTTTCATCGCCGATCCTGACGTGTTCCCCGAGAATGGCGTGCGCGCCAATGGCTACGTTCCTGCCGATCTCAGCGGAAATGGAAACGATGGCGCTGGGATGAATGGCGCGGTCGCGCTCGGGGTCGCGAAGCAGCCGCGCGGCTCGGGCGAACGTGAGACGCGGCTGGGGCGATATCAAGATGGGCTTGGGTGCGGAGCCGGTCGCGAAATCTCCGGCAATCACGGCGCCGGCGGATGAGCGGAGCGCGGTGTCGAGATGCTGGGCGTCTTCCACGAAGACGAGGCTTTCACTGGTTGCGGATTGCAGGCTGGAGACGCTGCTTACGGTGATGGAGCCATCTCCGAGGAGATGGCAGCCGAGCTTCTCGGCGAGATCGCGCAGGGTTTGCTTCATGGTTGTCTATTGTCGCTTTACGGGGCGGGTGTGTACAACGCCGACTTCCTTGCCACTCGCGGCAGCTGCCGAGCTGCGCTCGGCTTGGACGGGCGAGGCGCCCGTCCCCACACGAACTCCACTTATTAGTAAAGGGACGGTTCGCCGGGCGGGCGCGTTTTCCAGCGGCGGTGCACCCATAGCCACTGGTCGGGATAGCGGCGGATGAAGTCTTCGATGACTTTGGTGAATTTTGCGGTGTTGGCTACGATGTCGGCCTCGTTATCGCCGGTGCAGATTAACTCTACGGCGGGATCGAAGCGCAGGATGTATTTGCGCAATTTCGCATCCCACACCGTAAAGCCGGGGACCACGGCGGCGTCGGTGCGCAGGGCAATGCGAGCGAGGCCGCTGGCGGTGCAGGCGGGGATGCCGAAGAAATCCACGAACACACCCTGCGGCGGAGTCATGTTGGTATCCATGAGGATGCCGACGGTTGCGCCGGCGCGCATGGCCGAGAGCAGGCCGCGCACGAAATCGTCTTTGTCGACGGTGCGGTTGCCGTACATGGTGCGGTAGCGCTGAATAAGGGCGTCGATGTAGGGATTGTCGAGCGAACGCATGACGATTGACAGTGGATGACCTTGCAGCGAGTGCGCGAAGGCGGAGAGTTCCCAGGCTCCGAGGTGGCCGGTGAGGAAGAGAACGCCTTTGCCGCGAGCGTAGGCGCGCTCGAAGTTTTCAAAGCCATCGTAAACGACTACCCGCGAGACATTTTCGCGGGTGTAGCGGGGGAAGAGGCAGACTTCGGCTAGCTGGCGTCCAAGAGAGATGAATTCTCCGCGTAACAGGCGGCGGCGCTCGCGCGGCGACATTTCAGGGAAGGCGAGAGCCAGGTTCCGCAAGCCGACATGGCGGAGGCGCGCATGGACAGCGTAAACGGTTAACCCCAGCGTGATCGCGATGGCACGCGCCACTGGACGAGGGAGCATGCCGAGGATCTTTATCCAGGGCCAGATTAAAGCGTACTCGAGGCGTTCACGCACTGTGCCGGAGTGTAGGGGGTCGGGGCGTCGTCACGCAAGGCGGGTGGCCCTCAGGGGCTAAAGCCCGCGTATTTATTGGTTCTGGGCGGCACGGCTGAAGCCGTGCCCTTCCCGAAACATTTATCACACCAGTTCTACTTTGCTGCCTGCTGGGCCCACTTGGCAAGAGTGCTCAAGAAGGGGTATGCGGATTGGGGAGCTTCGATTTCTCCCTTGAGGGATGTTTTGAAAGGCACCATGCGGCCGTAGAATTCGCGGGTGCCGCTTTTGTCCTGCTTAATGACGGCGCCGTTGAGTTCGAGTCCGGCGAAGAGGCCGCGGGAACGCGAGTAGGTCAAAACCTGCGCCCTCATTTTCCAATCGGTGTCGGCAGCGGCGTGGCGTCCAACGGGGCCAGCCGCGGCGCTGGCATCGGCGCCGAGCTTAAACTGGCTCGAGAGCAGGTTATCCATACCGCCCTTGTTCATGATCAGCATGACGACATCGGTTGCCTGGCCGCCGATCTGCAAACCGAAACTGCCACCGCCGATGGTGAAGAAAGCGGGCGCGCTCCATCCTTTTTCGGTGCGGCAACTGGCAACGCCTTTGCCATAACGGCCGCCGAACATGAAGCCTCCATTGAGCAGTGATGGAACCACCGCCACGCATTCCGCCGATCCGAGAATTTCTTCGGGGATACGATTGTCCGGGGCGGCCTGGATTTCGTCGAGAACGGTGCCGGCGGCCTCGACACGCCCGGAAGCCTTGGTATTGGGTTCCGGAGCCTTGGTTTCTTCGTCAGTATTAGCGGAAAGAACAGTCGTTTGGAAACATGTCAGGAAACAAAGCAACAGCAGCAGAACGAGGGAGTTTCGCATCATGCCTCTCTTGGGAGATCAGAGTATAGATTCTGTTGTTCTTAATTCTATTCGATGCGCGGATAGGAGGATAGCCGGGGAGTGATCAGGGTGAGTCAGGTTGTGAAGCAAAAAATGCGGGGCTGAAATCGGCGACCCTAATCTCCGTTTCCAACCCCGTCTCCCAGGTTCTGTGGTAGGTAAGGCGAGTATGCGGCAGGTGTGGGAAGCGGACAAGATTACGCGGGTCACTGTACTTTGGTAACCAAAGGAACGTTTGATCGGTCCCGCTCCGATCGTTGGTGTGTTGGCGATCTTGCGGCAGCAATCACTTGGCGATAGCGTCAACTCCACGGCTTTCGTTGACTTGAACGTTTTACCCACGTAAGATTTGCCCCTAATGATCGGGCGAACCATCTCGCACTACCGCATCATAGACAAACTCGGTGGCGGCGGGATGGGCGTAGTTTATAAGGCCGAGGATGTTAGGCTCGGCCGCTTTGTCGCACTCAAGTTCTTGCCCGACGACGTAGCCAAAGACCCGCAAGCACTCAGCCGTTTTGAGCGCGAAGCCAAGGCGGCCTCGGCGCTGAACCATCCGAACATCTGCACGATCTACGAAATTGACGACCAGCATGGCGAAGCCTTCATCGCGATGGAGTTTCTCGACGGTCAGACCCTCAAGCATCTCATCGGGGTTCGACCGCTGGAGTTAGAGACACTGCTGATGCTGGGCATCGAGACATCGGACGCCCTCGACGCCGCGCACTCCAAAGGCATCGTTCATCGTGACATCAAGCCGGCCAACATCTTCGTCACCGAGCGCGGCCACGCCAAGGTGCTCGATTTCGGCCTGGCCAAGGTCACAACATCGGGTGCGAGTGGACAGCGTGAGGACACGCTAACCGAGGCGGATAAAGCGCACCTTACCAGTCCCGGGACCGCAGTGGGCACGGCCGCGTATATGTCTCCGGAGCAGGCGCGCGGGCGCGAACTGGACACCCGTACCGACCTGTTCTCCTTTCGGGGCCGTGTTATACGAGATGGCCACCGCCCAGTTGCCCTTTCGCGGAGCCACGACCACCGACTTGTTCGATGCCATCCTCCACAAGGCGCCGGTGCCTCCGGTACGGCTGAATCCTGAACTGCCGGCGGAATTGGAACGAATCATTAACAAGGCGTTGGAGAAGGATCGCGACCTGCGCTACCAGCACGCTGGAGATATGCGTGCCGACCTGAAACGCCTGAAGCGGGAGACAGAATCGAGCCGCACGGGAGTTCCCGCCGCCGTTGACGACACAGGCCGACCGTCAGCCGTCACAGGTGTCCCAAGCTCCAGTTCCTCGAGCGGCAGGCAAAAGACGGCACCCTCTTCTGGTCCAGCAACGTCGGCGGCACCGTCGATGGGCACCGGGTGGAAGATTCTGGTTCCGATTGCGGTGGTCGTCGTCGCCGCCCTGCTCGCCGGTGGCCTCTACTGGCGCTCGCGTTCCGCGACTTCAGCGACGAATGCTACGCCGCTCACTGAGAAAGACACCGTCGTTCTAACTGACTTCACCAACTCCACCGGCGACGCGGTCTTCGACGGCACCCTCAAGCAGGCCCTGGCCGTCGATCTTGAACAGTCTCCGTTCCTCAACATTCTTTCCGACCGCAGAGTCAGCGAGACGCTGAAGCTGATGGGCCGGGCGCCCACGGAGCATGTCACTGCGGACGTGGCCAGGGAACTCTGCCTCCGCACCGGCAGCAAAGCCGTTCTGAGCGGATCAATCTCCAACATCGGCAGCCAGTACATCGTCGGCCTCGATGCTGTCGCCTGCAATACCGGTGACAGCTTGGCCAAGGAGCAAGCCGAGGCGGCCAGCAAAGAGGGCGTACTCAAGGCGTTGGGCACGGCGGCAACCAGCCTGCGCGGCAAGCTGGGCGAATCGCTCGCTTCGGTGCAGAAGTTCGATGTGCCCGTGGAAGCGACCACGCCGTCTCTCGAAGCCTTGAAGGCGTATAGCATGGGCATCACGACCGGACGCACCAAGGGTTACGCCGAAGCCATTCCGTTCATGAAGCGCGCTCTCGAACTCGACCCCAACTTCGCCACGGCCTATGCCGGTCTGGCCGTTTTGTATGGGAATCTTGGACGTGCGAGTCTGGCCGCGGACTATGCCAAGAAGGCCTACGACTTGCGAGATCGGGTCAGCGAACGGGAAAAGTACCGCATCTCCGCCTTGTACTTTGATGAGGGCACCAGTGAAGTGGAGAAGGCCACGGAAGCCTACGAACTCTGGGCAAGAAGCTATCCGCGGGACATGGTGCCGCACATTAATCTGGGTGCTATCTATAACGCTCTGGGCCAATTCGACAAATCGATTGCGGAAACTGAAACGTCCCTGCGGCTGGAACCCACGATCGGCGGCTATGGGAACCAGGCAACCAACTACATCGCCGTCAATCGGCTCAAGGACGCCCGCCAGACGCTCCAGGAAGCACAGCAGAAAAACTTCGATAGCATGATCATTCGGTCTGATCTGTACACCCTAGCATTTCTGTCTGGGGATACCGCTGAAATGGAGCGCCAAGTCGCATGGGCGGCGGGCCGGCCCGGCGACGAGGACCGGATGCTCAATAATCACGCCGATACTCAGGCCTACTACGGCCGCCTGGGAAAAGCGCGCGACCTCGCGCGGCGCGCCACTGACTCCGCCGTACGGGCAGATGCCAAGGAAACTGCGGCGCAGTGGCTGGGATTCATGGCGCTCCGCGAGGTGGAGCTAGGCAACGTCACTGCTGCACAGCAAGCGGTCGCGCGCTCGCTGGCGCTTGCTCCCGGGCGTGATGTCAAAGTCCTGGCCGCTGTGGCGCTGGCACGCACCGGCGAAACCGCTCAATCGAGGACCATCCTTGAAGCGCTCCAAAAGTCCGAACCCACCAACACTTATCTCAAGGTGTACTGGTTCCCGGTGATCGAGGCATCCATTGCGCTGGCGCAGCAGGCGCCCGACCGGGCAATTGTCGCGCTGGAACCTGCCCTTCCCTACGAACTCGGTGGGCCTCCTCCCGGGACCAGCACAATGTATCCCCCGTACGTTCGCGGCCTGGCTTATCTCGCCCAGAAAAACGGCCCCGCCGCGACTGCCGAATTCCAGAAGTTCCTCGATCATCCCGGGATCGTGCAGAACTTCCTGCTCGCCTCCCTCGCACGCCTCCAAATGGCTCGCGCTTACGCCATGCAGGGCGACACCGCCAAAGCCCGCGCTGCCTATCAAGACTTCCTTTCCCTCTGGAAAGACGCCGACCCCGACGTCCCCATCCTGAAAGAAGCCAAGGCGGAGTACGCGAAGCTGCAATAGCGGGAAAGTTCCGCCTAGTAGCTAGCTGTTTACCGATAGTTGCTGTAACGAGGCGATGAGACTTGCAACCGGCGCCGCTACTGTCTGGTGTTGCGCAGCTCGGAAGAAGCGGCGAAGCTAGGAATGAACGTCAAAGGCTAAGTGTTCCGTGCGTTGTATCCGTCGTTGCGGCAAGTCGCGAATTCGGGCGTAGAGCGACCTCAGCGGCCCAAGCCGAACTCAAACGAAGCAGATACCGCAGCGCTGAAGCGCCGCGCCACCCAAAATCAGGTGGGAAATCGGGTTTTTCCGCAGGCTGCTAGGAGCTACTTTGCCGTCACCAGCGAATGCGTGATGGCGTGGACCGAGAGGGCGATGCGGTTCTGCACGCCGACTTTGCGCATCAATTTTGCGACGTGAGCTTTCACCGTGCGCTCTTCGATACCCAGGGCGGAGCCGATCTCCTTGTTGGAGCGGCCGGCTACCAGCATTTCTAGAACTTCCTTTTCGCGGTCGGTGAAGGTAATGCGGCCGGCGGGGAAGATGCGACCCGGGGATGCGCTGACGCGTTCGATGAAAGTCGAGAGCACACGGCGCGGAGCCCACACCGAACCCTGATGCACGATGCGGAGGGCCTGGATAAATTCGGCCGGTGAGGCAGCCTCGTCGACATAGCCTTTGGCGCCGGCGGCAATGGCTTTGAGGACGCTTTCATCGTCCATACCGGAGCCGGTCACGATGATGCGCAGGTCGGGCCGGATGGCTTTCATGCTGGCCATGATGTCGTACAGGTTCTGGCCACCGCGATTGCCCAACAAGACCAGATCAATGCTCTGCAACTGGCCCAGGTCGGCCAGCGAAGCGGAGACCAGCTCCAAATCAGGTTCGGTATCGAAGAGGGCCCGGAATCCCACAAACCGCAGCGGATCGCTCTCCACTACGGCGACACGGATAAGCGGCTTTCTGGCGACGGCAGCTTTCATTAAGGTTTCCCTGTTAGGATTGCATCCTGTTCAAGCTTGCCTGATCCGGCACGGAATTGAAACGATTGCTGAGCGAGACAAATTACGGGGGTAACCCCCAGAATCAGGCACCAGAGGAGGGTTTCGCGGTGAACCGAAGGCGGATGCAGCGGTATTGCGCGGGGATTCTCGCGCTGGGCATGATGGGCGCAGGCCTGGCGTTGGCGCAGGCGCAGGCGTCAGCGCCAACGACAACGCCTTATAAGCCGCAGTTTCCGGGCGACCCGGCTCGTTCGGACTCGGAAGCGCAGGCGCTCGGCTACATGCGGGTGGTTCTCCGGGCGGAGAACACATACAAGAGACGCCATGGCAAGTATGCGGATTCGTTGGAGGCGCTGGCGGGCACCGGATCCTTCACCAAGCGGATGGCGCACACTACTGACCGGGGGGACTACACGGCAAGCTTCCATTCTCACCATGATCGTCCGAACCACGATGGTCCGAGTCGCGACGGCTTCGTGCTCACCCTGACGCCGAAGCAACTTGACAGCGAACACCGGTCCTTTTATGCAGAGGAGGATGGGGCCATTCACGCGGACGATCAGAAGCCCGCGGACCTGGATTCGCCGAAAGTGAGATAGTCGTCTCGCATGGTGCTTGCGATAGGACAGCTATCGGCTGTCCGGGTTAGCGCGAGCTTTTAAGTCGAAAGCTATTTTCCCGGTTCGCTCCGTCCCTCGGATAGCAGCTGCGCTGGGATGCCTTTTAGGGCGCGCGGGCGGCCTTGGCGACGAAACGAAACAGGAGGTGGGGAACGCTATTCGGAACCGTCGCCCGTCGGGCCGGGTGATCCATCGGTGCGATGCCCATCGTCGCGGTCGGAGCGAGCAGGTCCGGGCTGGACCGTGTGAACCTGATCGGCGATGCGGCGGGCCGGGAGGGGGCCGGCCTCGGCGCCGTGGCGGCGCAATTCCTTGACGATATTCTCGTGGTCGTGCGCTCCATAGTCGCTGGCGAAGCGGGTAAGGGCCTCGGTCAGGATGTCGTGGTGGTGTACGTTTTCCAGACCGGGTTCGCGGGTGACATTCAGCCACAGGCGATGAAGCAGCTCGACGTCCTCGTTCTTCATGGTGGGCGTGTGCGGTCCGATACGGAAGGTGTCGACGATGCCGTCGGGCTGCACGATCTGCAGCAAGAACTGCCGTTTAGGTTCCGGTATGGCTTCCCAGGCGCTGCCCAGGGCGAAGGCCTGCTCGGCGGTAGTCATTTTGCTGGAGAGGCCGCTGACCACGGTGGAAGACTCGAGGTTGTGGGCGGTCTGAGCGATGGCCGACCACGGGTCACGAGCTGGGACCACGAGGAGCGAGATCCTCTTGCCGACACTTTCGGCCACGGAGACGGCGCGTGTGAACAGGGTCTGCTCGTAATCGCTGAAGATCTGCTCGGTGGCAAGACCGTAAGCGGCGGAGCCGAACTGGCTGATGCGGGCGGTCACTACAACCACGTCCTGTTCGTGCGTGTCGGTGCGCTCCAGCGCCCAGCGGAGGTGGTTCAGCGTGTTGTAGTCGCGGACCGGGACGAGCACGTTGCCGGGGCGGATGCCGACAGTTTCACGCTCGACGGTTTCTGCCAGCTGCAACTGGAACTGCTCCTTCATCTGCGCCGCATTGTGAGCGTGTTTGCGCCGGTTCACTCTTTCGGAGAAGGTGAAGATAGCGAAGAAGACGACGGAAAAAATCAGGCCGCTCACCGTGGCCACCGACTTGGTAAAGAGATTCACGATCGCGGTGGAGAGCAGAACCATCCCGACCGAGGCCAATCCGATCGGGATCTCGACCCCAAACAGGTGGAGATTGGGCGGCACTTTCCAGTTACGCTCACCCTTATAGCGGTAGCGCAGAACCAGCATGGAGATGGTTTTGAAGACGAAGCTCCAGACCACGCCGAAGGCGTAGGCTTCGCCGAGAGTGTAGATGTTGCCCCAACTGACGATGATGGTGAAGAGCTGAAGTCCCACGATGAGGTTGATGATGCGGTAAGTTGTGCCGTACTTCTTGTGCGGACGACGGAACCAGTCGGCGAGCACGCCGTCTTCCGAGACGCGATTGAGCACTCCGTTCGAACCGACGATGGCGGTGTTTACGGCGCCCGACAAAATCAGGAATCCGACAACCACGACGAACGCGCGAAAGGCCAGGCGCACAACCTGCGGGCCGACCATGTTCATGGCGAGTCCGGCGATCAGGTTGTCGCTGTACACCTTCATGCGGACGCCGTCGGGGATCAGCATGACCGCCAGCAAGGACACGAGGCCGGTAAACACGAAGCTGTAAACGCCGATGACGATGGCCGTGCGCTTCAGGTTCTTCAACTTCGGATGCGCCAGTTCACGATAAACCTGGGCCAGCGATTCTTCGCCGCTCATCGCTAGTACAGAGTGTCCGAAACCGATGATCAGTCCGAGAATGCCGAACATGTGCGGCAGTTTGCTGTGTTTCCAGAAGCCGAGCGATTCGTCGCTGTAGTGGATGTTGGCAAGGGTCGGGAAAGGCGGCAGGTGGCCACCGACCTTCAGCAGGGTAAACAAAGACCAGCCCAGCAGCATCACCACCATCACGGTCGTGATCTGCATGACCCAAAGCGCCTTTTCGCTGGATTCCTCGATGCCCTTGACGTTCTGCCACCAGAAGTAGAGGGTGACGGCCACGGCGAACAAGACCGCGGTGGCGTTGACGCCGACCTGCGGCGTGCCGTGAAACATGTGGTGAATGGCGGCGGGGACCCAGCCGCGGGCGTCGGCGATAGCGATGGTGTCGTTGATCAGGCCGGCGATGTACTGTCCCGCGGAAACACCGGAGACCGGCCCGGTCAATATGTAGTCGAACATCAGCGCCGAGACGCTGAGCTTGGCGAGGGTGCCGCCGAGAGCTTCTTTGACGACACGATAGACGCCGCCGCGCACGAACATCGAGCAGCTTTCCACGTAGACGGCACGGACGGCGAAGGCGAACAGCATGACGCCCAGCACAAACCAGGGAGCGCTCTTGCCAATCGCTTGTTCGGCGATGCCTCCGGCGTAGAAAGCGGAAGAACCGAGGTCATTGAGAATGACGGCGGCGGCTCGCCAGTAGGAGATGAAGGTGAGCATTACCGAGGTCGCAACTACAATGCGAACCCGGTTATTGCCGGTGGGTGCGTTCGAGGTCGACGACATGCAGCGGGAGCCCTAGTGGCTGTTATCGTCCTTCCTGTCCAACAGGGTTCCGACGTCTTCGTAGCCCGTGAGCAGCAGCACAATTACTGACCCGACCCACCCGGCGACAAACATGAATTCCAAAATCTTTACCAGCACGACGCTGACACTCATAACCACGTTATGTTATCTGATCGGCGCGGACTTCGGCGCGGGATTTATGGGGATGCGCTTGCGGCTCAAGTGCTGTTTGCTATTCTGATGCGTGCTTAAAATCCACCGCAGCGCGTGGGGCCTGGTCCTGCTGTCGGCCATCCTGCAGGTTGTGATCTTTCCGTTGCCGGGGCTGTATGGGCTGGCTTGGGTTGCCGTGGCTCCCCTGCTGGTGGCCATTCTGCGGGCTCGCACTCCCGAAACATTGCAGCTGGATCTGGATGGTCAGGCGCGTTTGCTGCCTGCCACGCCCTTGCAGGGATTCCTGCTCGGCTACAAGTGCGGCATTCTCTGGTTCGCTGGGACCTGCTATTGGATCTTCGACGTTATGCACCGCTATGGCGGTCTCCCGATTCCCGTGGCCGCGCTGACGCTGATCTTGTTCTGCATGTATGTCGGGCTTTATCACGGGATGTTCGGGCTGCTGCTGGCCTTGGTCGCCGGATCCAAAATCGGCGGACCAAGAATTGCCGGCCACAAGATCGAGACCGCGGGATCGGCAGCGTCGATCCGGCGTGCCTTGATGGCAGCTCCGTTTCTTTGGGTCGCAGTGGAACTCGCCCGGACGCGGATTACCGCGTTTCCATGGGAGCTTCTGGGGTACTCGCAGACTGGGAATTTTGCGCTCACACGGATTGCGACCGTCACCGGCGTTTATGGGCTCTCGTTTGAAATCCTGCTGGTGAACAGCGTGTTCGCGGCGGCTTTCCTGGTTCCGAGAGAGGCTCCGAAGGAGCGGCGAAAGTGGCTGTTGGTGGCGGCGTGTGTGGCGGCGGTGATCCTGCAGGCGGGGCAGTTGTTCGCACCTCCTCCGGCTGCGACCGATCACACCGCGCTCTTGGTGCAGCCGAATATCCCGATCCTGGAAGGCGCGATGTGGACGAAGGAATATTTTCAGGACACGCTGCGGGACTTGACCGCTAAGAGTTTGCATCCCCCCGGAGAAAAACCCGCTGGAGAAAAAACCGACCGACATTTCGACTTGATCGTGTGGCCCGAGTCACCTGCGCCGTTTTACACGAACGATCCTATGTTTCGAGACGCGGTGAGCGCGCTGGCGCGGCAGTCGGGAACCTGGGTGGTGGCAGGATCGATCGGAATCACGCCCGCGATGCACCATGGTGGTCAAAGTACGGGCGGAGAAAGCTCACAGATTTTCAACTCGGCTGCGCTGGTCAGTCCGCAGGGTGAGTGGGTTGGACGCTACGACAAAATGCATCTCGTGCCCTTCGGGGAATATTTGCCGTTTCCGCACGTGTTTGCCTTTGCCGGGGGGCTGACCAAGGAAGTGGGAGAGTTTCAGCGCGGTACGTCGCGCACGCCACTGGATGCCGGAGGCGAGCGGTTCGGAATGTTTATCTGTTATGAATCGATCTTTCCCGACGAAGTGCGGCAAGGACCGCTGCAGGGCGCCCAATTTTTGTTGAATGTTTCGAATGACGGCTGGTACGGCGACAGCGGCGCCTGGAAGCAGCATTTGCAGCAGACCGAAATGCGGGCCATCGAAAATGAGCGGTGGCTGCTGGCGGCCACGAATACGGGGATGACGGCAGCGATCGATCCTTACGGACGGATCGTGGCGGCGACGCCGCGCAAGGTCCGCACCGCGCTGGCGGCGCCTTATGCGCTGAGCTCGGGTACCACGTTTTACACGCGGCATGGCGATTGGTTCGCATATCTGTGTGCGATAATTTCAGCAGGGGCATTGATTGCGCGTTTTGTATTTTCCGATCGCGCGCAATAAACCGATTGATACAAGCCGAGTGATAAGAGATGCTGGATGAACTGGAGCAGCAATATACTTCTTTAAAGACCAAGGTTCACGACCTGCGGGAGTATCTTTGACGCTGGTAAGCTGCGCCAGCAGTTTGCCGAGATAGAGAAGCAGGCATCGGATCCCAGTCTGTGGTCGAATCCTGAAAAATCTCAGCAGGTGATGCGCGAACGGAAGCGCCTGGAAAGCATGCTGTCACTCGAAGGCGACTTGGCGCGCCGGACCGACGACATCGCCACTTATTTCGATCTGGCAGGCGAAGGCGAGAACGTTGCCGCCGACCTGCAGCGCGACTTGGATTCTCTGCGCGAACTGGTGGATCGAGTCGAAACCGAGACGCTGCTGTCGGGACCGAACGATGGTCTGAATGCAATCGTGACCATTCATCCCGGAGCGGGCGGCACCGAGTCGCAGGACTGGGCGGAGATGCTGCTGCGCATGTATCTGCGCTGGGCGGAGCGGCAGGGATTCAAGACGGAGATGTACGACTACCAGCCCGGAGAAGAAGCTGGAATCAAGTCCGCGACATTTTCGGTGATTGGCCAGTATGCGTTCGGTTATTTGACCAGCGAGATTGGGGTGCACCGGCTGGTGCGGATTTCGCCCTTCGATCAGGCGAAGCGGCGGCATACATCGTTTGCCAGTGTGTACGTTTCTCCCGAAATTGACGACAGCATTGAGGTCGTCGTTAAGCCCGAGGATATTCGGATTGACACTTACCGCTCGAGCGGCAAGGGTGGACAGCACGTGAATACGACGGATTCGGCGGTACGGATCACGCATATTCCGACGGGCCTGGTAGCCAATTGCCAGAATGAGCGTTCGCAGCACAAGAACAAAGAGAAGGCAATGAGCATGCTGCGTTCCAAACTCTACGAATTTGAACTGGAGAAAAAGCGCGAGGTTACCAAAAAAATTGAAGACTCGAAACTGGATATCGATTTCGGTTCGCAGATCCGGTCGTATGTGCTGCAACCTTACCGGATGATCAAAGATCACCGCACGAAGCTGGAAATCGGCGATGTGGATCGCGTTCTGGACGGCGATCTGCGGCCGTTGATGCAGGCATATCTGCGAATGCGGCGAGGCGAGAAAAAGTGAGACGAGAGAGGGTAATGAGCGCCGCTTCGCCTCGCCCGCCGCAGCTTCGCCCGCCAAAACTTGGAACCCGCCTGCAGCGTGCCTTCCGCTATGCCGCGGAGAAACACGACGGACAGACGCGGAAGCAGACGGCGGTGCCTTATCTCTCGCATCTGATGGCGGTGGCGTCGCTGGTGCTGGAAGCGGGCGGTGACGAAGATATGGCGATCGCGGCGCTGCTGCATGATGTGGTCGAAGATTGCGGCGGTATGCCGAGGCTGAGCGAAGTTCGCAAGCAGTTCGGTCCACGGGTGGCGAAGATTGTGGAGGGTTGTACGGATTCATTCGGTGAGCCCAAGCCGGAATGGATGGAGCGGAAAAAGCACTATCTGCGTGAAGTGAAGCGCGCCGATGCCGAGACGCGGCTGGTTTCGGCGTCTGACAAACTGCACAACGTCCGCACGATTCTGGCGGACTACCGGCGGGATGGGGAAGCTATCTGGAAGCGGTTCACGGGAAAAAGGGAAGGCACGCTCTGGTACTATCGCGCCTTGAGCGACGAATATCAGCGGCGGAACCCGAACCGCATTACGCGCGAACTCGAAATTGCAGTCACCGAATTGGAATCGGCGGTGGGCCGGAAAAACCCGTCCGCGGGAAAAAAGCCGCAGCCAAATTCCGGGAGATGAATCATGCCCCAAGTGCTTGACCTGATCCGCAATTCGCAGCTTCCGTCGAATCTGATGCAATCGGCGGCGCGCGGATCCCTCTCGGTTCCGCCGGGAGAGATGATTGAGATCCTGGTCTATCTGGCGCTCCACCATAAATTGTTTGGCGACCAGGCGCGTATGACGCTGGCCGGTTGGGATGAAAAAGCCAGCCTGGCCGCGGCTGCCGATCCCAATACCAGCGCCGAGGTTCTGGGATATTTCGTTTCGCTGGAAAATCTGAGGCCTTCTCTGCTGCCCTCCCTAGCGGGGAATCCGTCGGTAGGGGAAGAGTTGCTTGACGGGCTGGCGGTGTCGGGGGCGCGGTCGGTCGTAGAGATTTTGCTGAGAAGCACGCGGGTAATGAGTTCTCCGCGGCTGTTGCAGGCGTTGCAGGCGAATGCCTGCCTCCGTCCAAATGAGCTCGCCGAAATTGCAAAACAGCTTGCTGCTTTGCAAGTCAGTTCAGGAGCCGAGCCGCCCGCGCCCGAAGCGGACGAAAACGAAGAGGTTCTCGAGGCTACCCTGACAAAGTATCTGGAAGTGAACGCGGCGGAACTGGAAGCCGAAAAAGACAAACCGTTCCAGCCCATAGGAATCGCGCACGAACTTGTGAGCGTCGAGGCGGCGGGTGAAGCTGGACCGCAGGCCGCTGCTGCCGCCGGCAGTGCAAGTGCTGACGCGGCGGGGAAATCGGTGACGGTCGCGACGGGAAAGTCGGGCACGGCCGCAGCCGCAGCTATTCATGCCAAGAAGCAAACGCCTGTGGGTGGCGAGGGAAGACGCGACAGCGCGCTGCAGAGAATTTCCAAGCTCGACATCAGAAGCCGCATCGCGCTGGCCATGCGCGGCAGCAAGGAGGACCGGTCGATCCTGATCCGCGATTCCACGAAGCTGGTGGCGGTGGCGGTGCTGGATTCGCCCAAAGTTTCGGAGACCGAAGTCGAAGCCTTTGCGACGCAGAAGAATTTGTTGGATTCGGTGCTGCGCGCGATTCCGCTGAAACGCAAGTTTGCGAAGAATTACACGATCATGCGCAACATCGTCTACAATCCGCGCACGCCGATCGACACCTCACTGGGGTTGGTGAAGGGCCTGCTCATTCATGACCTGAAGAATCTGATGGACAACAAAGATGTCTCGGACACGATTCGCAAGACCGCGGTGCGCTTGTATAAGCAGAGGCTGGAAAAGAAAGGCTGACGGAGAGGCCGGCGATTGAACGAATCCGATCCTATTTACGAGCTGTTGTCGCGGGCGAAGACGATTGCCGTGGTTGGATTGTCGGAGAGTCCGATGCGGCCGAGCCACGGCGTTTCCGCGTATATGCAGGCAGCCGGATACAAGATTATCCCCGTGAATCCGCATATTGCGGAGGCGCTTGGCGAAAAGTCGTATCCGTCATTACTCGAAATGCCGCTCGAAATGACGGAGAAGATCGATCTGGTCGATGTGTTCCGGCGTCCCGAATACGTGGATGAGATCGTGGAGCAGACGATCAAGTTAAGAATTCCGGCGATCTGGCTGCAGGAAGACGTGATCAACGAGCGCGCGGCGGAAAAGGCCCGAAAGGCCGGAATCCTTGTGGTGATGGACCGCTGCGTTTTGAAAGAGCACCGGGCGCGATTCGGATAGGGAATAGCAACTTGCATCAATCGCTCGGGCGCGATTCCGACTCCGTTCGGCGCGCCCTCACCAGGATCACGGTGGCATCGTCGCGCAGCCCAGTCCCATTCGTGAATTTTCTGACATCTGCGAGCAGACTATCCGGCGTAACGTCCGGTGATTGCATCTGCGCGAGAAGCCGTTCTGCACCGTATTCTTCGCCGGAAGCGATTTCCGCCTCGGTGATTCCATCGGAATAAAACGCAATGCGCGAAAGTTCGCCGAGCGTCACTTCCGTTTCCGAGAATTTGCTGGCTGAAATTCCCAGCGGCATGCCGTGCTCGTGGTTGATCCAGCGGTAGCCGGAAGGCTCGACCAGCAGGGGCGACAAATGGCCGGCGTTCGCGATTCGCAAAACGCGGCTGGACGGGTCGAGTTCGGCATACACCATGGTGACAAAGCGGCCGCTGGGAAAATCCTCGATCATCATGTTGTTGAGGCGCGTCAGTACCTCGGCGGGTCCAGAGCCGGTTTGCGCGAGCGAGCGCAGCATGCCGCGGGTGGCCGACATGAGCAGCGCCGCCGCCGTGCCCTTGCCGGAGACATCGGCGAGAACCAGGCCCCAGCGCCCGTCGCGCAGCGGAATGAAGTCATACCAGTCGCCGCCGACCGAGCCCGCCGGAATCGAAAGCCCGGACACACAGAAGCCTGGGATCAGAGGAGAGCTGCGAGGCAGCAGAGCCTGCTGAATGGAGCGAGCTTCTTCGGCCTCGCGGCTCATGCGCTCGCGCTGTTCGCGCTCGTCGCCAAAACGCCGCGCGTTGTGCACCGCGACGGCGACGTGAGCGCACAATCCCTGCAGCAGCCGTAATTGGTCAGGGCAGAAAGCGTCGAGCTCGCAGTGGGAAGCGGTGAAAACTCCGACCAGATCGCCTTCGCGTTGCAACGGGATGGCGACTTCGGAGCGCGTAGCCGGCTCGCAGGCCACGTAGTAAGGGTCGCGACTCACGTCGGGAGCGTAGTGCATTTTGCCAGTGGCCGCGACGTGGCCCACCATTCCTGCGCCTGGCTTTAGGACGTGGCCCTTGCCGTACATGGTGCAGCCGCGCCCCCCGGCCAGTACGAATTCCTGCTGTTCAGGATCGCGGAGGTACAGGTTGATCTCCACGCACCCAAGCGAGGCCGCAACCTCGTCCACGATCCGCGGAACGAGTTCTTCGATGTCGAGAGTGGAGGTAATCCGCTGCGCGAATTTCTGCAAACGCACGAGTTCTGCAAGCTTTTCCGTGGGCGGTTCGGGAGAAGGCGGGCTGTAGAAACCGAAATCTGTGAGCGGGCTGGTGGACACGACCAAATCCTCCTACCGATCGATTGCAGCTAACCTATAAGATTGCAGGAATCAGGTTTCAGATTCTCTTTTTGTTCGAGTTTTTGCCGGACTCGACACCCGATTTGACGCCGGTTGCTTGAGCCGTTTGATTTCTTCCAGGCGTTCGCGAATCCGCTTTTCCACTCCCTCGTTGGTTGGACGATAGTAGACGCGCTCGCGCAGGCTGTCGGGCAGGCACTGCATGTCGGCGACCTTATTTTCGGTGTCGTGGGCGTATTGATAGTCCCTGCCGTAGCCGAGGCCTTTCATCAGGCTGGTGGGGGCGTTGCGTAGGTGCAGCGGGACGGGCTCCGCGGTGGTTTGCTCCACGTCTTGCAGAACCGCGCCGTAAGCGGTGTAAAGGGCATTCGATTTGGGCGCGACCGAGAGATAAACGACCGCCTGCGCGAGAGCGAGGTTGCCTTCCGGCATGCCGATGAAATCGACGGCGTCACGAGCGGCCATGCACAATGCGAGTGCGTTCGGCTCGGCAAGACCGATGTCCTCGACCGCCATGCGGACGACGCGGCGGGCGATGTACAGCGGATCTTCTCCTGCCTCAAGCATACGAGCGAGCCAGTAGAGGGCGGCGTCGGGATCGCTGTTGCGGACCGATTTGTGCAGCGCGGAGATGATGTTGTAATGCTCCTCGCCGCCCTTGTCATAGAGCAAAACCCGCTTCTGCACAGCTTCCTGGATGGTTTGCTCAGAAATCGCATTCACTCCGGCCTGCTGCGCCAGCGAGGTGGCAACTTCGAGCACGTTGTAGGCGCTGCGGGCGTCGCCGCTTGAGTACGCGGCGATTTTGCGAAGACTTTCGTCAGAAGCTTCGAGATGCATCTGGCCGAGGCCGCGCTCGGTATCGCTGAGGGCGCGGCGCAAAAGCACGACAATCTCATCTTCGGTCAGCGGCTTCAGCACATAAACGCGGCAGCGCGAGAGCAGCGCCGAGTTGATTTCGAAGGACGGATTTTCGGTGGTGGCTCCGATCAGACGAATGCTGCCTTTTTCGACGTGCGGAAGGAAGGCATCCTGCTGCGCTTTGTTGAAGCGGTGAATTTCGTCGACGAAGACGATCGTCCGCGTCCCGTATTGGCGCGCTCGGTCGGCATCGCTCATGACCTGCTTGATTTCCTTGATCCCGGCGAGAACGGCGGAAAACTCGATGAAGTCGGCCTTGGTGATACGGGCAATGATCTTCGCCAGAGTAGTCTTGCCTGTGCCGGGAGGGCCCCAGAAGATCATTGATGTGGGGTCATCGCGCTCGATTTGCACCCGCAGCGGTTTACCTGGCCCGACCAGATGCTCCTGCCCAACGAATTCGTCGAGCGTTCGCGGGCGCATGCGGTCGGCCAGGGGGCGCGCGCCTAGGGCTGCGGGATCGTCGTTCGGGATGGGCGCGAACAGATTCATGAGTTCACAAGATCATTTCACCACGGAGGCACTGAGTCACGGAGAAAACCAAAACAATTCTTGAGTTTTTCTCTGTGTCTCCGTGCCTCCGTGGTGAGAACGTTTATTTTCGATTTCTCGCCGCTTCATACAGCACGATGCTGGCGGCGACTCCGGCGTTGAGCGATTCGACTTGCGCAGTTTGCGGGATCGCCAGAATTTCGTCCATTTGGCTCATGAGTTCACGGGGCAGGCCGGCGCCTTCGTTGCCAATGAAGATTGCGAGCGGTAGAGTCCATGAGATCTGCGGCAGCGGAGTTCCCTGGTGTGACGAAGTTGCGAGCAGGCGAACGCCGCGCGCGCGCAAAAGCGGAAGCAATTCCGCGGAAGCGATCTGCACGAAAGGCAGGCGGAAGATCGAACCCGCCGAGCCGCGCAGAACTTTCCAGTTGTAAGGACTGACGGTTCCTTCGGTAAGAAAGACTCCGGCGGCGCCAAAAGCCTCGGCGGAGCGCAGAATCGTGCCCAGGTTGCCAGGATCCTGCAGGCCCGCGGCTACCACTAATGGGCCGTCGCTTAACCGCTCCAGCAGCTGCACCGCAGAAAAAGCAGGCAGCTTGAGCAGAGCCGCCACACCCTGGGGTGCGTCGCTCGGCACGATCGAGTTGAAGAGCGCATTCGGCAGGACGAGCGCTTCGGTGCGGGCGCCGATCTGGGGCAGAAATTTTTCGGCGAGAGGGCGTGCCGATTCGCTGAAAAATAGCCCGTTCAGATGCTGGCCGCTGCGTAATGCTTCTTCGATCAGCTTGACGCCCTCGATCGCACACTCACCGTGGGCCGTCAGCTCGGCGCGGCGAAAGGCGAGCCGCAATTCCTTCAGCCGCTGATTGTGGCGGCCGGCGACGCGGCGCAAACGGTCGGTTTGACTGCGAGTTCGCGCGGCCTTCGCGTCTTGCTTCATGGGTTGGTTCCATGGACAGGATGTATGGTACATTTCATTGTTTATACGGGCAATGTTTACGCCGACAATCTTTACGCCGACCATCAGGAAGGAACCAGAGTGCGCGCGGAAATCCTGAAAATTCATGCCGTTACGCCAGAAGCTTCGCTGATCAAATATGCCGCCGAGCAAATTCAGGCCGGGCAGGTTCTGGGTATGCCGACCGACACGTTTTATGGTCTGGCGGCGGACCCGTTCAACCTGCGCGCGGTGGAGCGAGTCTATGAGATCAAATCGCGCTTAAGGCACAAGCCACTCTCACTGCTGATCGAGAACGTGGACCAGGCGGAAGAATTTGCGCGTCCTTTGCCGGACGATTTCCATCTTCTGGCGCGGCGTTTCTGGCCAGGGCCGCTCACCATGATTGTGCCGGCGGCGTCGCATCTGCCGCTCAAGGTAACCGCGAACACGGGGAACGTAGCGCTGCGCGTGCCCGCGTCTGAAATCCCGCTGGCGGTGGTGCGGGCGGCGAAAATTCCGATCACCGCGACCTCGGCCAACCTGAGCGGCGCTGCGGAATGCACGACGGCGGAGCAGGTGCGGGAGCAGTTGCAGGATCGCATCTCGCTGATCGTGGACGGTGGGCCATCTCCGCGGACAACTTCATCGACCATCGTGCACTTCAGAGAAGACGGTACCTGGCAGATTCTGCGTGAAGGCGCGATTCCCGCCAAGGATATTGTCGAAGCGTTATCCTAGGGCAGGTTTCAGAGTTTCAAGGTTGCAATCTCGATTGACGCTCTGATTCGCACTACGACTGATCCTCTTTGACACTCTGAAACCTTAAAACTTTTACCCTGATCTATGGCCGAAGATCACAATCCATCCAACCCCCACGAACCCTTCTGGAAGCGTCCCTGGCCGCTGTTGTTGCTGGCGGCGGCCGGAGCCCTGTTGCTAATCTTCGGCATCACGGGATCGCGCATCGTGCACGCTGCCGCCGAAGCACCTGCAGAAAGGGCGGATGTGATCGCCATCTTCGGAGCGGCCGAGTATGCGGGACACCCTTCGCCGGTGTACAAGGCACGGCTGGACCACGGCTACGAATTGTTTCAGAAGGGACTGGCGCCGATCGTGATCACGACCGGCGGATCGGGGCAGGACCCGGACTTCAGCGAGGGGGGAGTGGGGAGAAGCTATCTTCTGCGACGCGGTGTCCCGGAACAGGCGCTGATCGAGGAGACGCAAGGCTCCGATACGGCGCAGTCGGCAGCGCGGGTGGCTAACATTATGCGCGCCAACGGCATGCGCAGCTGCATCGCGGTCAGTGATGCGTACCATGTATTTCGCATTCGCGCCTTGCTGGAGCACGAAGGCGTGCAAGTGGAACTGGCGCCGAGGCCACAATCGCGTCCGCACCCTCTATTGGAGCGGTTCGCGGCAGTGATGCGTGAGGCGGCGAGTTATCTGGTGTGGAAAGCGGGGATGACGTAAAAGCAGCTGCGAGCTACGAAGCTTGAGCTTCGCGCTGCCAGACCCTAGAAGCGAAGTTTGCTTCGCCGCGGACGCGCGCAAGCCGCGTCGCTACACTCGATAATCGTCTGCTTGCTCGTAGCTCGCGGCTCGAAGCGCGCAGCGCCCCTCACCATCCCATCTTCTCCCGCAAACTCGTGACATGCGCCGCGTGATGGCGCCCGTGCCAGGAGTAGAGCGCGAGATTTTTTTCGAGGGACATGGGTCCCAGTTCAGGATGCCGAAAGGTGCGTTTCCAGTCTGCGTCGGTCAACTTGCGGAGCATGAGCATCCAGCGCTGGTGCAGGGAATCGAGCAAGGCCAGCGACATTTCGACGGGGGCGTGTTTGGCCTCGGGCAACTCGGCCCAGAGGTTTTCCATGTAGGGCTTGATGGTGGGCTCGTCTTCGGTGAGCGCCAGTTTGAAGCGAATGTAGGAGTTCATGTGACTGTCCGGGACGTGATGGGCCAACTGGCGCAGCGTCCAGCCACCATCGCGGTAAGGAGTATCCAGTTGCTGCTCGGAAAGTCCGCGGAGCGCGGCACGCAAGCGCGCGGGAGTTTGCTCGATGTCGGTGAGGTATTGCTGCTTTTGTTCTGCTGTAAGCGGGCCGGCGTAGGAAAACTTTCCGATCGGATAGCGGGGGTCAGACATGAACCTTCCTCCGAATGGGTAGATGATTTCGGAGCGAAACGCGGTGCAGAAAAAATGACTACCTCACCATAGCCAGAATGCGGACCGGGACAGCGCCGAGATTTTTGTTTTTCGCCGGGGCGACGATGATGAGCGCGCCGGTCGCAGGCAGCGAGGTGAAGCGTGCGGTTCCCTCCAGCACGTAGCTTCCGTGGAGCGCGAGCTGCCGCGCCAGGGTGCGGTCCGAGGTCAAGTTCACAGGCGTCTCGACGGCAAATCCGATAGTGTAGCGAGCTTCGATGAGGAACTGCGCCGCGTCGCGGGCGATGGGAAGGGGCGCGGTGGACAGATCGTTCGTCGTCAGATCGTTGGCCGCGCCGGCGCGGCGGATGGCGACGACAGCTCCCTGCGGAATCATCCCGTGCTGCGATTCCCACGCGGCGATATCGTCGAGCGAAATTCGCGAGCTACCCTTGACGGTAGCGTTCAGATCCATCACGACCAGCGAAGCCACCAGGCGCTCAGGCGGAATCTGCCCGGCCGACCAAGTCCCGGGGATCAGCGCACCGGGAGCAATGATGTGGGTTCTCGATTCCGTCGCGATGACGTGCGGCGCCGCCACGTTTTGCCCGTCGGTCAGATCAACCACGTGCGAATAGTGATCCTGCTGCGTCGAACCGGGTCGCCGGTCGGCGAACAGCAGAATGGCGAGGACGAGCGCGTAAGCGATGATGAAACTGCGAATCCGCATTCGACTCCTTAGTTGGAAGTAACTAAGTAAGACGTAAATCCTGCCCGTATTGTTGCCCCAGGTTGTAACGAGTTCAATTCTCGGTTGGACATGACCCGCAGTTTGCTTTACTGGTGAAGAACCGGGCGTTCCCGCCAGCCCTAGCACTGGACGGGCGAGGCGGCCGTCGCTCCACTATCCACATTCGAGCAAGAAACTTTCGTTTCAGTTCCATATTTCGGGCCGGGCGGGCCACAGGTTAGAATACAGTTAACTTTTCCGGTGGTTTTCCAGGCTCATCGCAATCGCCGATTCCGATTGGGACCGGGCGCCTTGCCTGCTGGCGGGAACTGAGGATTACAGGAACTGAGGACTGATGTTCGGCCGCGAAGAAAAAGTTTCCGCTCTCCGCCTTACCGCCGTGCAGTATGTCGTGCTGTTCATTTTTCTGCTTCTGGCGTACGGGCTGTGGCGGCTGCAGGTGATGCATAGCGATGAGTACGCGTTGCTGGCGGAGAAGAATCGCGTTCGCAATGTGCCGATTCTGGCGCCTCGTGGAAAAATCCTGGATCGCGAAGGCCGCGTCATTGTCGATAACTATCCCTCGTTTTCCGCTCTCCTGCTGCGCGATTCTACGCGAGACCTGAACGCGGACGCGGACGCCATCGCCAAGGGCCTGCATTTGAATCCCGAGGAAGTGCGGCAGCGCATCCGCCGCTTCTCCTCGATGCCGCAATACCAGCCGATTTTCCTGAAGGAAGACATCACACCCGACGAACTGGCATTCATCGAGTCGCACAAGAACGAGCTTCCGGAACTTGAAACCATCATGGCGCACCGGCGGCTGTATCCGCGCAACGGTTTCATGGCGCACCTGATCGGCTACGTCGGCGAAGTGACGGAAGACATGCTCAACCAGCCGCAGTTCGAACTCTACAACCCCGGCGACGTGGTTGGTGTGAGCGGGGTGGAGAAGCAGTACAACAACATTCTGATGGGCAAGAACGGATTTCGCCGCGCGCTGGTGAATAGCCATGGGCGCGAAGTCGGGAGGCTGGACGAAACGCCCGCGGAGCCGGGAAAACAGCTCAAGCTGACGGTGGACCTGGATTTGCAAATTGCGGCTGAGCAGGCGCTGGACGGGAGGAACGGCGCGGTGGTGGCGATGAATCCGCGCACCGGAGAAATTCTGGCGATGGTGAGCCGACCGACGTTCGATCCCAATGATTTCGCAGTGAAGATCTCACGGGACGAGTGGAACAAGCTGGTCGACGATCCCGACCATCCGCTGCTGAACAAGGCGATTCAAGCGCAGTTGGCGCCCGGGTCGGTGTTCAAGATCATCATGGCGACGGCCGGGTTGCAGGAGGGGATTGCGCAAACCATGCACGTGAATTGCGCCGGCGGCGCCAGTTTCTATGGCCGCTATTTCAAGTGCTGGGTGGTGGCCGAGCACCGCGTACACGGTGCGGTCGACATCAGCAAAGCGATCTATCAATCGTGCGACGTTTTCTTTTACACGCTGGCTGAGAAGCTGGGTATTGATCGCATTGCCAAATATGCTACCGCGTTTGGGCTCGGGCAGAAGACCGGCATCGACCTGCCCCAGGAAGTCAGCGGCGTGATGCCGTCGGAAGAATGGAAAATCCGCAACTTCAAGCAGAAGTGGTACGCGGGCGAGACGATTTCTGTTGGCATTGGCCAGGGCGCCGTGGCGACCACGCCAATCCAATTGGCGCGTGCCCTGGGCGCGATCGCCAGCGGGGGACTGCTGCAGCGTCCGCACGTCATCAATCCTACGGACTTGCCGGCGAATGTCGTTCCGGCGGCGAACGGGTCCGACGAAGTGCGGGTGCCGATTGATCCGCAGAACTGGGAACTCATCACCGATGCCATGTCGAACGTGGTCGCGCCGATCGGAACGGCGCCCAGTGCGCACCTGCAAGGCATCGATCTTGCCGGCAAGACGGGCAGCGCACAGACCATCAGCAACGCTTTGAAAGCGAAGCTGGGCGCAGGCGGCAAGAAATTCAAGGACAATGGTTGGTTTGTGGGCGTGGAGCCGAGAAGAGATCCGGAAATCGTCGTGTGCACGTTGCTCGAGGAGGGGGAGCACGGTTATCTCGCCGCCCGGACTACCGCGCAAGTGATCAAAGCCTATGTCGAAAAGCAACGCCGGCAGCCCACCAAAGTGGCGGGTTCGGGCAATGGCAAAGTCGAAATCGGCGCGGTGTGGACCGAATCCGGCGGCACTAATGAAGACGGCACGACCAAGAGCGAAAACCATTTGCGGGCGGGCCGCTTCCTGATCGAAGTCGCGCGCAAGCGGGCTCCGCTGGCGGTTGCGGCACCTGGCATGCACTGAGTTTCTTGCCAATGCAGAGCTGGTATGGCCGCGGGCAGGTGCCGAGCTGCGCTCGGCTTGGACGGGCGAGACGCCCTTCCCCACACCTACCCGAGCGATTCTGGTGATAGGTTAAATCTGAAAATGAAGAGTGCTACCCACTTGGCTCTGGACGCCGCGTCCGCGCGCGGAGCAACCTATGCCGATGCGCGTGTGGTGTCGATCCGCAATCGCTCGCTGACCTCCAAGAACGGACGAGTGGGTCATGCCTCGGAGTCCGAGTCGCTCGGCATCGGCGTGCGCGTGATTGCGGACGGCGCGTGGGGGTTTGCGGCGTCCGCGGATTTGAGCCGAGCTACGGTGGAAGCGGCAGCCGCGCGGGCCGTCGAAATTGCGAAAGCCTCGGCGCGGGTGAAGCGCGCAGATGTTCACCTGGCTCCCGAACCAGCGGCGGTTGCGGAGTGGACGACACCTTACAAGGTCGATCCGTTCACCACGTCGGTGGAGCAGAACCTCGACCTGTTGCTGAAGGTCGACGCGGAGATGCGCGCCGTGGCCGGCGTCACGCTCGCCGAAACCGGCATGAACTTCCAGCGCGAAGAGTCGTGGTTTCTCTCTTCCGAGGGTGCTGACATTCATCAGACAAAATACTCGACCGGCGCAGGCTATACGGCGTATGCGTTTGCCGGTTCCGAGATTCAGAAGCGGTCCTACCCGAACTCGTTCGGCGGACAATGGCAGAACCGCGGGTATGAACAGATCGAAGAGATGAAATTGGTGGAGAATGCCCGGCGCGTCGCCGAGGAAGCCGTCGCGTTGCATCATGCGGACCAATGCCCGGAAGGCACGTACACGATTGTTCTCGATGGGTCGCAACTCGGCCTGCAGATTCACGAGTCCATCGGGCATCCGATTGAACTGGATCGCGTACTCGGCATGGAAGCGAATTTTGCGGGCACGTCGTTTCTCACCCTCGAAAAACTCGGCCATCTGCGCTATGGCAGCGAGTTGGTCAACGTCGTAGCCGATGCCCGGCAGGAACACGGACCGGGCCTCGGTACGTTCGCCTATGACGACGAAGGTGTGGCCGCGCAATCGACGCCCATTATCACCAATGGACGGTTTACCGGGTATCTGAGTTCGCGCGAAACCGCCCACACCATCGGGGCTGCGCGCTCCGGCGGAACGCTGCGCGCCGAAGGTTGGAACCGGTTGCCCATGATTCGCATGACCAATGTCAGCATTCTGCCGGGCGAGAAGCCGTTGAGTCTCGAACAGCTCATTGCCGCGACCGACCAGGGCATCTACATGGAGACGAACAAGTCCTGGTCGATTGACGACAAGCGTTACAACTTTCAGTTCGGATGCGAAATCGCCTGGGAGATCAAGCACGGCAAGCGCGTGCGGATGCTGAAGAATCCTTCGTATTCCGGGATCACCACGGAGTTCTGGAATTCGATGGACGCGATCTGCTCGCGCGACGAGTGGGCGTTGTGGGGAACTCCCAACTGCGGCAAAGGCCAGCCACAGCAGGTCGTGGGCACGGGACACGGCGCCAGCCCGGCGCGGTTCCGAAATATTCGTGTCGGCTCGGCGTATCAGGGAAGTTAGTTTCACCACAGAGACACAGAGAAAATCAAGGAATTGCTTACGCGAGAACAATCCGCTGAAGTCTTTGACCGAATTCGGCGCTTCTCTTCCGCCGACGAGGTCGAAGCCATCTTCACCGGCTCCCGCTTTGCCCTGACTCGTTTCGCCAACAACACCATTCATCAGAATGTGGAGGAAGAGAACTCCATCGTTTCGATCCGCACGAATTTTGGCGGACGCACCGCGCGCGCTACCGCCAATCAGTTTGACGACCAGAGTTTGCGGCGGACTGTTGCCGCTTCGGAGAATCTCGCGAGAGTGCAGGCGCCGGATCCGGATTTGCTGCCGATGCCGACAGCGAAGGAGGCAAATGCAGCGGGCGAGGGCGCCCGCTCCACACGGTTCTTCGACGGGACCGCGGCCATTACTCCCGCCGATCGCGCCGAGGTGGTGAAGCGCATCGTGTCCGTTGCCGACAAACACAAGCTGACGACAGCGGGCATCTACTCAAACTCGGAATTGCGGGAGGGAATCTTCAACTCTCGTGGGTTAGCGAATTGGCATCACCAGACGTTGGCGGAGATTTCCATCACCATGCTGGCCGAGGATTCCTCCGGCTGGCAGAAGTTGAATTCGCCCGATGTGAGTAACCTCGATCCCCAGAGACTAGCGGAGACGGCTGCGCGAAAGGCGGTCGAGTCCGCCCATCCGCGGGAGATTGCGCCAGGGAAGTACACGGTCATTCTCGAACCGGCCGCCGTGCTCGATATAGTTGGCTTCATGTTCTGGGATTACAGCGGCGTGGCGATTCTCGACCAACGCTCATTTCTCAACGACCGGATCGGCACCGAACTGTTTGGCGAGAATATCAACATCAGCGATGACGCCGCACACCCGCTGCAGGCCGGTTCGCCATTCGATGGCGAAGGCATGCGTCGCCAGAGCGTGCCCTTGGTCGAGAACGGCGTGGTCAAACGCGTGGTGTATGCGCGCGCCACCGCGCAGAAGATGAAGCATTCGGAGTATGCCGGCAAGGTCGGCCCCATCGAACCCACCGGGCATGGATTTCCCCTGCCGAACGAGATAGGCGAGATGCCGTTGAACGTTGTTTTTGGCGGCCCGGAAAAGCCGCAAGGCGTCGAAGAAATGATCGTATCCACCGAACGCGGCGTGCTGGTTACGCGCCTGTGGTACATCCGTGAAGTCGATCCCTACGAGAAGATTGTGGCCGGCATGACCCGCGACGGCACGTTCCTGGTGGAGAACGGCAAGGTGCAATGCGGACTGCGCAATTTCCGCTTTAATGAAAGCCTGATTTCGATGCTGTCGAATGTGGAAGCGATGAGCGTTCCGGTTCGCGCCTGCGGAGAGGAATCGTTCGACATGGTAGTGCCGGCGATGAAGGTAAGGGAGTTTAACTTTACGGAGGCGACAAGGTTCTGAAGATTCAGCATTTAGCCTCTCCGGTCGACATTAACTTTTCGGCAAGGTCGTGGCGTAAATCGCCAATGTGAGCCCGTGAGATCGTGCCCACCCATGCAAGTCATGAAAATCCTTCATAGGCACCTCCAGAGTGCAGCCATTTTGGGCTAAGCGCTAAATGCTGAGTGCTAAGTGCTGACACTGCAGTGCGGGCGCACACAGCATCTCTGATACGCCCCTAAGTCCCTGTACCAGTGGCACTTCGCCGCCCTTGTTCCATGACTTCCGTAACTTTTCTTTGCAGATGGTGGGGTGTAATCTCGGCCTGAAATGCGCACATGCTCAATCGGAGTCGTGCACGGCACGAACCGGAAGGAAGGTCGTCGCAAACGTGTCTGAAGCCGCCAAGGGAACTGTCGCTGATGTCAGCAAGAATCGAATGGGTTATGCGGACGTGCAAGGCGCGCCGCGCTTTCCCATCAAACTGCCGGTGGCTCTGAAGTCGGCCGTCAACCAGTCCGGAGTCACGGGCCAGGGAGTCGCTGGAAAGACGGTCGAGACCGAAAACATTTCCGCTAACGGCGTCTTGTTCCGCATGGATGCGGATGTGCCCGTAGGTTCGGCCGTCGATTTTACGCTCTCGCTTCCCGCTGATGTTGTGGGCGCAGAAGCCGATGTGCAAGTGGACTGCCGCGGGCGAGTGGTGCGCAGTTTTGAAGATGGTGGCCGACGTGGAGTCGGCGTGGTTATCGACGAGTACCGTTTTGAACGCAAGTAGTTTGTGCAGTTCGGCCGCGCAAGTTCGGCCGCGCGGGTAGGGGCACGAAAAGAGGACGGATGGGCAGTTCGTCGGTCAGCAACCCGGTCAGCACCTCGGTCAGCGTCGAGCCAGGCGAAGGTCTTCAGCCCGAGAACGGCAAAGGCACGATCCGCGTGATTGTGGCCGATACCCAGGCAATTTTCCGCGCCGGGCTGCGCAAGATCTTTGCGCTCGAGGATGACATTCGGGTTGTCGGCCAGGCCGAGAGTCTCGAGCAGACCGTTACCGCCATTCAAAAGTTTTCCGCCGACATTGTGATCTTAGAGGCCGCCTTGGCCCCGAATCCAGCGGATGCCGTTTCCGATCTTCTCCGGCAAAACACGAGCTGCCGTTTGGTTGTAGTGCTCCAGGAACCCGATCAGGAGATGACGCTCGAGCTGTTCCGGCGCGGCGCGCATGGCATCGTTTCACGCGAAGTCGAGCCGGAAATGCTGGTGGAATGCCTGCGCAAAGTCGCCCAGGGTGAACCCTGGCTCGATAGCCGCGCGGTCGGCTGGGTGATGCAGGCCTATCGCACGCAAGGCTTACGCCCGGCAGGCTCGCGTCCCAAAGTGTCGCTCACGCCCAAAGAGGCGCTCATCGTTTCCTGCGTTACGCAGGGGATGAAGAACAAAGAGATTGCACTGCGGGTTGGCACCACCGAGCAGGTGGTCAAGAATTATCTCCGCAAGGTTTACGACAAGCTCGGAGTGGCCGACCGCCTGGAACTCGCGTTGTATTGCCTGAATCACCGCGTGGTTGAGGGCATAGGCCAAGCAAAGCCCGCCCAGTCCGCTCAACCCCAGCCCGAACAGCCAGCGAACGGCCATGCACCAGCGCCGGCAACGCCCAATACCGTGGCCGCTGCTTCGGGATCCCGCTCCTGATTCGTCTCTTCTAGTACAATTCTCTGTTCAGTTCCCAGTTTTCAGTCAGGACTGTTGAGCTTTTCACTGAGAACCGGGAACTGAGAACTGAGAACTGTCCCCCAAGAGAGGCGAACGATGAAAGGCGACGCAAAAGTCATTGCCATTTTGAATGAAGTCCTGAAAGCGGAGCTTACCGCCATCAACCAGTATTTCCTGCATGCCGAAATGTGCGAGAACTGGGGCTATGAAAGGATGGCCAAGCACACCCGCAAGGAATCTATTGAAGAAATGCAGCATGCCGAAATTCTGATGGAACGCATCCTGCTGCTCGATGGCGCTCCCAACATGACCGACTACTTCAAGATCAACATCGGGCAAACCCTTAAACAGCAGCTGGAGAATGATCTGCAGCTCGAATACACGGCGGCGAAGCGCCTGAACGACGGGATCAAAGCCAGTGTGGCTGCCGGCGACAACGGTTCGCGCGAGCTGATGGAGAAGATTTTGCTCGATGAAGAACACCACATCGACTGGCTGGAAGGGCAACTGCACGCGATTAAAGAAATGAGCTACGAAAATTATCTCGCCCAGCAGCTGCACAAGCCCGAGGAGAGCTAAGAAAAACAGTCAGTCTTTTCATTTGTCATCCCGACCCTGAACGAAGGCGAAGGCGAGGGATCCGCAGATCGCGGGCAGTCCTTGCACTGTTAGAATCAACGTAATCGCGCACGGTGCCGGAGAGATGGCCGAGTGGCTGAAGGCGCACGCTTGGAAAGCGTGTTTACTCGAAAGGGTAACGTGGGTTCGAATCCCACTCTCTCCGCCAGTT
>DATEQN010000058.1:0-51896 GCA_035272625.1 Terriglobales bacterium | reverse complement strand
CAGACCCTGCTCGGTTTCGGAACCGGACGCCAGCCCACGTCCTACCAGCAGATACGCGGGGCATCGGACCTTTTGAACCGGCACCCGAGGCCAAACCTCAATCTATTGCGGTCTGCTGAAACAACCGGATAAGCTAAAGATACCTTGACCCAGCGCGGATCTCAGTGATCACTTCAAAAGCGGCGAAAATCTTCCTGAGTAAGAGAGCAACTTGGGAGGTGGTTTCCCACAGTTGCCCATCTGAGCAAGCGGGGAAGAATTCCACAGTGCCAAGCTGCTGAAAATACTTCGGCGCTGCACGGTTACAGCGGAAGGCCGATACGTGCGCCGAGTCTTGGAAGCGCGGCTAGGGCCTCTAGGACAAAAACATACGAAGTAGTCTCATCCGGAGAAACGCGGTTCTCCTCGGAGAACCGAGAAGCGCATAGCAGGACCACGGCCAGCAAGAGGAGCGTCGTATGAAAGGACATTTGCCCCCTCCAAACTGGCCAGTGTCGAATTCTTCAGATCAATTCAGACGGCTTCAGACTGGCTCCATGGACGTTTTCAGCGATCTGGTTCAATATCGCATCACTTTGGGAGGAACCAAAACAGAAGTTCTTCACCGAACTTCCCCTTCCGACTTTATTAAAGGAGGAATTTATGAAAAGTGCAAAGTGGATGCTTCCGGTGACGTTGGTGCTGCTGTCGGGCCTGATGGGCGCCCAGTCGCTCGCAAGTTCGAGGGTTGCGGCACAACCCGCCACTTTCAAAGCCTACGTTCCTTTTCAGTTTGTAGTTGGCAATCAAACCCTGCCAGCCGGCATCTACCAGATTCAGCGATTGATGGGGCGGCCGAGCGAAGCTGACGAGGTCGGTATGATCGTAGTGCGGAGCAGCGACCCGCGAGTGTACAGGGCCGTAGTCACCAAGCTCGTGGAGCAGTCTCTGGACTCGCCCTACCAGGCTCGGTTGGTGTTCACACGTCATGCGAACCAGTCTTACCTGTCGGAAGTCCGCATGGAGGGGGAGAAAAGTCATGAGATTCCGAATGTTTCCCCGGAATCGGAGCGGTTCGGATTCGATGCCTCCCGGGAAGAGATCTTGCTGGCTGAGCTTCGCTAAGTTGGTAGGGACGAGTCTGCGGAACATTTTCTAAGGGGTTTGTCGTCCCGAGCTGGCAAAGGCCCGAGTATCCTTCTCTTGCGACGGCGCGGGGCAAAAAGGGCCGCGCGACCTTGACCCACATCGGGGTCGCGCGGTTTTGATCGGGTTTGGGAAGAACTAACGCAAGCGTTGGCCGCTCCAGTACCTTTCCTCGAATCCGCCACCTTTCGTCTGCGGCAGCTGAATATCATATTTCTGGATCGGCATTGTGTCCTGTGCACGGTTTCGCACAAGTACTCTATTCAGCGAGTCCCGAAGAATCCGAACGCCGCGCGGGCGCTGGGATCGTTGGGATTGTCGAAAAACACTTGAAGGAGCTGGCACGCAGATATGCTTCGCTGGCCGCAACGAGCCGGGAGCAGACTCAAAGAGGACGCGGAAATCAGGGGGCGGAAGCGGCCGTGAGAAGGTTGCCATGGGCTCGACCCTCGGCGTTGCACTGGAGAATATTACAAACCTCTTGCCTTCATCAACAGTGTCAGCGGCGTAGTTGTCGTTGAGAGCGATTTCACTAACTCGCTACCCGACGCCTTCCGATTTAATCGCTCGCCCGGTCCATCCCGCTCGCCTCTCCCCCTGCTCGCCCGCTCGCCCACCTGCTAGCCTAGCGCGCCTCCCTCGCACGCGCGAAATACGAACCTAAGAAACGCGAGAACGATTCGCGCACCACGCCGTTCACGAGAAGCGCACACGTTTGCACTCCACGAAAACCAAACCGCGCACGAATGTGCGGAGCGTGCCGGGAACGTTTTCACCAGGGTTTCCACTGATTGCGCTCTCGCACGGCACCGGCGGCAGCGCCATGCAGACGGCATGGCTCGGCACGTATCTCGCCGCTCGTGGCTACATCGTCGTTGCGGTGAACCACCCGGGCAACAACGCGGTGACCGGATACACAACGCAAGGGTTCATCGAGGGTTGGGAGCGGGCAAAGGACATTAGCACGACCATCACAAACCTGATCGAGGATCCCCGATTCGGCCCCAAGATCGACCCTGGTCGCATCGGCGCGGCCGGTTTTTCGTATGGCGGGTACACCATGGTGGAGCTTGCCGGCGCGACAACCGACTGGAACCGGATTCTGACCTGGTGCGACCAACGGAAGGGTGCTTGTGATCCCCCCGAGATGCGGGATTTGATGGAGAAGTTTAAGGACATCAGGCAGCAACCCGACGTGCAACTGGCCTTGCAGCGCTCCGGAGATTCCTATCGCGACCTGCGCATCCGAGCCGTCTTTGCCATCGCTCCTGCTGTGGCTCGGGCGTTTACACCGCAAAGTTTGCAGAAGGTCACGATCCCGGTGGAGATTGTCGCGGGCGCCGCCGATCACATTGCTCCTCCCGCCGAGAATGCGCAGTTTTTCGCCACGAACATCAACGGCGCGAGACTCACCATCCTCCCCGGCGGCGTCGGCCATTACACGTTCCTCGATGTCGGCACCGAGGCTGGGAAGAAGCAGCTTCCGCAGCTTTTCGTGGACGATGCCGGCGTGAACCGCCAAGCCGTGCACGACCAGGTTGGCCAAATGGCTGCCGAGTTCTTCGATAAGGAACTCGCGCCGGCGAAGAGAAAAGGTTGATTGGTATCTGGCAACGACGACTACGGAACGGTCGACAAGAGCGAGACGTGAACCGAGGGAATGAGTTCAGGTTGCCAGATGCGACGCTGGCAGGCTCCAGCGTAAGGGTCCCGAGTCTCGCCGAAGAGGACCGCAGAGAGGCAGAAGACGCTGAGAAGTGGCTGGTCTGCAGCACGCTCGACAGCAAGCTGCTGAACGATTACGACGGCCAGATCGGTCTCGGGTCAGAACTGGCGGCCAGCTTTTCCCAGATTCGAGAGCACAGGAAGCCGACCGAGTTCACGAAGCAGTGATTCTCGAACGCCAGATTCACACCACCGAGCCGGTCAATGAGTGTAATCGAGATTTTACGTCAACAACCGCATTGCATCATCGTTCACTTGACCTTCCTGGCGTGGATTTCCTGTCCGTCCCAGCGGTGATAGGTGTAGCCCGTGACATGGCTGAGCGTCACGGACAAACGTCACGCTTCCCAGATCATTCTTCACGAAAAAAGTCTCAGACCCTAACGGAAAGTACTCCTCGTCCATATTTTCGCCGAAGTCTGTCCATAGCTTTCCCGTCCTTCACCGACACGGTCTTCACCTGATCCAGCGGACGCCACTCATATTGGCCAACATAATCTTTATAAACGCTTGTATCCACGGCAACCGGCTTGTGAAAATTTACCGGCAGATTGCCCCACTGCTTCGCAATGAGCAGCCATGAGCCGTTTTGCTTGATGTAAGTCTCCGTGTAACGCTGTTCACTGATGATGTCGGCATCCCTAAACTGCTCGTGTATGGTGACTCGGTAGTTCAGCACGGCTGTATTTCCGTAGACGTGCACCACGTAGTCACGCGGATTCACTCCGTGGTCGTACGCGAGGGGCAGCTTCCACTGCTCCGAGATGTGGGCCTTGGGATTCGTATCAAGGACTCCATCGTCGTCGCTGTACATGCAATCATCTGCTACGAGGGGGGACCACGTCGCATAATCCCGCTTCTCGCCAGCCTCAATGCGTGCTTTGTGGGCATCGAGCACTTCCTGTTGGACGGGTGAGAACTTCGGCTGATCTGAAGCGTAGATCATGCTGGCAGATGTGCAGAGTGCAACCAAAAAGCAAGTGAAGGAACGCATGTTTGGTCTCCGTGAACGCGCCGCAGAGCGACGATCAGTCGGCCAGCATTCTACTCCAGCCCGCTGGCTTTGTGAGGGACTGACCGGACCGGGAAATCGATAATTGATGTGAACTGGTTACGCCAAAGAATGCACCCTCGACCATGACGGTCGACAATGGCTTTACCTGAAGAACTCCGCCATGTTGGCAGCCGACTGCGCTTTGCCCGGATAGGTGGTCAGCCCAAGTCCTTCCATCATCAGGCGGAGCGTGTTTTGATGCTGGTAGAGTGTCGTGGATTTATATGTCTTCTTCGAAAACTGAGGGCTGACCGCAACCCACGCCACGTGTCCACCTCCGTGAGTCTTGTCACTATCAAAGGACTCGTCGAAAGTGATGATCAGCAATCCGCCGTCCTGGAAGGTACTGCTCTGGATGAGTGGTCCGATATTCTTCTGCAACCAGGCGTCAGCGGTCGCCAGCGAACAATTATGTGCGTCGTCGCACAAATTCGGGGTGATGAACGAATAATCGGGGAGGTTGCCGCTCGCCAGATCAGTTGCGAATTGCGTGAACGGCACCAGATTCAATATCTGGCTCTTGCTGTCGATGACATCCGAAAGATACGAGAGCGGACAGTGGTGGCGTGTGTAGAGACCGACATCCGGCTTGACGTATCCTGCATACGGCAGATTCTCTTCGTATGCTATCCAGGTTTTGCCCGCAACTAGCAGGTGGCGTACAACGTTATCCGCTGTTACAGCGCCATCAGGATTCATTGCGGGGCTAATCTCCCCCGTTGTCAGCATGAAATAATTGCCATTCGAGGGATGCGTATTGGCGTAGTACTGCGTGGCGAGACCGTAGGTGTCGGCCAAGCTGTTCAGGTAGGGCATCGTAGATTTGCCGATTACACTCGAATAGCTATGGTTCTCTTCAAGGACGATGAAAACGTGCTTGAAAGTGGGAAGGGTCTGGGCAAACCCTGGAACGGAGAGGATTAGCAGGAGCAGAAGGAACCACGGAAAGTTTCGCATACATTCGATCCTCACTGGAGGAATTGCGAAAGTGGCTACATCAAATCTAGTTCTTTGGTATCGCCTCGTCAAACTCACCAGTTCGTCGTAGCGTCATGACGGTTTAGATGATTATGAAGCAGCGGAATAGGGAGTCTTTCAGTCTTTCTATGAATGTTACGACGCCGCAGTCGCAGGATCAGCCCGTCTCCAGAATAAATTGACGTCTATGTTGAAATTGATGTTGAAGTAGCCGAATACGGGAGATGCGACGGAACCAGAAACCTTTGAAAAGAAATGGTAGGCACGTGGGGACTCGAACCCCAGACCTCTACCGTGTCAAGGTAGCGCTCTAACCAACTGAGCTACGCGCCTACATCTATCGCGGGGACTTGCAGTCACAGGCGCCGTGTAGCGCGGGGATATGCGCCGCCCGCTTGACATTTTACCACGCTGCGGCGCCCCTCATGGATTGCATTGCGCTCGGTAACAGCTAGTTGGCGGTGTGCCGTCGCGCGTTTTCAAATCTCAGGTCAGACCTTGCCCGTTGAAAGGTGCTTAGCGACTGCCGGTCTGCCTGCTCACTCTTTCCAGTACCACACACACTTTTGACATTCGCTTTCAGCGCCGACTCGTCGACCCGCATTGCGCGACTGCGTTCAGCCATGTCCGCGCTGTCGCTATGCCGCAAAACGTGGTAAAACCGAGCCATTGGGACCACCGGGTAACGCTCGGCGATTGGGTAGTGAGCGCGCTTTTTCCCTGGCTTGGGAAGTCATTACGGGCGGGAACAGAAAGGGTAGCGATGACAGCCGAAACGAATACTCTGATGTCGGAAGAAAAAACGACGATCGCTGACACAGCCACTGGCACGAACACCGGAAAGACAGCGGTGCCACGCATCCTCGCGAACTACGTGGGCGGGAACTGGGTATCCGCGCAGGCGTCAGGTCTTCTCGACGTGACCAACCCGGCTAGCGGAGAAGTTTTGGCGCGCGTCCCGTTGTCGGGCGTTGGCGATGTCGAAGCCGCCGTTGCCGCCGCGAGCGCGGCGCTTCCCGATTGGCGCGCCCGGTCGGTGGGCGAGCGCACGGAATTCATCTACGCGCTGCGCGAGAAATTCCGGCAGCGGATTGACGAACTCGCCGCGTCGGTCACGCGCGAAGGGGGCAAAGTGCTGTCGGATGCGCGGGCGGAGATCACCCGATCCATTGAAGTTCTCGAGGTGGCTTGCGCCGCTCCCATGACCATGCAGGGACGCATTCTGGAAGGCGTGGCGCGCGGGATTAACACCGAAACGATTCGCCAGCCCATCGGAGTTTGCGCTGCGATCACGCCTTTCAACTTCCCGGCCATGGTGCCCATGTGGTTCCTGCCTTTTGCTATTGTTTGCGGGAACACCTTTGTATTGAAGCCGTCGGAGCAGGTTCCGCTCACGTCGGAAATGATGTTTCACATTTTCGAGGAAATCGGCCTACCGCGAGGAGTGGTGAACCTTGTGCATGGCGCGCACGATGCGGTTAATGCGATTCTCGACAGCCCCGGGATTCGTGCCGTTTCCTTTGTCGGTTCGGTCAACACGGCGAAATACATTTATCGGCGCGCGGCGGAAAAAGGAAAACGCGTGCAGGCCCTGGGTGGTGCGAAGAATTACATGGTCGTGATGCCGGATGCGGTTGTCGATAAGACGGTGTCGAACATTCTCGGCAGCGCCTTCGGCAACGCGGGTCAGCGCTGCATGGCTGGCTCGGTACTGGTCACGGTTGGGTCGGCGCAAAAGACGATCATGAGCCCCTTGAAAGAGGGCGCCGAAAAGCTGATCACGGGCGATGGCCGGGATGCCAAGGTGAGCCTGGGGCCCGTGATTTCGAGCGCCGCTTGCGAGCGCATTCATGAATCCATCGAAAGCGGATTGAAAGAAGGCGCGGTGTTGCTGGTGGATGGACGGCGTCCGGCGGGAGTTCCGGCGGGAGGAAATTTCGTGGGCCCGACCATCCTGAGCAACGTGAAGCCCGAGATGCGGGTGGCACGCGAGGAAATATTCGGGCCGGTGCTCTCGGTGATACACGTGGACACGCTCGAGCAGGCGATTGCGCTGGTGAATAGCGACCCGCGGGGCAATGGCACTTCGATCTTCACCGAAAACGGCGCGGCCGTGCGGGAATACAGCCGGCGGATCGAAGTCGGCATGGTGGGCGTGAATATCGGCGTGGCCGCATCTCCGGCTTATTTTCCGTTTTCCGGCTGGAAGGATTCGTTCTTTGGCGACCTGCACGTTCACGGCTGGGATGCGGTCGAGTTTTTCACCCGCAAAAAGACGGTGACCTCGCGTTACTTTTCGGCGGGAGAAACCGGGAAGTTTTTTGTTGAGCAAGGCGACAAGCACTAGGTGGACATTGCGTGGGGACGGGGCTTTGCCCCGTCCAGGCGGGCAAAGCCCCGCTTCCATACGAGCGCTGGTGCTAGGGCTGGGTATAAAGCGCCCGCTTCAGGAAGTCTCCAGCGCCCGCGCGTCCCAGAAATTTATCCCCTTCCACTACCACGCGCCCGCGCGACAGCACGGCGTCGGGCATACCCGTAACTTGAATTCCCTCGAACATCGAATAGTCGACGCGCATGTGGTGAGTCTTCGCACTGATGATGTGCTTGCGGTTCGGATCGAAGATCACCAAGTCCGCGTCACTCCCGACCGCAATTGTGCCCTTACGCGGATACAGGCCAAAGAGTTTTGCGGGAGTTGTGGAAACCAATTCCACAAAACGGTTCACGCTGAATCGTCCCCCGGCCACGCCGCCCGAGTAGATAAGGCTCATACGGTGCTCGACTCCAGGGCCGCCGTTCGGGATCTTGGTGAAATCGTCGCGGCCCAACTCTTTTTGCTCCTTGAAACAGAAGGGGCAGTGATCGGTCGAAACCACCTGCAGATGATCGCGCTTTAATCCATTCCACAACTTTTCCTGATGCCACTTCTCCCGCAGAGGCGGCGTGAAAACATATTTCGCCCCTTCGAAGCCGGGAGCGTCGAAGTTGTCGAGTGAAAGATACAGATACTGCGGGCAGGTCTCGGCGTAAACGGGAAGTCCGCGATCGCGGGCTTCGCGTACTTTTTCGAGAGCCTCATTGCAACTCAAATGGACGATATAAAGCGGCGCCCCGGCCATTTCGGCAAGGGCAATCGCTCGCGAAACAGCTTCCGCTTCCGCCGTCGTAGGACGAGTCAAAGCATGATACTTCGGTGCTCTCTTTCCCTCCGCCAGCGCCTGCTGCACGATCACGTCAATCGCTCCGCCGTTTTCGGCATGCATGCAGACCAGTCCGCCGTTCTTTGAGGTCGCGCGCAAAGCTTTGAAAATGCTCGCGTCGTCGAGCATGAATACTCCGGGATACGCCATGAACAACTTGAAGCTGGTGACACCTTCGCGCACCAGGGCGTTCATCTCGTCGAGCTGTGAGTCCGCCAGATCGGTGATGATGCAGTGAAATGCATAATCGCAAACCGCTTTGCCAGACGCCTTCTGCATCCAGGTATCGAACGCCGTTCGCAGCGTTTGCCCTTTGTACTGGATGGCGAAATCAATCAAAGTAGTCGTGCCGCCGAACGCCGCAGCGCGCGTACCGGTTTCAAAATCATCCGCGCTCGTGGTCCCTCCGAAGGGCATGTCAAGGTGAGTATGCACGTCGATTCCGCCGGGAAACACGTACTTACCAGCCGCATCGATGATTTTGTCAGCATTCTCGCGCGGCAGGCTTTGGCCGACGGCTGAGATCTTTCCCTGGTTGATCGCGACGTCGCTAGTGTACGTGTCGGTTGCGCTGGCTACGCGACCGTTGACGATGATGGTGTCAAAGCCCATGGTTGTGTCTTCTCCTCTGGCGGCGAAGTACAGATTTTATGCTAAACTCCCGAAACTAAGTAGCCGCACCGAGAAGGCTTTTACCGCAGAGACGCAGAGTACGCGGAGAAAAATCTTATTTTTGTATTTTGTAGCAAGACGCGGAAACATTTGCCTGACTAGTCGTTGAGGTAGTCGTTGTTGGGTTTACTCTTCAAGGCTTTTCTCGGCGACCTCCGCGTCTCGGCGGTGAAATGTTTTCGCGGGAGGCAAGGGAAACAGGGGGATCCCATGCGGTTCGGCATCACCATCAAGCCCGACATGACAGTGGAGCGGATCGTCAGACTCACGCGGCAGGCGGAGGAGTCCGGCTTTGAGTATGGCTGGATTTTCGATTCCCACGTCCTCTGGGTCGAGCCTTATCCCGTGCTCACGCTCATGGCGACCAACACGAAGAACATGCGGCTCGGCACCTGCGTTACGAACCCGGCGACTCGCGACATCACGGTCACTTCGAGCTTGTTTGCGACTTTAAATTTGATTTCGGGTGGACGCATGCAGCTGGGTATTGGCCGCGGCGACAGTTCGCGGCGGGTGCTGGGAAAAAAGCCGGTCACCTCGGCGCAGTTGGAGCAGGCGGTAAAAGCGTTCCGCGATCTCACTGGCGGAAAGGAAACGGAATACGAAGGCCTGACCGCGCGACTCACATGGGCGACCGCCGGCGTTCCGCCGGTGTGGGTCGCGGGATATGGACCCAAAGTGCTCGACCTTGCGGGCCGCATCGCTGACGGCGTCATCCTGCAGTTCGCCGACCCTGACCTGATTGCGTGGTGCGTCGGCTTCGTCAAGAAGGGCGCAGAGGCCGCAGGGAGAGACCCGAAGAAGATCGAGATCATGGCGGCTGCTCCGGTCTGGATTTCCGATGATTTGAAAGTTGGACGCGAACGAGTGCGCTGGTTTCCTGCTCTGGTGTCGAACCATGTCGTCGATCTGGTCTCGCGCTACAAGCCGGAGGAACTCCCGCCTGCTCTGACCTCTTACATACGCGACAAGGGGCATTACGATTATCTTCATCATTGTGAAGTCGACAGCAGCAACGCCAACTTCGTATCGGATGAAGTTACGGACCGTTTTTGCCTGCTTGGGCCCGCCGAAGCACACATTGAAAAGATTCGTCGGCTCGCTCTCGCCGGAGTTACTCAGTTCAATATTTATCTGATGTGCGGGGACGAGGAAGATACTTTGGAGAAGTATAAGAAGGGTGTGTTGCCTGCGTTCGGGAAGTAGAATTGGTCGCTCGTCGTTCGCGGTTTGGCTCTTGGCTTTCGGCTCTCTTAATCAGTTGTCTTTGCGATTCTTGGCGTTTCTCGATTCCCACTCTGGGAACAGGCTTTGTTTACTTTTTGGTACTCCCCTACCCCCCCTTATCGCGGTCTTTTAGAATCAGGGACTTAGCTCTAAGTCTTTGAGGAATAAGGACATAATCGTAAGGTATTTCTTAATCAACGACTTAGCGTCACATTCCACCCTATTCTCCCGGCAAAGTATTGGGCGGTTTAGAGTTACTCCATTCTACACTCGACACATTGATTTCAAATAACTTAACGCAGAAGAGCCGGTTTCTGCAGGCGCGCTTAGCGCCTAGCCACTTCGGGTGTTGCTTCCTTGTTTTGTCGCGATTGTTACTTAACTAGTATATATCATCTTGTCAAGGGAAACTCTTGCTGGCAGCGGTCTTATTGACGGCGAGGCTTTTTTTTTGCACTTACAATTCGAAATTGGTTCGTTTACGCTTTGGCGATGGAACCGACGATCAAAGGCGCTATCCCCGTTTTGCCCGCTGCCGACGCCGCGGAATCTCTGAAGTGGTGGACGGAGGTCTGCGGCTTCAAGGAAACTTTTCGCGATGCTACCCCTCCAAGTTATGCAGGTATTAACCGCGGCGACGCCTATCTGCACATCGCCGGCATGAACGACAAAACACTTGCACGGAAAGTCGGCGACCAGACCATGGTGCGTCTGGCCGTGAAGGGAATTGAGGCGCTGTACGCCGAATATCAGGAGCGGGGCGGCAAGGTGCATCCCAACGGTCCGTTGCAAACCAAGCCTTGGGGGACCAAGGAATTCGGGGCGATTGACCCTAATGGCGTGTGCGTGACGTTTCAGGAATGAGTGTGATGACCTTCGACGTGATTCCTGCGACCACACGCTTCCGTTGTATAAAGATGGTCGCGGCTGCGGCCGCTATCTATACAGTGCTGTGGCTGCTGGGTTTTCAGAAGCTTTTCCTGAACGATGCCGAAGGGTTGGCCGCCCTTCTCCAGATCATAGGCACGCTCTACAGTGTCGTGTACGCATTCGCTACCTACGTGATTTGGGGGCAGTTCACTTCGGTCGAAAACGAGATCCGGAAAGAGTCAGGCGCCCTGAAGGATTTGCTCCTTTTCAGCAACCGGCTGAAGGAGGCCATCCGGGAGCCGATGGTGCGAGCTGTGAAAGTCTACGCCCGCGCGGTTGTAGAAACCGAATGGAGCATGCTTTCCAACAATGAGAAGACCGATAAGACCGACCGGCTATTCTACGAAGTCATTTCCAGCGTGACCAGTGTTAATCCTGAAGACGAGACCGAACGCATGGTTTACGAGCGACTTCTCGACATTGCCAACCAGGCAAGCGCACATCGCGACGAACGACTATCTCTCAGTGCAAAAAGAATGCCGCAAACGCTTTTCCTTTTTGTGACCCTGACCGCATCGACGATTCTGTTTCTGCTTTTCTTCTATCCGTTCCGTAACCCAGCGCTGGGAGTAGTCTCGCTCGCAATCACCACCATGCTGCTCTTCTTCGCGCACTTTGTACTCACCGACCTGGACAACCCGTTCGAGGGAACGTGGAATGTCGGCTCGGAGCCGTTTGGTGAACTGGTAACGAAGTTTCGCTAGAGGCCGTGCCCTCAGCGCCTAAAGGCGCGTTAGTTGCGTCGCTTACGGCACGGCTAAAGCCGTGCCCTTCCACAAACCCTCATCAGCGCATAGTAAGCAACAAACGAAACCGCAAATCCCACAAACCAAGAATAACTGTATAAGACGCGCACCGCAGGAACGACTAATCCCACCAGCGCCGTGACCGCTCCGAGCGCTAGCGCGAGTACCGCCAGCCAGTTGAAGCCGTGCGAATATTCATAGGCTCCCGGCAGCTTTCCCTCAGCGCCTAAAGGCGCGCTGGTTGTGTCGCTTGCGGCACGGCTAAAGCCGTGCCCTTTCAAAGCTGTAACGCTTGGGCCGTGCCCTTTCAAAGCGGGATCGGCGCGCCGGCTGGGGTAGAGGTAGAGATCGTCGACCACGAGCACGCGCCGGCGGATCACGAAGTAGTCGCAGATCATGATGCCCGCGACCGGACCGAGAAAGGCGGCATAACCGCCGAGCCATCCGAAGATGAATGTGCTGTAACTGGAGAGCAGTCTCCACGGCATCAGCGCGATTCCCATGAAGCAGGTGATGATGCCTCCGGTGCGGAAGCTGATTTTTCGTGGCCACAAATTGGAGAAATCATTCGCTGGCGAAACCACATTCGCGCCAATATTCACGTTTAATGTCGCCAGCAGAATCGCCAGCAGCGAAATCACTACGGCCACGGGCGAATGAAAGCGGCTCAGCAATTGCACCGGATCCCAGATCGCAGTGCCGTAAATCACCACCGTCGCCGAAGTCACCAGGATTCCAATCAGCGAATAGAGCGTCATGGTGGTCGGCAGGGCGAGCGCTTGCCCGATTACCTGTTGCCGCTGACTTTTCGCAAACCGCGTGAAGTCCGGAATGTTCAGCGACACCGTGGCCCAGAATCCGACCGTGCCATTCAGCGCGGGGATGAGGAATTTCATAAAATCCGAAAAGCTAACGAACCGCGATGGTGCCGAGAGCATGGGTCCGAATCCGCCGGCCGACTTGTAGGCCCACGCCAAGAGCAAAAGGCCCACTGCTAAGAGAACCGGCGCGCTGATCCCCTGCAGATGTCGAATGTATTCGATACCTTTAAGAATGACGGCCAGATTGACGAGCCAGAACGCGAGGAAGCAGATCGCAGCGCTATGTGCAATTTGTCCCCAGGCTGGTGCGAGCGTCGTGATGAGGGTGTTGATGGCCTCACCGCCAATCCAGGTCTGGATGCCAAACCATCCACAGGCAACGAGAGCGCGCAGAACTGCAGCAACATTCGCGCCCAGTACTCCGAAGGAGGCGCGCGCCAGCACCGGAAACGGGATTCCGTAGCGCGCTCCCGGATGCGAGTTCAACAGCATCGGAACGAGAACGATCGTGTTGCCGAGGAACACGGTTCCGACCGCCTGTTTCCAGTTCATTCCTCCCTGGATCAGGCTGGCGGCGAGCATATAAGTCAGAATATTGACCGACATCGATACCCACAGCGCCGCGAAACTGTAAGTGCCCCAGGTGCGCCGCTCGGGGGTCGCGGGCGCGAGGTCTTTGTTGTAGAGCGGACTGGATTCGATTGGTGAGGAGTGGGGCATGCGGCGGATCTCAGCTTTCAGCTGTCAATAAGATCAAGACTGTCATCGTGAGCGAAGGACCCTAATCGCCAGAAAATGTAGTGCCGGGAGTAGGGGTCCTTCGCTTCGCTCAGGATGACAAACTAAAAATCAAGGTTCACTAGTCAGCGGCCGCCGTTTGTCCCGTTTGGGTCGTCAGCGCGCCATAGGTTTCCGGACGGCGGTCGCGATAAAACTGCCAGACTCTTCTAACTTCCTGGATCAAGTCGAGATCGAGGTCGGCAACCAGGACTTCGTCTTTATCGCGGCTGGCCTGCGCGAAGATCTTGCCGCGCGGATTGCAGAAGTAACTCTTGCCATAGAACTCGCCGATGTTCCATGGCTTTTCGCGACCAACACGATTGATCGCGCCCACGAAGTAGCCGTTCGCCGCGGCGTGCGCCGGTTGCTCGAGTTCCCACAGATATTCCGAGAGTCCCGCAACCGTGGCGGAAGGATTAAAAACAATCTCAGCCCCGTTCAGTCCCAGCACTCGCGCGCCCTCGGGAAAATGGCGGTCATAGCAGATGTACACTCCGACGCGAGCATATTTCGTCTCAAAGACGGGATAACCCAAGTCTCCCGGAGTGAAATAAAATTTCTCCCAGAATCCGGGATGCACGTGGGGGATGTGATGCTTGCGGTACTTGCCCAGATACTTGCCGTCGGCGTCGATGACCGCGGCGGTATTGAAGTACAAGCCCGGCATCTGCTCTTCATACACCGGGACCACGATCGCCATGCTGTGCTTGGCCGCGATCTTCTGCATCAACTGGGTCGTGGGTCCATCGGGAACGCGCTCGGTTAGGTCGTACCAGCGAATGTTCTGTTCGGCGCAGAAGTAAGGACCGTAAAAAAGCTCCTGGAGACAGAGTATCTTCACTTTCTTTTTTGCAGCCAGCGCGATCAGCTTCAGGTGCTTGTCGATCATGGCTTTCTTGATCTCTGGCAGCGAACGGTTACTGCCGAGCGCGTTACTTGCCTGAATCAGACCACAGCGCACATTCCGGGACATGAACACACCTCCGAGAAACGCTAAATATACCAGACGGGAGACGGGGCAAGCCCCGTTCTACAGGAGGAGGAAGAAGATTGTGGATCCAGCAAGAATAGACACAGTGCGGAGCGAGAAAATCTACCGCAAAGCCGCAAACAACGCTTCCTTCCAGCGTCGGTTGTCCATGGTCCAGCAAACTTTGGCTTTGCATTTCTTTTCGAGGACGGACGCCCACACCGCCTGATTTCGCTCATCGGCGGCCACGTTCAGCCGATCGATTACGGTCATGCCGCGCGTTAATTCGCTTTGCGTCTCAACCTCGATAAAATGCTCGCTCCAATCCGTTCCAATACTTGGATCAAGCGCAATCGACATGGCGACTGGGTCCGGCAGACAAATACCCTCTTCGCCGGTTTGCACTTTGTAAGCCGCACGCGCGTGGCTATTGCACTCGATGGCAAACTTCGCAAGCGGGTTGTTGAATCCGAGAATGCGCGCGATGTCCTGCTCGCGAACCACGGCGTCTCCGCGGGAAAGATGCCAGCCCACGAGTTCGATCGGCAAGCCACTGCGCATGACGATGCGGGCGGCCTCGGGATCGACCCAGATGTTGTACTCGGCGGCCGGCGTCACGTTGCCTTCACAGCACGGCGCGCCGCCCATGACCACGCAGCGCCCGACCTTCGCAGCGATCTCCGGCTTTCTCGCGAGCGCCAGCGCAACATTGGTGAGCGGCGCCAGGGTGACGACGACGATTCCGGGATTCGCCTCGATCGCTTCGATGATGGCATCCACTGCGTAGCCGCTCGCCGCAGATTGACGAGGCGCAGGATAGTTGTGATCTCCGAGACCATCGCGGCCATGGAACCATGTCGCATTCTGATAGGTGCGCAGGAGCGGCTGGTCAGCGCCCATATAGACCGGCACTTTCGCTCCGCAGAGTTCGACTGCGTAGAGGGCATTTCGAGTTGACTGCGCGACGGGGACATTTCCCGCAACCGTCGTGATCGCCACCACGCGCACATCAGGCGCACGCAGAGCCATGATCAGGGCGACAGCATCATCGGATGCGGTGTCGGTATCGATGAGAAAGGCGCGCGGCACGCCGCCTAGAATAACAAACTACTCCGGCGGAGGGACGGGCGTGGATGCCCGGCGCTCCACCGTATAGTATGCAACTGCAACTCTAGTGCGTGAACGAAATGTTCAGGCCGGTTGCAAACGTGATGTCGTTCCTCTCGATGGGAGGATTTGACGCCAGCGGATGATTGTCAAATACATCCGACAGTGTCACTTGCCAGCCCAGCCACTTGTGGAGCTTGGTGACCAAGCCGAGGTTGAATACCCCACGCAGGATGCGCACATCATCGGGCGTCGCGCCGGGAAACGCGATATTCGTTTGACTGAAACTTGGGTAGAGGAGGAAGCTCTGCGTGAAGACGCTGTTCTTTCCGAGCTTGTGCATGAAACTATCTCCCACGGTCAAAGCGGCTGAGCTATCGGAGTGGTTATAGGTGAGCGTAACCGGCGGCGGCGCCAGATTGGTTTCCATTAGGTCCGAGAAGCTTTCATGCGTGTAGTTAATGCCGGCAAGCAGATCGAGCGTCGTGTTGGGAGTCTTGATCGCATGAAAGCCAATACCGCCTCCGAGAATGTAGCGGAGATCGAGATTTTGCAGTGAATTGTTGAAGAAATCACCACTCCCGAATCCAAACACGCGCGGAGCGAAGTCGCGGTCGTAACGGATTCCGCCGCTGTTCGAGTTCGCCGTGGTTTGAGTAGGAATGGGTTGGAGGGCGAGCTTGCTGGTGGTCGCGTAGATCGAGGTTTCGTACAGTATCAGCTTGTCGTGGAAACCAGTCCTCGTAGCATTGAAACCGATGTTCAGGTTCTTGGTTTCGCTGTTACCCGCGGTCAGAGCGAAACCCAGGTTTGCGCCACCAGCCCAACCGTCCAAGAGACCGGGATGCAGGGTCTTTTCGTAAGCCGCCTGCTCGGCGGGGCTGCGCACCAGTGTGACGGAAGACTTCGGCGCCTCCACCGGCCCGGCAGTCTTGGTTGCGACCACCACATTGTCGCCGTTCGTGGTCACCGGACCGACCACCGTCTTGCCGCCCAGCGTGACGTTCAAGTCGCCTGCGGAAGTGATGCTTTGGATGGCGTCGAACTTCACGGTTACGTCGCCGGCGTAATCGGTCTTGATGACCAGTGCCTTGCCGTCGGACTTGGTGATCGAGCCGGTCAACCGGTCGCCGTTCTTCAGGACGATCTGGTCGGCTAGCGCCGGAATCGCCAACAAAAGAATAAGACCTACTACAAATTTCCTACTCACAAAAACCTCCTAGGGGGTTCAAAGATAAGATGAATCTCTTGCAGCAGCTTGCGGACACAACGGCCTCCCGCAGCCAGGAAATAAGTTGCAGAGCTTTCCTACCGCCACAATTTACTTAGTTTGGATGCGGGAATTATATCGGACCGGGGACGATTCCGCACGCAGGCAACCAGGATGTTGCCGCGGGCTCAGGCTTTATTTTCAGGCTTGTTTTCAGGCTTATTTTCAGGTTTGGCTTCGGCCTTGGTGTCGTGATCCTTCATACCGTCTTTCAGGGCGCGAATGCCCTCGCCCAGACCCTTACCCAACTCCGGCAATTTCTTGGGGCCAAACACCAGCAGCGCGATGAAGAAGATTATCAGCAGGTGCATGGGTTGAAACAAACCTTCAAACATAAAGCCTCCGAACCGGACATGCCGACCGGAAACACTGTACGGCATAACCACTTTCTAGTTTACCCCAACTGATCCCCGGCAGTCTCACCAATTCCCGCCATGATCGCATCCGTGCCCCGCCGGGCCATGTCCCTAGGAATTACTTCCGTGACCTATTCGGCGATACCGCCGCCGGACTATTTTGGCCACAGGGCGATTCTCGCGCGTCAAGACCGCCGGAGGGCTTCGTGAAACGCTGTGTCCTGAGATGGCTTTTCCTTCTGCTGGCGGCGGGCTCCTTACAGGCCGAGCAAACTCCGCCCACGCCCGTTTCCGACGCCATTTTCCTGTGGCTGGCCGGGGGCATTTCGAGCGCGCGGATCGAACGCCTGACGACCCAGCGCCTGGCTCAAACGCACGAATCGGCCGACGCCGCCCGAGCCCTTTCCTGTCACGCCCCTACGCAATGCACCCGGGCTCTGCAAAAAGCTGGGGCTGACGCGGTCTTGATTCAGGACCTCGCGCGTCAGATTCCCGCACGAAGTTCAGATAAGAGTTCGGACAAAAGTTCGGACAAAAGTCTGGACCGAAACGCATCCGCCAGCGCATCCTGCACCTGCTCCAGCCCGGCGGCACAGGTTGCCGCCCTGGTTCACGACAAGAACTTCAACGCCGCCGAAGACAAGATCCGCGCCCTGCTCCGCGATGCGGACGGTGCTTTGCCGAATAACGCTTTGCCAAATAATGCCCTGCTGCATTTCGTTCTCGGAACCATCCTGCGCCGGCAGGACCGGTTCGACGAGGCACTCGATGAATTTACGGAATCCTCGTGCCTGATGCCCGGTTTCCCCGAAACGCACAGCCAGCTTTCTTACCTGTTTTACCGGACAGACGATGCCGATGACGCCCTCGCCGAAGCGCGCACCGCGCTCAGCATGGACCCGGCCAACGCCGAGGCCTACCGCTACCTCGGGCTCGCGCTCTACGCCGATGGCCACTACGATGCCGCTCTGCACGCCTTCGACGAGTCGCTTCAGCGCGAACCGGCCGGCTCTCCCGCGAACGCCGATGTCTACTTCGACATGGGAATTACGTACCGCGATCAGGGAGATCTGCGCCGCGCCGCCGTCGCCTATCGCCACGCCCTCAGCCTGCGACCCGATTTCTGGGAGGCGCACAGCAACCTTGGCGTCGTCCTGCACGATCAGGGCAAGCTGGATGAGGCGATAACTGAATATCGGTCCGCGAAGCGCCTCCGGCCGGACGAAGCCAGCGTCCGCAACAACCTTGGAAATACTCTTTGCGACAAGGAAGACTTCGATAGCGCCATCGCGGAATTCAACGATCTCTATCGCCAGAGTCCGGGGTGGGAAGGTGGCCACAACTGCCTCGCTCGCGCTTACATGTCCAAACGGGACTACCCGTCTGCCATTCGCGAGCTACAGGCCGCCATCGCCGCCAATCCCGCCGGTGCGGCCGAACACCGCGTTCTGGGACAGGCCCTCCTTCTTTCGGGAAAAGATCAGGAAGCCGTAGAAGTGCTGCGCCAGGCAGTAGCGCTCAATCCCGAATCCAGCCTGGGCCACCACTATCTCGGCACTGCGCTGGTAAATACTCAACAACTGGCGGAAGCGGAAAAGGAATTTCGTGAGGCCCTCCGGCTCGAACCGAGCGCCCAAAATCACTATTCCCTGGCCGCCTGCCTGATGGCTCTTAACCAATACGAAGAAGCTCTCGGAGAACTCGAAATCGCTTCCCGCATGGATCCCAGCCAGAATCTTTACCGCGCCCGCATGCAGGAGGCTGTCCGGCTGATCACCGGCGCAAAGTGACTCGCGGAGTAACTGGTGACGAGATGCACCATCCGACATTGGACATTGGACATTACCTTTTGTATGCACCTACGTGCGTCGCCTCCGACCCTCAACAAACCTAGAATATGAGAATTAAACACGGCGCTCGCGGGCGCCGCCGGGGCCATCAATGGAAACCAGCGCTACCAAGCAAGTTCTCGAAAAGTCCGTCAATCCTGTCGCACTATCCACCCCACAGCGGCATACACCGCAGGGGTCCGCACCCGGGGCCTACGCGGCCGCCCAGAAGAAACCTGTCGGCTACGGCCTGCCCTGTTCGCGCTGTCATGCCTACTATCCTGCGGATATGCATGCCTGTCCTATCTGCAAGTCGCCCGAACGCGTCTCGCCCACCCAGCCGGTGGTGCACCCCACGGCTTCCGTCGCGGCGCAACCCGCTACCGGCACGCAAATCGACGCTGAACGTGAACGCTTGCTGAAAGAGCTCAAGTCGCAGGCCTTCGCTTCCCACACTCAGATTAACGCCACCGCTACTTTCCGCTGCGTTCTCGAGCACCAGCATAGCGGAGCCACCGAACCGGCCGCGGTCTGCCATAGCTGCTACAGTGATGTCCGCCAGCAGGCCGACCTCATGGAAGCCGCTCTCCACATGGACGCGAAAGAAGCGGCGAAGATTGTCTATGACGCGGTTTGGGCCGACACATCCAATCCGAACGCTACCTACCTGAATGCCGCCAAGGCGCTGCTCGCGGAGTTGCACAAACGCGCCGGCATCGGACTCCTGCTCGGCGAGCATCAGCCCCTGGCGCACTAACCCCAGATCTAGGGATCTAGGATCGCTGCACCTCCTTCGCAATCATGTGGAAGCGGGCTACGCCCCGCTTGGACGGGACAAAGCCTCGTCCCCACCCAAGCACCGGCAGTTTGCAACTTTCGTGTCTTTGCTACATCTTATTTCTGGAGACACGATATGACCGAAAAAGTCAGCGACAAGATCGCCAAGACTGACGCCGAATGGCGGCAGCAACTTACTCCTGAGCAGTATCAGGTGGCTCGCGCCTGCGGTACCGAGCGCGCCTTTACCGGGCAGTACTGGAACAAACACGAAGACGGGACGTACCACTGCGTCTGTTGTGGCGCACTGCTTTTTGGCTCAGAAACAAAATTTGATTCGGGAACCGGATGGCCAAGCTTCTTTGCCGCAGCCGACCACAAGAACATCAGCGAACACACCGACAGCAGTTATGGCATGACGCGCACGGAGGCCCGTTGTGCTCGCTGCGATGCGCATTTGGGCCACGTATTTCCCGATGGTCCGGGGCCCACCGGACTGCGTTACTGCATGAACTCGGCATCGCTCGACTTTAAGCCGAAGAAGTAAGAATCCCCAAAAAGAACCGATGGAGCACCGGGCGTCATCGCCCGGCTGGACGGGCGAGGCGCCCATCCCTCCATCGTGTCCTTGCTTTCAATTTTCGCGGAATTACGCGTTGCTCGCGGTCGAGGCCATTGCTTTCGACGTTTCCTGCTTGTGCTGGACCTGGTCCTGCGCTTTCTGATCTTTCTTTTCGGGGTCGCGCACTTCGATTCCGCCCTTGAGGACCGCGCCCTCTTCCACGCTGATGCGATGAGTGATCACGTCGCCCGAGAGCAGGCTTTCACTGCGGAGGTCCAGCCGGTCCGCGCACTCCACGTTGCCTTGCACCTTGCCCATAATGACGACTTCTTTGGCCTTGATGTTCGCCACGACGTTTCCGTTGTGGCCGATGGTAACGCGATGGCCAGGGACACTAATTGTGCCTTCGATGTGTCCGTCGATGAAAAGCGATTCCGCGCCCGTCACTTCACCCTTGATGACCAGCGATCGTCCGATGTGGGCCTGATCCATAGGTGAGGTCGCCGGCTTGACCGGAGTGTAACTGTTCGGGGGGACCGCGTTCGGAGAATACTTCTGTTCCGCAGACTGCAACATGAATCACCTCACTTGAGTTCCGCAATCGCAGCCGGAATTGGCCCTACGGTCGCGGTCGATAGGCTTTTAACAGCAAAAAGAGAATGTCACGAAAAGGCCGTGTTACGACAGATTACCGAAGTTGGTGCCCGTCGCCCCGGCTCGGTGCTTCGCTCTGCGGCCTCCACCGTGTGCACTCAGGATGGAATCTCCCATCCCTCATCCTTCATTTTCCGGTTCGTCCAGTGTTGCAGTTGCTCGAACAGGGCGGGTTCGACCACGACAAATCGCAGGCCAGCTCTTCCCCCAGCTTCGGTCCATACCAACCGGCCTTTTGCCTGGATCACCGTTTCGCTTTCCGGCAACAGGAAGCTGACGTCGACTAATCCGGCAAACCCGGTCGGATCGCTGACCGCGTCGAGTCCCATGCCTCCCGTGCTCAGGTTGACCGCGTGCACCTGTAACTCCTTGCCGTGGGCATTTTTCAAGGTTACGGAAAGACTGACTTTGGCCCGAAAGAATTTCTGTTGTTCCTGACTGATGACACCGAGTTTTGCCGAGCCATCGCCCGAAGGCGCGTCAATCTCATACTCCCGCAGTTTACGGCTGAGCGTGCGGCGGGAAATTCCAAGCCGTTCGGCGGCTTGCGCGCGATGTCCCCCGGTCTGCTCGAGCGCCCGGATGATCATCTGCTCTTCCATGTTTTCGAGGCTGCCGAGCGGCACCGCGCCGCTGGCGCGGGTAGCGGCCAGGGACGCGCCAGGCGTCGTTTCGCCCCGCAATTCGGCTACAACATCGGCCCCTGTGATCTGCCGGTTTTCCGCCATCGCGAGTTTTGCGACCAGGTTCCTGAGTTCGCGGATATTTCCCGGCCAGGGATGGGCCTGCAAGGCAGCGAGCGCATCTCGAGTAAAAACTTTATCCGCCGCTTTCAGCGAAAGGAAATGACGCGCCAGCGCGGAAATATCTTCGGGACGCTCGCGCAATGGTGGAACGCGCAACTGGAACTGGCCCAAGCGGTGGAAAAGATCTTTGCGGAAACGCCCTTCTTTCACCGCCAGCTCAAGATCCTGATTGGTGGCGGCAACCACGCGCACATCGACGGTGATCTTCCGATTCCCACCCAACCGGTAATACGGCGCGCCGTCAAGAACGCGCAGCAATTTCACCTGGATTTGCGGCTGCAATTCGCCAATTTCGTCGAGAAAGATCGTGCTCTTATCGGCCATTTCAAACAAACCCGGCTTCGAGGAATCAGCGCCACTGAAAGCTCCCTTCTCATAGCCGAAGAGTTCGCTTTCCACCAGATGTTCGGGCAGGGCGGCGCAGTTGATGTCGATCAGTCCATTTTTGTGGCGATAGGAGGATCCGTGGATGGTGCGCGCGACTAACTCCTTGCCAGTGCCGGTTTCGCCGGTAATGAGCACGGTCTCGGTGTGGCCGGCTACGCGATCCACCATGCCCATGAACTTGTGCATCAGCGGGCTGGCAATCAGAAATTGTGTGCCGTCGATCTCACGCCGCGCCAGGAGGGCCGCTCCGCTTGCAACTGAGCCCTGCGCCTGCGTAAGCGCATCCCCCGCAGGCTTGTTCCCCGTGGCCTCGATCGAGAATCCCAGAATGCCGGCAGGAGCTGCATTTACGTCGCGCAGCAGCGTCAGACAAAGGTGGACATCGGCGTCACCGCCGGACTTAGTGCGGCAATGAAATTCGCCCTCGAACCTTCCTTTTTCCTGAACCAAAGCAATCGCCCGGCTGGCGAGAAACGTCTGTTGCTCGATGCCATAAAAGTCGGCGATGCTTCCGCCGACCCGGTTCTTGAGTGCAAAGCCATATCGATCTGCACTCCGGTTACAGCTGGTGATGATTCCCTGAAGGTCAGTCGTGAAGACCGCGTCCTGCAACTGGTCCAGAATGCCGGACTGGGGAAGGCCGGACTGACGAATGCCGGGCTGAAGAAGGGCTTCATCCGCCCGCGTAGGGGCATGGCAATCTCGGCTCCCACTCGCGGTTTTCAGCACGCTCTGCGTTGGCGGAGTCTTCGATGAAATTGGCATTTCTGTGTCGTTTGCTAAAGGGGAGTGTCGCTTCTGCGCCGCGACCGCCGCAATCGCTAGCCTCAGGTATCGGCCTCAGGCAATTGCAAATACCCACTCTTCTCCATGATGCTGCCACAACTCCGGTCACTTCGTGGATGGTTCGACATTACCCCGAACACCAAAGTAACCGCCTCACGGTGCCTGCATTAGAAGCACGTTTGGCTCGATCTTCTGCTCCCGCGCCGCATACTACCCCTTCCGCTTCGGCAGTTACCTCGGTAAGTTCTGATCATCCAAACCCTGAACTACCATCCGATACCAGGGGAGAGCCAGATTCTCAGCCCTGTCTGGAACCCGGTGTCGACGCGCCGAAATGGCCGATCCACCGGCCCACTCGGGGACTGTCTGGTCATTTTCCGCGGAAGACCGCGGGATTGTTAAACCTAACTGTCGCGGATTCAACGCGGTGGCAGAGGTAATAAAACTCACCGGCGTGGACGCGCAGTCGCGCACGGTGCATGCAGAAGTTGCAGGCCGACTTATGTCCATTCGGGCAAGACTGTTTATCGGAGCAACGGCAGCGCTCGGCGTGTGGGCACTCGTGCATGCGCTTTGGCACTGGCAGAGTGTCGACTTGACGCGCTTTGCCTGCTACCTGCTGATCGCAGTTCTTGCTTCCGGTCTTAAGATTCAACTGCCCGGCATTGACGGCACCATGTCGGTCAACTTCCTGTTCATTTTGCTGAGCCTGCTCGAACTGAACCTTCCGGAGACGCTGGTCATCGGCTGCACGGCGACACTGGCGCAATGCCTGTTTGGAACGCGGCAGAAGGTAGTCCCAATAAAGATCGTTTTCAACGTCTTCAGCATGATGGCGAACGCAATCGTCCTGTCGTACTTCACCTATCACGATTTTCAGGGAATGCTCGGCACTGGGACCTTGCCGCTGCTGGTCGTCACCGCCCTGATTTTTTTTGTGGCGAATACGGTTCCCGTGGCCGTCATCATTTCGATTACTGAAGGCAAGCCAGTGCACAAGGTCTGGGCGGAATGCCACTTCTGGTCGTTTCCCTTCTACATGGCGGGCGCGGCGGTCGTGTTTGCGGTAGGGGTGGTCAGCCAGCATGTGGGATGGCAGACCTCGCTTCTGGTTCTGCCGTTGATCTACTGGGTCTATCGCTCATACCACCTTTATCTGGCCAAGCTGGAGGCGGAAAAGAAACAGGTCGAGATCGAAAAACACCACGCCGAGGAGGTTGCCTCGCTGCACTTGCGCACCATCGAGTCGCTGGCCTTGGCCATCGAAGCCAAGGACCACACCTCGCACAAGCACCTGCAGCGGGTGCGCGTGTTCGCAGTTGAGGTCGCGAAGGATTTGGGTTTTCCCGAAGGAGAAATCGAGGCGTTGCGCGCGGCCGCGCTGCTGCATGACATCGGCAAGCTGGCGATTCCCGAGCACATCATCAACAAACCCGGACACCTCACCCCGGAAGAATTCGAGAAAATGAAGATCCACACGCTGGTCGGCGCCGAAATCCTGCAGCGCGTCGCGTTTCCCTATCCGGTCGCGCCTATCGTGCGCTCGCACCACGAGCGCTGGGACGGAACGGGCTATCCCGACGGACTGAAAGGGGAGCAGATTCCCGCCGGTGCGCGTGTGCTTGCGGCCGTCGATTGCCTGGACGCACTGGCATCGCATCGCCAGTACCGCAACGCCATGTCACTCGATGCCGCCATGGAGAAGATCGCCTCCATGTCGGGCTCGGCCTTCGATCCCAGAATTGTCGAGGTCCTGCAACGCCGTTACCGTGAACTGGAGAAAATGGCGCAGGCAGATCCGGTGACCGCGGAGGATTCGAATTTATCTTCGTCATCCGGTGTTTGGGCCGAGGTCGGCGTGGAGCCGCTGGCGGGATTCGAGCAGTCTGCGCCGGTTCCCGCTTCCGCCTCCGACTCGGACTTTCTCTCCTCGATTGCCTCGGCGCGCCAGGAAGCGCAGACCATGTTCGAGCTCAGCCAGGATCTTGGCAACTCGCTGAGCCTCGGCGAAACCCTTTCCGTGCTTTCCATGCGCCTGCGCAAGATGATTCCTTACGACTCGATGGCCGTGTTTCTTTTGAAGGACGGCAGACTGCTGCCCGAACTGGTGAGCGGCGACAACTTCCGGCTCCTCTCGTCGCTGAACATTGGCCTGGGAGAAGGGCTGTGCGGCTGGGTCGCCGAAAAACGCAAGCCGATCATCAACGGCAATCCCGAGGCCGAAGCCGGATATGTAAGCGATCCCGCGAAATTCACCGCACTGCGCTCGATTCTCGCCGTGCCGCTCGAAGGACTCAACGGTGTGGTCGGCGTGCTGGCTATGTACCGTGCCGACCGCGACGCTTTCTCGGCGGATCATCTGCGCATCCTGCTCGCCGTCAGCTCAAAGATCGCGCTCTCGGTCGAAAATGCACTCAAGTACCAGCAGGCCGAGGACTCGGCAATCACCGACTACTTAACTGGACTGCCCAACGCCCGCTCGTTGTTCATCCATCTGACGCGCGAGCTGGCACGCTGCCGCCGCACCGGCACGACACTTACGGTGATGGTCTGCGACCTTGACAACTTCAAGCAGATTAACGATCTCTACGGCCACCTCGAAGGCGACAACGTGCTCAAGGATTTTGCCAGCCACCTGAAGGAAACCTGCCGCGGCTACGACTATGTGGCCCGCATGGGCGGAGATGAATTCGTGCTGGTCGCTCCTGGTTTAAGTCCGGAGGCTTCCAGCGAAAAGGCCAGCCGTTTGCATCAGCTAGCCGCCGAAGCGGGCAGGAAAATCGCGGGCCGCGACCTGGTTGGCCTGAGTGTGGGAACGGCGTTTTGTCCGGAGGATGGCTTCGACGTCGAGCGACTGCTCGCCGAAGCCGACCGCCGCATGTACTCCATGAAGAAGGTTCACCACTCCGAACCCTCACCCGATCCCGACGCGCACCCTCCGGATGCCCGCGCGCGGAGCACCACGGTGAACTAGGACACTCCATGTTTATACAGAAAATGTCTATACAGAAAATGTTTATACCGAAAATGCTTATACCGGGAATGCCTCGGCGGAAAACTCTGCTCTGGAAAATCGCACGCCGCCTCGCACGAAAACTTGGGACGATCGCCGCGCTCGTTCTGTTGGGCGGACTGCTTTCAGCCACGCTCGTGCGCCTGGCTCCCGGTTTCGATGCCGACGAGCGCGAACTCGACCCCAGCCTGAACGCCGAAAGTGTGCGCGCCTTGCGCCAGTCCCGCGCCGGCGAACACAACATTCTCCGCTTCTACGCCGGCTACCTTCGCGGCGTCATGCACGGCGATCTCGGCACTTCTCATGCCCTTGGCCAACCCGTGCAAAATCTCTTGCGTGAGCGCTGGCCCGTCACCGTGCGCGTGGCTGGCGTTGGTCTTTTGCTGGCATGGCTGCTAGCCTCGGCTCTCGCTTTCACCGCCTGCCTCTGGCGTCACCCCGCTTATGAAATTCTGGGTACGACGGTCAGCGGCGCTTTCCTCTGCATTCCGGCCGCGGTGCTAGCCCTGCTTTCCGTAATCCTCAACGCTCCCGGGTATCTCGCCATCGCTCTTATCGTCTTCCCCAAGATCTACCGCTATTCGCGGAACCTGCTCGCCAAGGCGTATGCTCTGCCCCACATCGTCGCCGCCCGCGCCCGCGGACTTGGCGAGGTTCGTATTTTGGCCTGGCATGTGCTTCCCGTCGCCGGTCCGCAGATGATCGCACTCGCAGGCATCACCGTCAGCATCGCTCTGGGCGCAAGCATCCCGGTCGAAGCGTTGTGCGGGCTGCCCGGCATTGGTCAACTCGCGTGGCAGGCGGCGCTTTCCAGGGACCTTCCTTTATTGGTGAACATTACTGTGCTGGTTACGCTGGTAACCTTGCTGGCCAACTCGGGGGCCGATGTAATGACTTACATGTTGAGTCCCCGTGAGGAGTTCGCGTAGCGACGGACGCATTCGTCCGTCCGCCGAGCGAAGCTCGGCAATCGCAAACGCCCTATGAACGCCGCCCGCAAGCTGGCATGTGTCGTGGTCCTCGCCGTGTGCGCGGTGTCGCTGGCCGCGAATTGGCTGGCGCCCGCCGGATACGCCAGGCAATTTCGCGACGCTCCCAGCGCGCCTCCTTCGCATCAGCATCTGCTCGGCACCGACGAAGTTGGCCGCGATCGCTTGGCGCGCATTCTGTACGGCACGCGCATCTCGCTGCTGCTCGCTCCCGCCGCCGCCTTGGTCTCTACCGGATTGGCCGCGCTGGTCGGCGGGCTCGCCGGATATCTGGGCGGAATCTGGCTGCGTCTGGCCCGAGGTTTCACCGACTTGTTTCTTTCTCTGCCCTGGCTTTTCCTGCTGATTACGGTCCGTGCGCTCTTGCCGTTAAATGTTTCTCCGCTGGTCTCGGTTCTGATTACGTTTTTCATTCTCGGACTGCTCGGGTGGGCCGCTTCCGCGCGTGTGCTTTCGACCAGCGCCGACGCCTTGCGCAACTCCGATTTTGTCTTGCAGGCTCGCGCTTCGGGCTTGCACGGTCCGCGTCTGTTCTTTGTTCATGTTCTGCCCAACCTGAAGCCCGTTCTGTATGCGCAGTTCTGGATTTCGATTCCTGTCTTTATCCTCAGCGAGGCAAATCTGGGCATCCTCGGCTTGGGCGTTGCTGAACCGCTGCCTTCCTGGGGAAGTCTGCTGCGCGAACTGGAAGGGATGATTTCGTTCCGCGAGGAACCGTGGCGGCTGGTGCCTTTACTGTTGCTGATCGTCGTCCTGACGTCGTTTCAGACGCTCTTGTCGAACGAGGAGGTGACCGCATGACCGGCCGCCGCACATTTCTACGACTTCTTCTCTCTTGCGCTCTTTTCTGCGGCGTAGCGTTCTCCCAAAGCGGCGGCGATTTGCGGTTCTGCCTAGGTTCCGAGCCAAAGACTTTCGACCCGCTCCTGGTCGATGACGATTCTTCCCTTTCCATCCGCTACCTGACGGGCGGTGTGCTGGTGCGCGTGAATCGCCACACGCAAGACCTCGAACCCGAACTAGCGGAGTCGTGGAAAGTGTCGAACGACGGCAAGCAGATCACCTTCAAGCTCCGCCGCGGCATAACGTTTTCCGATGGCAGCCCGTTTACTTCCGAGGATGTTGCCTTCACCATGCAACGACTCATGGATCCCGCGCTGCATTCCTCGACCGGAGACGCATTCCGCTCCGGCAGCGGCGCCATCAGCTCCAGGATCATTGCGCCCGACCAGATCGTAATCAGTTTTCCCGCAGCTCTTGCTGGACTCGATCGCCTTTTCGATCAGGTCGCAATCATGTCCGCGCATTCTCCAAATCCAAAGAAAGAAATGGCGGTGCTCGGGCCATTTATGGTGGCGGAATACAAAGCGGGATCGAGCGTGCTCCTGCGCCGCAACCCCAACTACTGGAAAAAAGATTCTCAGGGTCGCCGCTTGCCGTATCTCGATTCCATCCGGCTCGACATTCAATCGAACCGCGACGTTGAGATGTTGCGCTTCAAGCGCGGCGAACTGGACCTGATCAATGTCCTCGACAGCGATTACTTCGACCGTCTGGCCGCCACTTCGCCCCAGCTCACGCACGATGCCGGACCTTCACTCGATTCCGATTTCCTGTGGTTCAACCAGGTGGCCAGCGCTCCCATTCCCGAGTACAAACGCGCCTGGTTCCGCAACGCCAATTTCCGCCGCGCCATTTCTCAAGCCATCAACCGCGACGATTTGAGCCGCGTGGTTTACAACGGTCACGCCCAGCCCGCCGTCGGCCCGGTTTCGCCCGCTAACAAATTCTGGTTCAACAATCGACTTAAGCCCGAACCATATCGTCCCGCCGCCGCGCTGCAGCGCCTGCAAGCCGGTGGCTTCCACCTGCAAAACGGGGCGTTATTCGATAAAGGGGGCAACGCCGTCGAGTTTTCCATCGTCACCAACGCGGGCAGCAAACCGAGAGAACGCATGGCCGTCATGGTGCAGGAGGATCTCGGGAAGCTCGGCATCAAGGTCAACGTGGTCACGCTCGACTTTCCCTCGCTCATCGAGCGCATTTCACAGAAATTTAACTACGAGGCCGCGATTCTCGGCTTCCGCAATGTCGATCTCGATCCGAACGGTCAGATGAACATCTGGTTGAGTTCGGCCGAAGATCACGCCTGGAATCCGCAGCAGAAATCGCCGGAAACCCCGTGGGAAGCCGAGATCGACCGGTTGATGCGCGCGCAAGCATCCACCGCCGATCCGAAGAAGCGCAAAGAGAGTTTCGATCGCGTGCAGGAGATTGTCGCCGAACAGGCGCCATTTATTTATCTGGTCAATCAGAATGCGCTGTCCGCCGTCTCCAGCGCGGTCGAAGGCGCCAATCCCGGAATCCTTCACCCACAGACATTCTGGAACGCCGAGCGCCTCACTCTCAACCCAACCACGCGGGCAAGCCGGTAAATAGTTCGATGAACGAGTTAGCAACTATGACAGCGCCGACGCCCGATTCCACGCCCAGCCTGCTCTCCGCGCAGGTGACCGTCCGCTATCCCGGCAAAGCTCCCGTGCTCCGCGGAGTCTCGCTCGAAATCGCGCGCGGCGAAGTCGTCGGCCTGGTCGGCCAAAGTGGTTCGGGCAAGAGCACGCTGGCGCTGGCCATCCTCGGATTACTCGGCCGCCAGCGCGCCACCGTAGAAGGCAACATCATTTTCCAGGGTGCCGATCTGCTCGCCATGCGCGAGCGCGAATTGCGCGACCTCCGCGGACGTTCCCTGAGCCTCGTGCTTCAAAGTCCGCTGGCCTCGCTCAATCCCGCCCTCCAAATTCGAACACAACTCCGGGAAGCATGGCGCGCGCACAGCGACAACAGCGCGACCGGCAGTGATACCAGGAATGAAGACTGCGACCATGCCATCCATTCCGCGCTGAAAAGCGTCAGCCTTCCAAGCGATAAGGATGACAATCACGAAGATTTCCTGCGCAAACGCGCCTCTCAACTGAGCGTCGGCCAGGCGCAACGCGTCCTTATCGCCATGGCCATCATGCACCGACCCGCGCTCTTAATCGCGGATGAAGCGACCAGCGCGCTCGATGTGATTACGCAGTCTGAAATCCTGGAGCTGTTCGGACGCCTGAATCGCGAGATCGGCATGTCGATCCTGTACATTTCGCACGATCTGCCTTCCGTCGCCGGAATCTGCCACCGCATCGCCATCCTGCATGAAGGCCAGATTGTCGAGTGCGGAGAGACCGAACAGATTTTCACCGCGCCGGTGCACGCCTACACCCAGCGCCTGATGTCGGCCCTGCCGCAGCTACCCACCCGCCGCGAAATGCCCGCAGCAAAAGCACAAGCCGCCGCGATGGAGTAATGAAGTTTTTGTGTGGGGATGGGGCTTCCACACGACCGATGACAGGCCGCATCACGCCTTGGCAAGCTGTTCTGCGACCTCCGGAAGATCGGCGCCATGCCAGGCGTCGAAGCCTCCCGCTACGTTGATCACGTTGCGATGTCCGGCACGCTCGAGCAGACTACACGCAATCATGCTCCGGTATCCGCTCTTGCAGTGGACCGCAACCGGACGCTCTCGATCCATTGTGGGCAATCCTTGCGGAAACGTATCAAGCGCCCGGCACTGTACTTCGGCGATGTGACCCGCTTGCCATTCGCCTTCCCGGCGCACGTCGAGGACATCGAGCGCACGTACCCTCCCGTCACGCAGTTTCTGGCTAAGTTCCTGTGCGGAAATCTGCTCCGTCTTCAGCACCGGCAGCCCAGCCTTCTGCCATGCCGCCACACCGCCGGCCAGATAACCACGCAACTCTTCGATGCCCACGCGAGCCAGCCGCAACCGAGCTTCCTCGATCTGCGTGTCGGTGTCGCCGACCAGAACCGGCTGGGAGTGAATCCCCAAGATCCCTCCCGCCCAGGACGCGAATTGTCCCGAGAGCGCGATGTTGATCGACCACGGAACGTGTCCCGCTGCGAACACGTCGCCCGGCCGAACGTCAAGGACATTAACACTGGCATTGTGACTCAACAGCGTCTGCACCTCGGCCGGAGAAAGTCCGGGAAGCGGCGGCAACTCCGTCAACGTCGCCGCACCCGAGCGATTGATCTCGGCGTCCTCAAGAAAATATTCGGGACGAGCCGGAAGGTTCGTGGTCAACTGCGCGATGAATTCATCCCGGCTCGCGATCTGCAGCGCATAGTTCGTGAGGCGCTCCGTCCCAATCGTGGACGACCGCTCGGCCCGCATGGCGCGCCCACACAGCGATCCCGCCCCGTGCGCCGGATACACCATCACCGCATCCGGCAGCGTCAGCAACTTCTGGTGCAGACTGTCGTAGAGCAATCCCGCAAGTTCCCGCGGCGTGTGCGTGCGCGAAAGATCGGGGCGGCCAACATCGCCAATAAACAACGTGTCGCCGGTCAGCACCGCGCAGGGCTGCAGTGCTTTGCTTTCAGACGATTTGCTCTCAGATGATTTGGTTTCATCCGTAATTACCAGGCAGACGCTCTCAGGCGTGTGCCCAGGCGTCTCCAGCGCGCGAATCCGCACTGCTCCCATCTTCACTTCAAAGCCGTCGGTCAGTGGCACGTGCGGGAATTCGGCGTTGGCCCGCGCTCCAATGTAGATCTTCGCGCCCGTGCGCGCCGCCAGCTCTTTGTGTCCTGAAACAAAGTCGGCGTGCAGATGAGTTTCGAATATGTGCCGGATCTTAAGATTCTGTTCATCAGCTGCCTTCAGATAGATGTCCACATCGCGCTGCGGATCGATCACCGCAGCCTCGCCCTCCGATCCGATCATGTACGAAGCATGGGCCAGGCAGGTTAGATAAAACTGTTCAAAGTACATGTCGCGACTCCGCGCCGCATACGCCTTCGGCGATTTTCAGATTATACTGTCGCCGGCCGAGCACCGATACCCGCAGTCCCATTCGGAAGTACGGGGCCAGGCGTTGGTTTCAGCGTTCAGAAGTTTTTGCACGGAGCTCAGCCATTCATGGATAAAATATCCTCGGAGTTTTTGCCAACCCCTTTTTCCCAACCCATTGACCGGCTTATGGTTAAAGGATGCACCGTCTGCGTACTCCTTTTGTAACTTGGACTTGCATCGGTTAACCCCTACAGTCAATGGGACGGCGCTTGGGCGCGTCTTCGGCCCCCGGCGTGCATCGTAGTATTTGAAAGCTCCGCAGTTTGGATGGCGTCGAAAAGAAGACTTACGAAACTGGCGAAAGAATGACGAAGCGCAAAAAAATCGGACTGGCACCAAGCGGATTCGCAATAGTCGTGTATGCGATCGTCGCCATTCTTGGTCTGTCAGTTTCCGGATGCGCCCAAAACAGTTCCTACGTCATCGCCGCTTCCAACGTCGCCGCGGACCCCGGCGCCGCCGCTGCCCTTCCCGCCGCAACCACCGATGCGGACGAACCCGTCCTCACCATCAAAAAACGCGTCGATGAAGTTAACGTGCTCTTCATCGCCACCGATCGCCACGGCAAATTCGTCCGCAATTTGAACCAGAGTGATTTCTCAATTTTCGACGACCACAAACCGGTGCAATCGATCCTCAACTTCCGCCGCGAGACCGACCTGCCCATCGAATTGGGCCTGCTCATGGATGTGAGCGGCTCCGTGCAGGGGCGCTTCGGATTTGAAAAGGAAGCAGCCACCGGATTTCTGCAGCACGTCATCCGTCACGGCTACGACCGCGCCTTCGTCGTTGGATTTAACAAAGAAAGCCACCTCACCCAGGACTTCACCGACCAGGTACCATTGCTTGCCGCCGGAGTGCAGCGCCTGAACAATGGCGGCGGCACCGCGCTCTATGACGCTATCTACAAAGCGTGCAAGGAAAAGCTACTGCGCGAAAATTCCGATCATCCCATTCGCAAAGCCATCGTCATCCTCAGCGACGGCGAAGATAATCAGAGCGAATACACGCGCGCCCAGGCCATTGAAATGGCGCAGCGCGCCGAAGTTCTCATCTACGCCATTTCCACCGACGATAGCGGCCTGATTCTGCGCGGCGACAAAGTTCTGGAAGACCTCGCTTCCGCCACCGGTGGCCGTGCTTTCTTCCCCTACAAGATGAAAGACATCACCCGCTCGTTCGCCGCCATCGAAGAGGAATTGCGCAGCCAGTACGCCGTTTCCTATAAGCCCTCCGACTTCGACGCCGACGGACGCTACCACTCCATCGAGATCACTGCCCTGAAAAAAGATCTGCAAGTCCGCGCCCGGCGCGGATACTATGCGCCCCGGCAATAGGTCCGGCTTTCAAGTTTCAGAGTTTCAACGGCTGTCATCCTGACCTTTAGCGGAGCCGAAGGGGAAGGACTTATGCACTTGTACTCACCCGCCTAGCTCGCGACCGCTTCCTCAAGCCTGCACTCCTCCGCCGACTTATCGGTTCTGAGCCCCATGAACACAGGCGCTCGCAGCTTCATCCCACCTTCCGCGCTCTCATGCGTCCACTCGGCGAATTTGATTTCCGCAACCAGCTCCGGACGCACGAACTGAACTTTTCGTAAGCCGCCAATCTCGCCATAGAACGGATTCTGTTTCATCTTGAGCGGCTGCAGCCGTGCGAAGATTTCTTTGAGCGTCTTCTGATCGAAGCCGGTCCCTGCCTGGCCAACGTGAATCAACCGGCCTTGCTGGTCGTACAAGCCGAGGACAAGCGCCCCAAAATATTCGCGGCTGCCCTCCGGATCGGTGTAGCCCCCAATGACGCATTCCTGACGCTGTGTGATTTTGATTTTGAGCCAATCGCTCGACCGTTTTTCCTGGTAAGCGCTTTTGCGCTTCTTGGCGACGATCCCTTCCAGTCCGCGCTGCTGTGCTGCCTCAAGAAGATCAAGACCTTTCTCCGCATAGTGATCGGAAAAACGAATTACGGCGCTCTCGCCAGCCCCTCCGGCAACGATCCTGTCTTGTAGCAACCGCTTGCGTTGCTCGAGCGCAACCCGTCGCAGGTCAAGACCATCGAGATACAGAAGATCGAACGCATAGTAGATGACGGGTACGCCTTCGCGCCGCGGCTGGCGGCGCTTTCCCGGCTGGAATCCGGTGCGCTGCTGCATCAGGCTGAACGATGGTCGGCCTTCTTCATCAAGCGCTACGATTTCCCCGTCAAGGATGGCGCGCTCAGCTTTTACGAATTGTGGCAGGCTGCCAAGCTCGGGGAACTGTGCGGTGAGGTCATTCTGGCTGCGCGACACCAGACGCACGCGGCCGTCTTCGATGAATGCGATGGCGCGGTAACCGTCCCATTTAATTTCAAACAGCCAGTCAGGATTGTCGAATGCCTTTGCGGTGGAGATCGCCAACATTGGATGGATGACTGTGGGCATGGACCTCTGCTCCGCACCAGGCAAAGCTTCAACCGCAGAGGACGCAGATTCCGCAGACGATTTCTTGGTCTTTGATTTGGAGACGGACTCATTGAACGTGGCGGGTGCCCCACTTCTCGCGACTTTCGAGAAGCGGGGCTCTTTCTCCGCGTCCTTAGCGCCTTCCGCGTTTAAAGCCCTTCGCTTCGAGTCGGCGCGTGCGATGGCGTCCGCCAGCCACGCCGCCTTCACTTTCCCGCGCGATGCCGGACGACTACTCTTCCATTCCGCCGAGCCTTCATCGCCCGCGATCTGCGCCATGGTGCGATTGGTGAGGATGGAGGTGTCGTACGCATCTTCATTGATGTCGAATCCCGCGACCACGTGATCGTCTTTCTTCTTGATCAGGAGCCATTCGTTTCCCTTGCTCCCACTCCGGCCTTTGATGTGTATGAGCGCAAAATCGCCCTTGAGCCGCTTTCCTTTCAGGCGAAACTTCAGATCGCCTTTCGCCAGCATGGCGGCTGCTTCTTTTTCTGTGCCCGGAACGTACTCGCCGTTGACCGGCACCGGCGACAGCGGCTCCCACGTGCCCGCGTCCCAAACCATCACCGTACCACCGCCGTAGTTGCCTTTGGGGATGGTGCCTTCAAAATCGTAGTACGAGACGGGATGATCCTCGACCTGCATCGCCAAACGCTTGTCGGCAGGGTCGAGTGATGGGCCTTTGGGGACAGCCCACGACTTGAGCACACCTTCCATCTCTAGCCGGAAATCGTAGTGCAGGCGCGTCGCGGCGTGGCGCTGCACCACAAAGCGGTGCCGCGATTGCTTTTCGACCTTAGGCGGAGGCTCAGGCGTTTCCTCAAACCGCCGCTTCCGCTTGTATTCGTCGAGCAACATGCTGCTTATTGTAATTCCAGTTAGTGTGGGGACGGGCGCCCTCGCCCGTCCAAGCCGAGCGCAGCTCGGCACTTGCCTGCGGTCACGGCAACTCTGGATTCAGCTCGAGACAGCATACTCGCGCAAGCGGTTGCCTGCCAGAATGCTAACCCAAGGCCGTATACTGTTTCGGTTTCTGAGGACTGGGCATGAATCGGCTGATGCGCCCTGGGAAAGCTATCGCGTGAAACGCAAATACCCAGAGTCTCCGCTGGTAGGTGTGGGCGCGGTGATCATCGATGATCATCGGCAGGATCATCGCGTTCTGCTGATCCGCCGCGGACAGCCGCCGCTGCTGGGCGAGTGGTCGCTGCCGGGCGGAGTCCTCGAATGCGGTGAAACTCTTCGCGAAGCGGTGGCCCGCGAAGCTCGCGAGGAAACAGGATTAGAGGTTGAGACGGTTGAGATGCTGGGCGTTTATGAGCGGGTGATCCGCAGCGACGAGGGACGCGTTCGCTATCACTATGTGCTGATTGATTTCTTGTGTCGTCCGGTTGGCGGCGATCTCAAAGCGGGGAGCGACGCGGCGGACGTTCGCTGGTTCACGCGTGAGCAATTACCGGCGCTGAACCTGGCGCCCGATGCGAATGATGTCGCGCTCAAGGGATTGGCGCGTTCGAGCTCGACGGATTGACGCGAGGACTCATGGCGACGCCTACACTGACTCAAGTCATGGATCGGCTGTTCAAATTCTACGGTGCGCCCGCACCGCCACCAGTTACAGATGCTTTTGAACAAGTGCTCTGGGAGAATGTCGCCTATCTCGCGGATGACGAGAAGCGGGCGGCGGCATTTTTGGCGCTTCGCAAAACGGTGGGGCTTAGACCCGAAGACATGCTCAAGGCGAAACCCGAGAAGTTGCTGGCCGTCACGCGGATGGGCGGGATGGTTCCTGAGCTGCGCGCGCAGAGGTTGCGCCAGAGCGCTGAAATAGTCCAGATCCTGCTGCAGGGCAAGCTAAACGCCGTGCTTGATGAATCATTGCCGAAGGCGAAGAAAACGCTGCAACGATTTCCCACGATCGGGGAGCCGGGCGCAGAAAAGATTCTAATGTTCGCAGGGAAGTACGCGGTGTTCGGCCTAGAGTCGAATGGATTGCGGGTCCTGCTACGGCTGGGCTTCGCAGAAGAACAGAAGAGTTACTCAGCCAGTTACCGTGGGGTTAAGAGTGCAATTTCCGGTCAACTTCCCCAGGACTGCAAGTCGCTCGTCACTGCCCACCAGTTGTTGCGCAGACACGGCCAGGAGCTTTGCAAACGCTCCCGGCCGCTGTGCGACGAGTGTCCATTGAAGGACTCTTGCGCTTACGCAGCGCAAATTTGATCGAGCACCCAGCCCGCTTTCAGCCGAAACATGCTCAGTCGGCCATCTTTGCCACATGCACCGCGAAACCCGTTTTCGGCAGCAGCGACGTTAACTCAAACACTTTGAAGCCGTCACCGGTGATTTCCGTCTGGCGATAGATGCCGGGCTCAGTTTCGGCTGTTTCGTGCCGGCCTTGCAGCTCGTCGAGAAATTTCTGCGCATCTTTGAGGCTGGCTTCCCCGCCCTTGGCGCGCGTCACCACCGCCTCGGTGGCATAGGAGCGGACCAGCTTTGGCCAGTACTTTTGCAGCAACTGGGTGCTCGCAAAAATGTCGGCCCAAACAATTTCTCCGTTCACGGCGACGACGACGCCCACCGCGTTCTTATCGCGCAGTTGGCGAATGACGCTTTCATAGTTGCGCTGCACCGGCTCGGCTACGGAATCAACCTTCTGCTGCACTTCTTTGTTATCCATCACGCGGGCATAAGAGGTGGTCGAATTCACTTCCGCAGCAGCCGGAGCTGGAAGATTCATCGCCATTGCCTGCTTCGACTTTCCTACGTTGTCCCAAACCTGCTGCTGGTTCTGGGCGGCCATCGCGCTTCCGCGCACGCCGAGAGAGGCCAGAGTATTGAGACTGCTCCCCCCGCTGCTGAAATTATTCTTGCCGTTCGCTGCCACCCAACGTCCAGGCTCGACGCAGAAGACGCTGAGGTCGACCGGATCGCTTTCGGCAGGCACGATGCGGTCTTTGCCAATGACGCGGTCCTGCTTGCCGCCGGTAACAATCTCACCGGCAAGGAGTAACAACGGTCGCTTCGAGTTATTGACCAGGACCAGCCGATTCACCTCCGCGCCGCCCACAGGATGGACGATGGATGGTTCGCCGGGACGGTGGCGTATGAGGCCGCGCGCCTGGCCAGCCTCCGTCACGATCACGTCGCCGCTGCGCAGGCCTTCATCGAGAGTTAGAAACTCTGCCGCGTCGTACGACTTACTGGCGACAACGGGATAAACAGTCAGGTTTCCGCTGCGAATCGGGCTAAGGAGAGAATAACCAGACACCGGTGCCGCTTCGCCCGCCTGCAGCAGGCACGGAACCGTAACCGCCGCCACAACCAATAGAACGACTCCCGCAACCACGATGCCCAGCCGCATAATTGGCCTCCTCGCAGTGAAGACACTAGTTCACTCGCGCGCGAGATCCTCTGTGTGCGCCGCCGCCCCGGCACGCCGAAGTTAGAGCGTGCCGGGGAACTCAATTGCGAGTCTTCCAAGGAGTGTCTTTTTCTGCTCGCTGATCGAAGAACGTACGATTTCTTCTTCCTTGCGTCTAAAAAATTGCTAGCATCAATCTGGGACATGTAAAAGTTAGGATGTCAAAGTCCGCCCAATCCGGCCAGGGAGCAGACGCCGCTGCGGCTCTTTACGTACGCAGCGGAGCCGCGGCCTATGGCATGAGCGCGCAGCAGTTCGCGGCAATCCTCGATGAAGTTCTGCGCAAGTATCTTCCCCACGATTCAGCCCACGCGTTGCCCGACCATGCAGCGGCAAAGAAGACCGACTTCTGCGCCTGCCTGCGTCTGGAGGAACTGGCGCTGGCGCGCGCATGTGCCGCCGGAAACGAGCGAGCGTGGCAGGACTTCATCAGCCGCTACCGGCAAAAACTGTACAGCATGGCGCTGCACATTACGCGCGACGGCGCACACGCCGCGGAGTTGGCCGATTCACTGTTCGCGGATTTGTATGGCGTGAACGCACGCGACGGAGTGCGCAGTTCGAAGCTCGTGTCCTACACTGGTCGCGGTTCGCTCGAAGGCTGGTTACGCACGGTGATAGCGCAGGAGTTGATTAACCGCTATCGCAAGCAGAAACGCATGGTCAGTCTGGAAGAACAGACCGAAGAGGGTATACAGTTTGCGGCGGCGGTTCCTGAGCCGGCGAGTACCTCGGACCCACGGCTGGAAACGGCAACCGACCAGGCGCTCGCGGAGCTTTCGGCGGAGGACCGGTTCACGCTGGCGTCTTATTATCTCGATGGGCGGACGCTGGCTGAAATTGCGCAAACGCTGGGGCTGCACGAATCAAGCGTCAGCCGGCGGCTCGATCGCCTCTCAACCGGGCTCCGGAAGCGTATTCTGGCGGGGCTGCGAATGCAGGGAATGAGCCACGCCCAGGCTGCGGAAGCGCTGGAAACCGACGTACGGGACATACGCTTGAATTTGCGCTCGCGTTTGATGCAAGATTCCGAGGCCAAAACGTTCCCTGGTAGTAGAAAGGTCCCGGCACAGGACGCTGGCGACGGAAGCACGGATTGACAATGATAGTAAAGAAAGAAAGATAAATAGACAGATAGACGGAAGCATAACCTGCGGAAACCATGACTGAAGTACCCAAAATCGTGTATGACCGCCTGCGAGCTGATCGTTCTGAGCACGCTTTGCCGGGCCCGACCGCGCCCGAGCCGGCTCATCCGGATGCGGATCTGCTCACGGCCTTTGCCGAGCAGACGCTTTCGGCAACTGAACGCGACGGGGTGCTCGAGCATCTGGCGCTCTGTGGAGACTGCCGCGAGGTAGTGGTCTTGGCGCTTCCTGACGCGGGTATGATCGCCGGTCCGACGGCGGCTAATACCGAAGCAGTTTCAGCAACCGCAACTCCGGCGAAGTCTCCGTGGAGCTGGCTGAGCTCACCCAAACTCGCCTGGCCGGGTCTGCGCTGGGCCGCGCTGGCAGCCGGAATTGCGGTGGCTGCCTCGGTACTTCTGTTGCATCCGGGGAAGCAGAATCAGGCGATGCTGCCTTCCGCGAACCGGCAGGTCGCGCCTGCTGCACAGACGGCTGCCGGCCCCGAGATCGTATCGTCGCCAGTCGCATCGTCGCAAATGACATCCTCGGCAGCGGACCAATCCTCAGTCTCGGCCAAAGCAGCCTCGGTTAAAACTGACGCGGCACGAAGCGAACCGGAATTGCGGTCGTCCAGGAAACTCCAGGCTGGACAGGCTGGGCCGTTGTCTCCTCAGGTACAGTCCGGAATGCTGCTTGCCTACAACAGCAGCGGTTCAGGCGGAGACAAACGGCTGGCGACGCCATCGCCTGCAGCCCCGGTGGCGGAATCCGGTGGATTAGCGCGTCAAGGCGTGACTGAAAGTGTCGAGGTTGCCGGAGCAGCCGAGGCAGTAGCGGTGGAACCCTCCTCGGAGGGCACCTTGACGGCGCGGGACACCGTACCAGCGATTGAAAAAATTGAAAAAGCAAAGCCGCCGTTGCAAGATGCGGAAGTGATTGGGCCGCAGAAGACCGAGGTTGTTGGCGTTCCCTCAGCCAGGGTACAAAGCAGGAATGTGATGTCTGCCGCGAAACTGGCGCCCTCCCCGAACCAGACTTTGGCTCACAACGTCACGTGGGCGATCGCAGCGGGTGTCCTGCAGCGGTCACGGGACAGCGGCCAGACCTGGCAGGACGCTTTGCGCGCGGATCATTCATTGCTGTGCTACGCGAGTCACAACGCGGATGTATGGACCGGCGGACAGGCAGGCACACTCTTCCACTCCGTCGACAGCGGGGTAACTTGGCTGCAGGTGCAGCCTGCCAGCAAAGGCCAGGCGCTTAGCTCCGACGTAACTCGTATCGATCTTCGCGACAATGTGCGCGGTGCGGCAGAGATCGTAGTTTCCACCAGTAACAACGAAAGCTGGAGTAGCACGGACGGCGGAAAAACGTGGGAGAAGAAGTAATCCGGAGCCATGCAGGTAAAGACCAAAGGTCAGAGTGAAGGCAGGGCCGGCGGTCTGGGCCGCGGCGCCCGAGCCTGTCAGCCGTCATGGACGGAGTTGCCGGGGGCCAGACCCGGCTTTCTTTGATTCAAACCCGACTTTCACTCCGCTCGTTGTTCATTGAGCGTGGACGCTCAAACCGCCCGGCCCTATCCAGTAAACTCCGTCCCGCTGGCAGAATAATTGGGAATATTCTGCCACCATGCCGGTGGCAACCACTTTCGTACCCTGCGTGATCTGCGCGTTATTCAATGTGCCGCTCTGCACGGTGCAGTTCTTGCTGATTGCCTGCGCTGTGTCCCAAGTGTCGATGGTACCGGAAAACGAGAAGCCGTTCACTTGTCCGGGATACTTGTAGAAAAGCGAGAACTGACTCTCGACATAGGCGAAGCCGTTCCCTAGAAACCCGCCGGAGCCGGCCGGATAACCACAACAAATCTCAAAATCATAAACAAACGTACCGTTCAGGGGGTTCGGTTCTATCTGTAGCCCGACCACACTGCCCTCGCTCAGTGACTGGCTCCAAGCGGCTCCGAGCAACAGAAAAAATGTAACTGTGAGTAGAAGCAATTTCATCGAGTTTTCTCCTTAGTTCTATTTGTATCCACTCAAGGAGTGGGGGTTCTCTGCCAGACCGCTTCCCATCAGACCGCTACTATATGTCGTTCTAGCGAGCGTCTGTGCTCCACTTGATCTGGCCTGAAATCTGGAGAACGAATCGCTCTCCATACGGTTGATTGCAGCATGACTTTGGTGAAACGTGTAGTTACTCCCGTTCAGGTTACTGCTCTGGTCGGTCAAACGAAGGTATTAGCTGATCGTTGAACGATTGCGCGGTTCCAAATACATGGAGGAAAATGGGTTTGGGCGGCGTCGAAAGTCCGTCTTGGGAGGTGGCCGCACCTCTTCACTGCCCCAATCAGATCATCATTGTCGGGCACGCCGGATTAGAAGTCTGTGACGCAGCACACCGCTTGGAAGTGATGAAAAAAAGTCAGCTCAGACACAGACTCCGCTGCTTCGGCCCAACCGCCTCAGACAGCAGAGATTTTCATAGGTTCCACTCGAGGTGTAAAACAAACAGCATCTATTAGCTCCGCTTAGTAACATTACCTCTACCCATGACCTCGCAGTACTTCTTTTCAAGCTTCGCATTACGGAAGTGACATTTACAGTGGGGCCAGCCGCACATAGGATAAGCGCGTGGTTTGGCAGTTCTGGGGGAGGGCTGCCGAAGGCGTCCTGAGCCTAACGCTCAGGACGTTTTTTATTGCTCGCAAGGATTCAGCGAACAGAGAACTTCCTCATCAGGTTGTGGCCTGAACGGCCGCTGCGGTGAGACTGCGACGCCGCCTTACACCGAGTAAGAGACATCGTCACTCGCCGCGCCCGGCGCCGTGCTCTCTGTCGGGGAAGCGCCGTCGGCCGACTTGCTGCCCCGCCGCATCGCGACGATGCCGGTGCGCACCATCTCCAACACACCATACGGACGCAGCAACTCGAGCAGTCCGTCGATCTTGTCTTCCGCGCCGGTGATTTCGAGGGTCAACGATTCGGGAGCGACATCGACCACCCGCGCGCGAAACACGTTGGCGAGTTCCAGTACGTGGGAGCGAGCATCGTGCGTGGCCGCCACCCGGATCATGGCCAAGTCCCGAACAATGGCCGGCTGATTGGTGATGTTCTCGACCAGTAACACATTGACCAGTTTGTATAAATTGGCTTCGATGCGGCGAGCCTGGTCGCGGTCGGCGTCGACGGTAATGGTCATGCGCGACACCTCCGGTTTCTCAGTCCGTCCCACGGTCAGCGAATCGATATTGAAGGCGCGCCGGCGAAACAGCGATGCCACGCGGGTAAGCACACCCGGCTTGTTCTCGACGTACACCATGAATGTATTCAGCATAGTTTTATTGAGTCATTGAGGTATTGAGGTATTGAACCATTTTTACAATGTCTCAATGATTCAATGTCTCAATGTCTCAATCGCGCTTACTCGTCCTCCGCCGTCTCGACAATCGGGCTCGGCCGCCGGATCATATCGTGCAATGCAGCGCCAGCCGCGACCATCGGATAGACAGTGTCTTCTTGCTCCACCTTGAAATTGATCAGCACCGGCCCATCGTGCTGACGCGCCGCTTGGACCGCAGGCACGACCTCCGAACGCTCCGAAATGGTCATACTCCGGATGCCGTAAGCCTCGGCCAACTTCGCAAAATCCGGATTGAGCAACGGCGTCGCCGCGTAGTTGCGGTCGTAGAAAAACTCCTGCCACTGCCGCACCATGCCCAGAAAGCCATTGTTGATGATGGCAATATGGATCTTCAGATTTTCCTGCACCAGCGTCGCCAGCTCGCACATGGTCATCTGGAATCCGCCATCGCCCACCACCACCCAAACCTCGGCCTCCGGACAAGCGACTTTGGCGCCGATGGCGGCAGGCAGCGCGAAGCCCATTGTGCCCAATCCGCCGGAAGTGATCAGCGAACGCGGATGCTCATGCTTGTAATACTGCGCTTCCCACATCTGGTGCTGGCCCACGTCGGTAACGACGATGGTGTTGCCATCGCGCGTCTGCCGCCACAGATCATTGATCACATGCGCCGCGTAAAGATGCGCACTGTCGGGCAGGTTCTGGATGTCGCGCACGGCAGAATCGCCCTTCAATTTGTCGATGGAGTCCAGCCAGTCACTACGATCAATGGATTCGACATGCGGCAACAGTTCCAGCAAAACCTCCCGCAAGTCGCCGACCAGCGGAACATCGACCTTGACGTTCTTGTTGATCTCCGCCGGATCGATCTCGATGTGGATCTTCTTCGCGTTGGACGCGTAATTCTTCAGGTTGCCGGTGACGCGGTCGTCGAAGCGCATGCCGAAAGCCAGCAGCAGATCCGCTTCTTGAATCGTGTGGTTCACCCAGGCTTCCCCGTGCATGCCCATCATGCCGAGATTGAGCGGGTGCGACGCCGGGAACGCGCCCAGGCCAAGCAGCGTCATCGCAACCGGAATGCCCGCGCGCTCGGCAAAATCGCGCACCTCGCGCATGGCTCCGGAAACGATGATGCCGTGGCCGGCGAGGATCAAGGGCCGTTTCGAATTGTGGATCAGTTCCAAAGCCTGCTCATACTCCTCGGGAGCGGGCGAAAGGTCGGGCCGGTAACCCGGCAACTGCGGCTTGGCCGCCTCCCAGTCGAACTCGCACGACCCCTGCTGCGCATCTTTGGTGATATCGACCAGCACCGGCCCAGGGCGTCCCGACCGCGCCACATAGAAAGCTTCACGAATCGTGCGCGCCACTTCGCCAGCGTGCGTAACTAAATAGTTGTGCTTGGTGATCGGAAGCGTCACGCCCGTGATGTCGGTTTCCTGAAACGCGTCCGACCCGATCAGCTTGCTGCCCACCTGCCCGGTGATACAAACGATCGGTATGGAATCGAGCATCGCGGTGGCGATTCCGGTAACCATGTTGGTCGCTCCCGGCCCAGAAGTTGCAACCGCAACTCCTGTCTGTCCGCTGGCGCGCGCATAACCGTCGGCCATGTGCGTTGCGCCCTGCTCGTGGCGCACCAGGATGTGATGGATCTTGCTATGCTTCAGCGCGTCATAGGCGGGCAGAATAGCGCCGCCCGGATAGCCAAAGACGTGCTTCACGCCTTCCCGCTCCAGACATTCCCAAAGAATACTGGCCCCGGTCATGGTCTTGGCGCCGGTCTTCGTCTCGGTCTTGGCCTTGCCCGTTGTTGGCGTGCTTTTCTGATCCTTCATAAGAGCTCCCCACTAAGTCCGCAGTGCAAATCCAGCCCCGGAGGGGCGAATCAGCTTAGCCCAGCGCTTCAGCGCTGGGGAAAGTGGAAAAAACGATTCAAGTCCCGAGTGACGACCCATTTCTCACGCACAGCACTACGGGCCCTCTCCAACCCGGCCCCCGAAAAAACAAAACCCACCGTGCCAGCGTTTCTGGCGGGTGGGATTCGGGAGCACTTACGATTTCTAATCTCTCAGCTCACTCTTTCCCCCGCACCGCGACCGGCGGACATACTCGTACCCCTGGAATTCTAAAACTAAGTCGTCGGAAGCTCCGTCCATTCGTCACGGTTGCACCAGGGAGTTGACGTGATAGTACCTAAGCTCGCGCCCGCCTGCAAGCGGAAAGTCAAGCGAGTTCTTGCAGACGCTTGCCCGCCCAGAGGCGAAGCCTTGGGGAAGGGCACGGCTTTTCAGCCGTGCCGATCCGAGCCAAACAATGCGGGCCCTAAAACCCGGGCCCCTCCGGATACGTCGGCAAGTCCGGAGGCCGCGCCGGCAGCTTCTTGGGATTGGCCTTGATCTGCTCCATCAGCATCTCGACCGCTTTCTCCAGTTGTGGATCTTGTCCCTTCAAGACCAGATCCGGAGGATTGTCCACCACTACATCGGGCTGCACCCCGCGATTCTCGATCACCCACTTGCTGTCGAGTCCATACAAAGAAAATTCCGGACGCGTGATGTACCCGCCGTCCATCAACGGGATATTGCCGCGAATGCCGCGCACTCCGCCCCAGGTCCTTTCGCCGATAAGTGGCCCCAGCTTGTACTGCTTGAACAAGTAGCTGAAGATGTCTCCGTCGGACGCGGCGTAGTGATTGGTGACGCAGGCCATGTATCCGTAGAAGACGTTGCTCGGACGCGTACCTGATTCCCAGTTGCGGGCCGAACCCATGGCGGCCAGCACGCGCCGCAGGCGCTCAAAGATGAGCCCGTCCACAAACCCGCCGCCGTTGTAGCGAACATCGAAGATGATGCCTTCCTTGCGAATCTGCGGGAAGTACTGCTTGACGAACTCGTTGAGTCCCGCGTCGCCCATGTCGGGCAGGTAGACATAGCCGATGCGGCCGCCGCTGGCCGCATCCACCTTTTTGCGGTTGGTCTCGATCATGTTCAGCTGGCGCAAGCTGTACTCGTCGCCAATCGGCTTCACCACCACCTTACGAGCGCCGTCCGCCACGGGTTTGGAGTTGACGGTGAGCGTGACCACCTCGTTCGCGGTGTTCACCAGCAATTCGTCGGGAGTCTGCGGAGCGCGCAACGCGCGCCCGTTGATCGCGACTAGGTAATCGCCTTCTTTGATATTCACGCCGGGCTCGGTCAAAGGAGAGCGCGAATGCGCGTCCCAGTTCTCGCCGGAGAAGATCTTCTTGATCCGGTACATGCCGCTGGCCGCATCGGCTTCATAGTCCGCTCCCAGCAATCCGAGGTTCACCGGATGCAAATCCGGAAAATCGCCGCCGCCCACATAAGTGTGCGAATTCGATAATTCCCCGATCATCTCGCCCATGATGTAAGTTAGCGAATAGCGATCGGCGACATAGGGAAGCAACTGCGCATATTGATCTTTGGTCTTCTGCCAATCCACTCCATTCATCGAGGCCTCAAAGAAGTAATCTCGCTCCTGCCGCCAGACCTCGTTGAAAATTTCCTTCCATTCCTGGGGAGGATCGACTTCAGCTCGCATGCCCGCTAAGTTAAGCACTCCATCTCCAACCTTGTGGGGCGCGTCCGGCGGCTTAGCATCGATGATCCCCATTCGGGCCTCGCCCTCGCCCTCGGCCCGATACAACAGCTTCGAGCCGTCGTGGGAAAGCGCGAAACGATCCGCGCCATCCAACAGCACTTTGTCTTTGCGCTCTTTCAGGTCGTAGGCGTGGATCGCCTTATTTTCGCCGGGGATCGGTCCCGACAACCCCTGAATCGGCGAAGTCGAGTAGTAGATCGCTTCCTTCGAAGCATCGAGGTTGCGAATCACCGCCGCTGGAACGGCCAGCGCGACAATCCGGTCCTGGATGCCGTCGAGATCAATCTTGAAAACTTTTGGAGGCTCTTTGGTTTCGGTTTGCGCGGCTTTCTCTTCGGTCGCGGGCTTCTCTTCCTTCTTGTTTGGCTGTTGCTTCTGATTCTTCTTATTCGACTCGGGCGCCGCTGCCGCCGCTGGCTCCTCGCTCTTCACCTTCACCTCGTCGCTCAAGGCTGGAAAGGGGGAAGGCTCGTCCGCAGTCAACGTGACCACGTAGACGCGGGTCGTTTTCGGATTCGCAAACTCGGAGTCGATGCTACCCACCACTTCGTTGTAGTCGCGGTCGGAAAGGAAGTATAAGTATCGCTTGTCGGGATCGAACACTGTCGCGTAACTATTATTGAGAGGCGAAGTCACGGCGGTGATCTTGTGGTCGGCCAAGCCGTACAGGTACACGACCGAATAGCCGGTCTCTAAGTTCTTATCGTAAGCCAGCCACTTGCTATCGGGAGACCAGCTGTAATTCTGAATCTCAAAGTACTTGGCGCGGTCTACTTCGACCGGCTTCTTCTCCTTGATGTCGACATACCAGAGTTTCAAGTCCTTGTCGGCCCAGGCGATTTTCGAGCTGTCCGGAGACCACGCCGGCTGGAACATGAAACCCTTGTGGCCGCTGGTGATCTGCTCTTCGGCGGCCAGTCCGTCTTGCGGAGCGACGTAGATCTCATCCTCGCCGGTGCGGTCGGAAACATAGGCGATCCATTGCCCGTTCGGCGACCACGCCACTTTCTGTTCTCGTACCCCGGGAGATTGCGTCAGATTGCGGATGCTTCCATCCTTCGCCGGAACAGTAAAGACTTCCCCGCGCGCCGCGATCACGACTCGCTTGCCATCGGGCGCGATATCGAAGTCGGTGAGCTGCCGGCTCGCATTGACCCAGTGCTTCATCGCCTGGTCACGCTCCCCGCTCACATAGATGGTCAGTTTTTTCGGCTGCCGGGTTTGTAGGTCGTGGGTCTGCAGATCGAAGGTGTACAGGTAACCGCCATTCTCAAAAATAATCGCGTCCGGACCAAGGCTCGGCCACATCACGTCGAAGGCGTCGAATTTGGTCAGTTGCTCGATCTGCTTGCTGCCTTGGTCGTAGCTGTAGAGATTGAGACGGTGTTCGGGCCCGCGATCGGAAGTGAAATAAATTGTGTTCCCGTGCCACATCGGAAACGTGTCGGTGTAATCCGTGTGCGGAATGACCTGATCGACCACATTCTTCTTGATGTCGTAGATCGTGATGTCCTGCGCCAAGCCACCGGTGTAGCGTTTCCACTGCCGGAAATTGCGGAAGATCCGGTTGTAGGCGATCTTCGTGCCGTCCGCTGAGAACGAAAGCAGGCCACCCTCATCCATGGGCATGGGCTGAGGCAGTCCACCTTCGACGCTCACCGTGTATGGGCGTTTGATCCAGCCGTTCGAAGCATCGCGACGCGAAAGGAAGACGATGCTCTTGCCATCCGGCGTCCAGCCGATCACCTGGTTGAGCACGCCCATGCGGTCGCTGAGCGGCTGCGCCGATCCCTGGTAGAAAGTCAACTGCTTCGGTTGACCGCCTTCGGACGGCATGACATATACGTTGAAGTTGCCATCGTACTGCCCGGTGAATGCCAGCCACCTTCCATCCGGCGAAAACTTTGGAAACAATTCACGGCCTGGATGCGAAGTGATGCGGCGGGCCGTGCCTCCCGAACTTGACGCCAGCCAGAGATCGCCGCCGTACATAAATGCAATTTTGTCCTTATAAATGTCGGGGAAGCGCAGCAGGCGGCCTTCTTGTGCTTCCTGCGCTGCCGTCAAACAGGCACAGCCGATCACAAGGCCGATGACAATGAACGCGAAAAAACTTCGGATAGAAATCATTAGAGATCCTCTCGGGAGATTCTTGCGGAAGCAATTAGCGGATGGAAAAAGCATTTCGGCAAACAGATATTCTACCAGTTTGCGCGCTGCCGCTTCGAAGATTAAATGGATTTCACCGGCTCTGCGTGTTGCCTGCCGCCCGCACCGCCTCCTGACAATTGCCCGCGGCAGTCAACACTTTGTCAAAGGCTGTTTCTGTGCGGAGCTTTGCCAGCAGCGGATCGGAAAGCAGATTCTCGTGGGCGCAATAGTTTTGCCCGACCGCGCTCTGCAGCAGATGAAGAGCCGCCTGCTTCTTGCCAGCGTATGCGAAAAGCGCTCCCTGGTAATACCACGTCTCCGGATCGGGGTCAGTGGGTAGACTGGTTTCCGCTTCCTGCGCCATCCGGTCCAGATCCGCAACGGGCCGCATTTGCAGACAAGCTTCCAGCAGATCGCGCTGGTAGCGTGGGTTATTCGACATGCGTTTCACGGCCTCCCGCGTTTCCTCAATCTTTCCTTCGCGGATAAGGATGGAGGGCATCACATACGCGGCCCACTCCGAACCGGCATCCAGTCGCACAAAATCCTTCGCCCGCGCGGTCTTACCCAACTCCATGAACGCCCAGGCACAAGAACGAAAAGTATAGTTGTCAGGATCGAGGGCCAGCGCCGTATTGCATTCATTCGTCGATTGTTGCAGCATCCCCGCATAACGATAGACATAGCCTATCGTGAAATGAGCCTGGGCACTCTCCGGACGCCGCTTCACCAGCGCCTGCGCCTCCTGGTAGGCCTTGCCGAGCTCGCCTCGCTCCACGTGGTTGTTGATCAGTTGTCCTGCGGCAACGACCCGATTGGGATCGAGTGCAATCGCGCGCTCATAGGCTTTGCTGGAGCGCTGGAACATGGGTTCGCCGCCATCGGAATAGTCCGCGTCATAGTAGCAGCGCAAACCGAGCTGTTCCCAGGCTGGCGCGTAGGTTGGGTCCACTTCGACCACATGCTCCAGCACTGCGATGGCATCTTTATTCGGCCCGGCATCATGAGGCAGCGCCAGGCTATGCAGGTAGAGATCGTAGGCTTCCGGGTTTTTCGGACGCGTGCCGGTATCGAGGAAACCGCCGGCCACACCAAGCGCGGGCAGCAATTCCTGACGTATTTTGGCAGCCAACTGCGTGTTCATTGCGATCAGGTCCTGCGCGGGCGCGTTCACGTTGGTCTGCCACAACAGCTTGTTACCCTCCACCTGGATCGCCTCAATCGTAATCATCAGGTGGTCGCCTTGCTTCAGGAAGTGTCCGGTAAGAATGTTGGCGACGTGCAATTCGCGGCCCGCCTGCTGCGGGTCGACGTCGTTCCCGACAAATTTTTGGGTGGTTGCCGAGGGACGAACGTCAAGCGTCCGGGAATAGGTGAGCGTGTTGGCGATTTCATCGGCCAGCGCGGTGCGAAGAAACTCCACGCTGATGTCGCCATTTCTGTTCTGCAACGGTAGCACCGCAATGGTGTTCTTAGGTGCGCCAGCACCCGCCATCTGACGCTGTTTGACCCACCACGCTCCCACCGCGACCAGAACCGTGAGCAGCAGCGCGCTCACTCCCAGCAGAAGATACGTTGAAAATTTGCTCGTGGCCTGAAACGTGCTCGTGGCGATGCGATACGGCAAGACCGGCCGCCGCGCCCCGGTCTTGGTCAACCCCGATTCCGTTTCCTTCCTCAACGACTGGAGATCGCCCTTCATCGCCAGTGCGTTCGGGTAGCGGTGTCCCCGGTCCTTTTCCATGGCCCGGCCAATAATGCCTTCCAGGTCCGGGGGCAGCGACGGCTTGAGACTAAGCGGAGAGACTGGCTTCTGGTTCAGGACCGCGTCCAGCGTGGTGATCACGTTGCCGGTGGCAAAGGGCTTCTTGCCCGTCGCCATTTCGTAAAGCACGACTCCGAGCGAAAACAGATCGCTTCGCGCATCCAATTCTTCGCCGCGGGCCTGCTCCGGAGACATGTAAACCGCCGTGCCCGGAATCACGCCGACCGCAGTCAGCGAGTCTTCCAGCGCGGCCTCGCTCGATCCCGGCGGACGCGCCGACTTCGCCAATCCAAAATCCAAGATTTTCGTCTGGCCGCTCTGCCCCACAAAAATATTGGCCGGCTTGATGTCGCGATGAATGATTCCCTTGGCGTGCGAAGCCGCCAAGGCATCCGCCACCTGAATGCAGATGTCGAGGATCTCGTCGACCTCCATCGGCTTGCCTCGCATCCGCTCCTTGAGGCTCACCCCCTCCAGCTTCTCCATCACGATGAAGGGATGTCCGCCGTTGTCGTCGATATCGTGGATGGTGCAGATGCCGGGATGGTTCAACTGCGAAGCGGCGCGCGCTTCCCGCACAAAGCGGTCGAGCGACTTGCGGTCGTGGACCATCTCCGCAGGAATGAACTTGAGGGCAACGTGACGGGCGAGGCGCGTATCTTCCGCTTCATACACCACACCCATGCCACCACCACCGAGCTTTCCGACAATGTGATAGTGGGAGACTGTCTCGCCGATCATTCCGAGGGCCTCACTGCCGTTGGCGGCTATGTTAGGCCGCGGCCTAACCCTAGGTCAACCCTCAGACCGAGAGGAGGGCAAGCGTTCCTCGGCACGCCCCGTCCGGACGCATTAGAGCTTGCTTAGACGCAGTCTGATGGGGTAGGCTTGCGGCGTCTGAAAGTAGGCTTCCAAGTCCGGCACCAGCCGGCTGAAACTATCAGGCTCCGTTTGCCGATTCCTCAAAGAAAGGTGTCGCTGGAACCCACGGACCAGCCAATTGCGAGCCCTCCTTAAGCAACCTCTTGGTCTCATGATGATTGGGTCACGCTTCATAGTGACTGATTCGCCGCGGGGGTGTGAATGAGTGGCCGTTTATTCTTTGGACGAGCGGAGTTTAACGCCGCGGAGGCCGGATGTTCGACACGAACGCAGGCCCTGGTGGTCGATGATTCCGCTGTCTACCGCAAATTGATCGGCGATCATCTGCGGAGCTGGGGTTTTGGCGTCACCCTCGCAAACAGCGGCTCCGAAGCTTGGCAAATCCTGGAGCAGCCGGATTCTCCCAAGCTCGTTCTGCTCGATTGGGTGCTGCCCGATCTGGATGGCCTTGAGGTTTGCCAGCGCATCCGGAAAGCCGGATCGTCCCGGCCTTACGTCTACGTCATCCTGCTGACCAGCAATGAGGGCCGTCAGAACATGCTCGAAGCTATGCAAGCCGGAGCCGACGACTATCTGGTCAAGCCCTTTGATGAACTGGAATTAAAGGCGCGCCTGCTGGTGGGTAAGCGAATTCTCGACCTTCAAGAAGAACTGGTTTCCGCGCGCGAGTCCATGCGCCACGCCGCCACCCACGATAGCCTCACCGGCTTGATGAATCGCGGAGAGATTCTCGCTCTGCTGGAACGGGAATTAGAGCGAGCGCGCCGGGAGCGCAACCCCGTCGGAGTGATTCTCGGCGACATCGACCATTTCAAGACCGTAAACGACACCCTCGGCCATCTTTTTGGCGATGAGGCGCTCCGGGAAATCGGCCGGAGGCTGCGGGCTCAACTCCGCGTCTACGACGGCGTTGGCCGCTATGGCGGAGAAGAATTCCTCATGATTCTTCCCAACTGCGATTTGGCCAACGCTCTGCAGCGCGCCAATGAACTGCGCGAAATCATTGCCGGTGCGCCGGTGGTTTGTTCCGGCAAGGAGAGACTCGTCACCATGAGTATGGGAGTCGCCGTCTCTGCTCGCGAAGGAAAAAACGAAGTGGAATCGTTGTTGAATCAGGCCGACGCCGGCCTGTATGCGGCCAAGGAGAAAGGCCGCAACCGGATCGAGCACTTCGCCCCTACTGCTAAGAAAGCGGTCCCGGCGCGCGCGCGCAAGAGCTAAACGTCTCTTCCCAATGAACTGAAGACAAATTATTGTGACCTCAACTGCGCTCGCGACTCAGTCGTCAATGAGCGCTATGGGGATTAATGAGATGGTCCGCCGCCGGGTAGGATTACGGCTCGGCAGTTTACATCAGGAGGATCATCCATGCACATCACATCTATCGGCATCGATCTGGGCAAGACAACCTTTCACCTAGTTGCATTAGGAGAGCACAACA
>DATEQN010000057.1:0-93636 GCA_035272625.1 Terriglobales bacterium | reverse complement strand
CGGCGGCCGACCGATGGAAACCGAGTTGATTCTCTCGCTGGCCATCGAGATTGCGGACGCGCTCGACGCAGCGCACGCAGAAGGCATAGTCCACCGTGACATCAAACCCGCGAACATCTTTGTGACCAAGCGCGGACACGCCAAGATTCTGGATTTCGGGCTGGCGAAGGTCACCCTGAAACCGGATAGCGTTGCCGAGACCGTCGACTCCGAACAACATCTCACCAGTCCCGGTTCCACGCTCGGCACCGTCGCCTATATGTCGCCGGAGCAGGCACGGGCGAAAGAGGCGGACGCCCGGACTGATCTGTTTTCGTTTGGAGTTGTCCTCTATGAGATGGCCACAGGGCAGTTGCCCTTCCGTGGAGAGAGTTCCGCAGTCATTTTTAAAGCCATTCTGGACGCGGCTCCCACGCCTGCGGTGCGTCTGAATCCTGATGTACCTGCTGATCTGGAACGGATCATCAACAAGGCGCTGGAGAAAGATCGCAATCTGCGCTACCAGCATGCTTCGGAGATGCGATCCGACCTGCAACGGCTGAAGCGGGATACTGAGAGTGGGCGCAGTTCTGCGGCAAGTTCAGGCATGGCGACCGTGCCAGAAGCTCCAGCGGCTTGGCACGGCAAGGTCTGGAAGATTGCGGTTCCCATCCTCACTGTCGCCTTGCTCGTGGCGGGCGGACTTTACTATAGTGCGCATCGAAGCAAGCCACTAACCGACAAAGACACCATCGTTCTCGCCGATTTCACTAACAGCACGGGAGATGCAATCTTCGACGACACGCTGAAGACGGCTCTCAACGTCTCCCTGCGCCAATCCCCTTTCCTGAATGTGCTCTCCGACAGCAAGGTCGCGAAGACTTTGGAACAGATGACCCGACCCGCTGGCACGAAACTCACGCCCGAGTTAGCCCGCGAGCTTTGCCAGCGGACAGGCAGCAGGGCAAACGTTGCTGGAGTGATTGGCAGTCTGGGCAGCAAATATGTGCTCGAATTGAAGGCGGTGAATTGCCAGAACGGAGATACGCTGGCGCAGGAGCAGGTGACGGCGGCGTCGAAGGAGAAGGTACTGGATGCGCTCGGCGAGGCGGCATCCAAGCTGCGCGGCGAACTGGGCGAATCGCTGGCGACGGTGCAGAAGTTTGATGTTCCGCTCGCACAGGCCACCACGTCTTCGCTCGAAGCTCTGAAAGCATACAGCCTTGGCAATAAGGCCTTTTACGAGGGCCCCGTCGCAGCCCTACCTTACTATCAGCGTGCCATCGAGCTTGATCCGGATTTTGCCATGGGCTACATAACAGTGGGTAGTGTCTACTTAACCCTCGGCCAGATCGAGCGGGGCCGCAAGTACTACACCAAGGCATTCCAGTTGCGGGAACACGCCAGCGAGCGGGAGAAGCTCGAGATCGCCGCCGACTACTACGAGTATGTAACTGGAGAACTGGACAAAGCAGCCCAGACGTTTCAGGAGGAGATGGAGATCTACCCACGCGAAATGGGGACGTACGGCGACTTGAGCCTCGCGCACGCGGCACAGGGGCAGTATGAAAAAGCGGCGGAGAACGAGAGGGAAGCCGTGCGCCTTGCGCCAGACACAGATCAGTACGTAAACCTCGCGCTCTGGGAACTTTCCTTGCAACGCTTCGACGAAACGCGGCAGGTCATCCACGAGGCGCAGGCGCAAAAAATAGATGATTTCCTATTGCACAATGCTCTTTATGCTCTTGCCTTTGTCGGGGCGGACTCCGCGGCGATGGCGGAACAGCAGCGGTGGTATGCAGGTAAGCCCCCATATGAGACCTACGGACTGGCACTCGCGTCCGACACTGATGCTTACGCTGGTCGTGTGGGAAAGGCACGGGAACTGACCAAGCGGGCTGTGGACTCCGCCATCCGGGTGGACAACAAGGAAAGCGGCGCAATCTGGCAGGCGAATGCTGCTATTGAGCAAGCCGCTTACGGCAATGGTGCGGAAGCCCGGCAGTCAGCTACCGAGGCTTTGAAGCTAGCTCCCGCGAGCCAAGGCGTCGAGATCGAAGCCGCACTTGCATTTGCCATGGCGGGCGATACGGCGCGAGCGGAGTCTTTGGCGCAAGACTTGGGGAAACGCTACCCGCTGGACACGCAGATGCAGTCGCTTTGGCTGCCTGCGATTCAGGCGCAATTGGCGCTGGACAGAAAGAACCCTGCTTCCGCCCTGAATGCCCCGCAAGCTGCCTCACCTATAGAGTTGGGATCAATTCAGTTCGTCAACAATATTTCCTGTCTCTATCCAACGTATATTCGCGGCGAGGCGTATCTTGCGGCTGGGCAGGGCAGTTCTGCCGCCGCCGAGTTTCAGAAGATTCTCGACCACAGCGGCATCGTCTGGAACTGCTGGACGGGAGCCTTGGCGCATCTGGGAGTGGCTCGTGCGAATGCTTTGCAGTCGAGAACCTTTCAAAGACAGGGGCAGGGAGCCGATGCCGATGCCGCCCGCGTCCGTGCACTAGCCGCCTATAAGGATTTCCTCACCCTCTGGAAAGACGCCGACCCCGACATCCCCATCCTGAAAGAAGCCAAGGCCGAGTACACGAAACTGCAGTAGGTGGCGAGAGCCGCCTTGCGTGGCCTGCTCGTGGGTACATAGACTTGCTCGCGGTCTCAGTTTATGAGAATCCCATGTGGGACGCTTCCGTGAAATCCCACCCTTGCGCAAAAGGCCGCGCAAGGATGGGGCACACAGCGTGAAACAAGCCCGAGAACAAACCAAAGATTCTAGCTAACTTATTGATTTATAAATACTTTACCTAAGTCATTATTCCTCAAGGACCTGGGGTCTCTTGTGCGCTAAGTCTTTGATTCTTAAAGACCGCTACCAGAGGGGTCCAAGGCCGATCCCAACCACGTGAGCCGAGTCCTAACCGATGCCGAAATACCTTGTCTCAAGGTAGACTTCTTTCTCACCAAAAGGAGCAAACCATGTCCAAGTTGATCGTTCGTTTTCTTGCCATCCTGGGCGCTCTGTGGCTGATCGGATTGGTCATCGTGTTGGTGGCCGTGATCGGCGTGAAGGGCAAAGTTCCATCCAAAACGATTCTCGAAGCTGATTTCGAGCAGACGTTCATGGAGGACGTGCCCGAAACGCCGTCGGCACAGTTGTTGCTGAACGAAAAACAAACGTTGCGCGACGTGGTTGATGCAATCGACCGCGGAGCTAGTGACGATCGCGTCGTCGGCATGATTGCCAGGATCGGCGCGGCTCCGATGGGCATGGCGCAGACCCAGGAGATTCGCGATGCTGTCCAAAGATTTCGCGCGCACAAGAAATTTGCGGTCGCGTACTCGGAAACCTTTGGTGAGTTTGGTCCGGGCAACGGCGCTTATTACCTGGCGACGGCGTTTGACCATATCTATCTGCAGCCCTCGGGCGACGTCGGACTGACGGGCATCATTCTGGAGTCGCCATTTATCAAGGGGACGCTTTCCAAGCTGGGGATGACTTTTCATGGCGATCACCGCTACGAGTACAAAAATGCGCTCAATTTCTATACCGACACCAAGTACACCGTTCCCTACAAGGAGGCGATGACCGCGATCATGACGTCATGGTTCAACCAGATGAAGGATGGCATTTCCCAGGCGCGGCAGATCGCACCGGAGAAATTCCAGGCCGTGGTGGACGCGGGGCCGTATCTGGGCAAAGAAGCAGTCGCCGCGCAACTGGTGGACGCGGTTAAGTATCGCGACGAGGTTTACAAGGACGTGAAGAGCCAGGCGGGCGACGGAGCGGAGTTGCTCTACCTGGATAAGTATCTGCAACGCGCCGGGCGTCCGCACGATCATGGAAAGACGGTTGCATTGGTGTTCGGCGTTGGCGACGTCACCCGTGGCAAGAGCGATTACGATCCTGTGCAAGGCACCCAGTCGATGGGCTCGGATACGGTGGCGGGCGCGATTCGAGCCGCGGCGGAGGATAAGGACGTAAAGGCCATCCTGTTCCGCGTGGATAGTCCGGGCGGTTCCTATGTCGCCTCCGATACCATCTGGCGCGAGGTCGTGCGGGCGCACCAGGCGGGCAAACCGGTGATTGTTTCGATGGGAAATCTCGCGGGGTCCGGCGGCTACTTTGTGGCGATGGCGGCAGACAAAATCGTCGCCCAGCCGGGAACTATTACGGCCTCGATCGGAGTGCTGGGTGGAAAGATGCTGACCAGCGGCTTGTGGGACAAAGTCGGACTTTCGTGGGATGAGGTGCATGACGGCGAAAATGCCACCATGTTTACCGGAACGCATGATTACACGCCCGCGGAATGGGGGAGATTCCAGACGTGGCTCGACCGCGTGTATGTGGATTTCACCAGCAAGGTTGCGGATGGCCGCAAACTGCCAAAAGAGAAGGTGCTGGAGATTGCGAAAGGGCGGATCTGGTCGGGTCAGGACGCGAAGAACCTTGGCTTAGTCGATGAGCTCGGTGGCTACGATACGGCGCTGAAACTGGTGAAGAAAGCGATCGGAATTTCAGAAGGCGACGAGGTCAAGATCGTGGTCTATCCGCGGCCGAAGACTTTCTTCGAGAGCGTCATTCAACGCCACGGCGCGGATAACAGCGATAAGGAGGCCGTCGGGCAAACGCTCGCGCGAATCTTACAGGTAGTGCAGCCGGTGGCGCGCCAGTTGGAGGCGGCGGGGATCAAGGGGAAGCACGACGAGCAGGATGATGTGCTGCGGATGAAGGCAGTACCGGGTCAGAAGTGAACGTAGAAACAGCCGTTCTTGGGACGTTCAGGCCAGGGGAAGTTGCCTCGTTTTCCATTTTTGGTGCTTGATGAGTGCGGCCAGCTGCGCTCGCGGGGACGGACGATGCGTCCGTCCCTACGTTAGTTCGCTAGACTCCCAGCTTCTTTACTTCATCGTTGTAATACTTGCGGTAGAGGATCGACCATTCCTCCGAGCCCTCGATGATGGTGCGACGCTGGCTCTCGATCTTTTGGCGCGCGGCCTGGTCGATGCGGGCCTCCTGCATGAGGAGTTCTTCGAGAATTTTGCGGACTTCGAGGCGGATGGTGTTGCGGTCTTCGATGAACTCCACTTCATCCATGTCGGCCACGGCGTCGGTGACCACGTGGGCGATTTTGTTGACTTTGTCGCGGGTCAGTCGCACAGCAGGGGCATCCTCATACTTTGAACTCTAAAGAACAGCCTTGTACTTCTTCACCAGTTCGGTCTTTACTTTGCGAAACATTTCCTGATAATTGGCGCCGCTCTTCTGCATTTCTTCGGAATACGCCTCGAGAATGACGCGCACCTCATCGTTAATGCGGTCCTCGAGCGCCAGTTCTTCGAGCAGAGCGGCATGGACCTTCTCGTTAAGAGCAGGCGCCGCCTTGGTCTCAATGAGGCCGCTCGCCACCAGTTTTTTGGAAACTTCGCGGGCCAGATAGCCCACGTATTCTTTGGAAAAGAGCATGATCAACGCGCTTTTTTTGTGAACAGAAAGTTTAACACAAGCGAGCCAGTCGTTGATCGTTGGTCGCTGGTCATTAGTCGTTCGCCAGTCGCCCCAACTCGCATCGACACGCCGAAGGCAACATTTCGCAGAAAGGGTTTCGCTACCGACCAACGACCAGTGACCAACGACCGTCCTCGGCTACACAGTGGCGGCTGACTGGCGTAAGCCTTACAATAATGAAACTCCATGTCTCCACATCCAGACGACCTGACCGGCATGAAAGACGATATGACGGCCTTCATTGAAGGTCTGGGCATGCGCCGTTTCTTTGGCTATGTCGAGTGCGAAGAGGTTCCCAGCGTGCTTTGGGACTCGGCGCAGAATCCGGACGGCTGGAAAGATTTCGTGGAGCTGGCCAAATCCACGGGAGCGCCCTTCCTGACCATGCATTCCTGGGCGCTCGACCGCGAAGAGCTGGACCGCTTGTCCCAACTGCTCGCCGATGGCGATTACAGCAGCGAAGAAGATTTGGAGGAGAGCCGCTGGCTGAAGTCTTACGTCGGCAAGACGGGGTTTGTGCAGCTCGGGTGGGCGTATCAGGGATGCGTCTTCGTCTTCGAAGCCGGCACCGAATGGTACGAACATTATCAGCACCTGCGCGAACTGGCGGATGATGCCGGCGGATTCATGATCGACGAGCCGGACCAGGACGAGGAGCGGTAGGGCAGGTCTCAGGTGTCAGGTCGCAGGTCTCGGAAAACCTTAGTACGGCCCATCACGCGATTTTCCTAAGACCTGACACCTGAGACCTGAATCATGCGATGGATCTCCAATCCGCTGAATTCTCCTAAGGCCAAGGTTCTTGCAGCTGCGCTGCCTGACTCCAAGCTGAAAATCTCTGCTTCGGCTTTGCCGGTGCTTGCCGATCTGCTTGTCGGCCGTGGGATCGAAGAGCCGGATGCGGCGGTTCGTTTTCTTTCGCCTGCCCTTGATGATCTCCACGACCCTCTGCTTATGAGTGGGATGAAATCCGCTCTTGACCGGCTGGAAGCGGCGCTGGAGCGCAAAGAAAAAGTTCTCATCTACGGCGACTACGACGTGGACGGCACAACGGCGATCGTTATTCTCAAGACGGCGATCGAGCTTTGCGGCGGCGCGGCTGATTTTCATGTGCCGCACCGCATCCGCGAAGGCTATGGCATGCGCGACGAGGTGATCGAGTGCGCGGCTGCCGATGGGGTGCGGCTAATCGTGAGCGTGGATACCGGCATTCGCGCGTTCGCCGCCGCCGCAACTGCGCGGCGTACCGGAGTAGACCTGATCGTTACCGACCATCACCTGCCGGGGATGGACGGCGTCCCGCAGGCGCTGGCCGTTGTTAATCCAAATCAAGACGGATGCGATTATCCTTGCAAGCATTTGTGCGGCGCGGGCGTGGCATTCAAATTGGCCCAGGGATTGATGCAGCGGCGGCTGGATGCGAAAGACCAGTCGCGCCTGCTGATGTCGTTCATGAAAGTCGTGGCCATTGCGACCATTGCCGATGCTGTTCCGTTGCTGGGTGAGAATCGCGTGTTCGCGAAGCTGGGATTGCAGGGGCTTCGTCGTCCGGTGAACGTCGGGCTGAAGGCGCTGCTGGAAGTTGCGAAGCTCGGCGACGGACGCGCACTGACCGCAACCGAAGTGGCTTTTCGCATTGCGCCTCGCCTGAACGCGGCCGGACGCATGGATGTGGCTCGCGACGTGGTCGATCTTTTCAACGAGAAAGATATGGATCGCGCCAGGAAGATTGCCGGACGCCTTGACCAGTTGAATGCCGAGCGTCAGGAAGAAGAGCGCCGCATCATGGACAACATCGAGCGCCGGTTGGCGGAAGAGCCGACGTTGCGCGAAGCGTATTGCGTGGTGGTGGATGGCGAAGGCTGGCATCGCGGCGTGATTGGCATCACGGCGTCGCGCGTCGTCGAACGGCACGGGCGGCCAACGCTCATTATCTCGCGTGAGGGTGACGAAGCGCATGGCTCGGGACGATCGATCGCGGCTTTCCATCTGCTGCATGCCATCGAATCGTGCCACGAGCTGTTCTCCCGCTATGGCGGACACGCGCACGCGGTTGGTTTTGCGCTGCCCAGCGCCAATGTGGAGAAATTACGCCAGCATCTGGATGGCTACGCGCGCGCCCGGCTCACTGCGGCCGATTTCGAACCGCAGCTCGAATTCGATCGAGAACTGCCCCTGGGAGAAGTCACGCCTGAGCTTCATCAGGCGCTGCTTTTGCTGGAACCTTTCGGAATGGAAAATCGCGAGCCCGTTTTCGCCGCGCGGGCGGTGCGGCTGATGGCGCCGCCGCAGACGGTGAAAGACAAACATGTGCGGCTGCGGGTGGCGCCCGCGGTCAATGGCGCGTCGGGCGCGGTTCGGGCGGCGACGGCAGGGCAAGACTTCACTCCCCGCTGTCATCCCGACGCGGCCGCGATTCCGAAGCGAGACGGTGTGGGGACGGGGCTCCGCTCCGTGCCAGCGGGGCAGAGCCCCGCCACCACACAAACCTCATCCTCCTGGCGCGACAACATCGCATTCAAAGCGATGGGCTGGGGCCTGAAGGAATCCTGTGATCGGTTGCAGTTGCTGGCCGGGGACCGCCTGGACATTGCCTATTCGCTCGGTATGAACGACCATCCGGAATTCGGCGGGTTAGAGCTGACTTTGCGCGATGTGGTGCGCGCCCGGTAGTGGGCTAGAAGATACTAGAAGTCCGGGAGCGATTTTGCTTTCTTCGCCCGCTAGGCCTAATTTCAGGATTACCTTCGTTACTTCCCGCGCTCAACCTCAGGGGATAAGGTTCAATTGGCAAGCGTTGACTTGACGTATCCGGTAGGATGTATGACCTTAGTGAAGAACGGGGAAAATCGCTATATGGCTTCCAGGGCATTATCAAAACCCAACGCCAAAAACAAGGCTGCGGCTGCTCGCAAAATCGCAGCAATCATCGAAGAGCATATGAATGAATGCGGATTGTCGGAGGCTGAAAAGAACAAACGCGTCCAGAGCTTTGGAAAGCGTGTAGACCGCGCTATTCGGCTTCGTGCCAAGCGTTCATAGCCTTCTCATACCTCGGGTCCCCAGGTCTAATTCCGAACTCTTTTTCCAGCCCCTCACGAAATGTAGCTTCGTCTTTGGCCTCCATCAATTTCTCAAGCTTCGCCATCAGGTCCCGCTCACGCTGCCTGATGTTTCCCTTCGCCGTTTTCGGTTTTAGAAAATTGACGACGCCCATACATGAAACTGGTTCCGTGCAGCTTTCTCCGGTCTCTCTTTGACAAGAGGCCAATCAGTCATTATAGTGCCGGGTCATGAACGGAACTTTCTTCTGCAACAAATGCGGCGCACAGAATGCCGCTGGTGCTCAGTTTTGTCATCGCTGCGGATCGCCCACTGGTCCTGCGCCCGGTGTCGTCCCGACCGCGGTACCGGCGTCTCCCCACCCAGCCTCAGCGGCTTCGTACCCGGCAGTTGCGCCGGCGGCGGGAGTCCGCTATGGCGGGTTCTGGATTCGGGTAGTTGCGGCCATTATCGACGCCATCATCGTGCGAGTAGTGGTATCTCCGATTCACTTGATTTTCGGTGGTCTCGGGTTGGCGGGAATGATGAGTGGCGTTCCCCATACTGGAATTGGACTAGGCCTCTTGGGAGGTGGCGTCACGCTCATCGCGTCAGTTTTCGGTTCCTGGTTGTACGAGGCGTTCATGGAAAGTTCGTCGTACCAGGCAACGCTGGGCAAGATGATCTTGGGGATGAAAGTTACCGACCTCAATGGCAACCGAATCTCATTCGAACGCGCGACGGGAAGGCATTTTGCGAAGTGGCTTTCTGGGTTGGTCCTGCTCATCGGTTACATCATGGTCGGGTTCACGGAGCGCAAACAGGGACTGCACGACCTTCTAGCCGGAACGCTCGTACGGCGAGCCTAAAGCCGAATCGTTGTACCAGTCCGTGAACCGCACGCGGATCATCCAGAAGATCAGCAACACGAGCGAAGAAAATTGAGGAATAAACAAGAGGATTAGCGGAACATGCACTGTTTTCGGCAGCAGCCGTGGGAATCCGTTGGTAAACGCTGAACCTGCCGCGAACGTGAGTCCTAAACACATACGCCAGAGATGCCGCCCAATGCGTCGCGCGCCCGTAATGCCCCCGGCCAGTACTAACCTGGCGTCGCCAATCGCCGCCATAGCGACGAAGAACGTGAAGCTGTATATCGCGACGCGGACAGGGCCTTCGAGGGGGGTAGCGCTTTTGAAAGAAGGTGCCAAGCCGGCGGCTAACTGAAAACTCAGAATTGCAAAGGGCACACAGAGGCACAAAATTGCAAGTAGAGCAATCTTTTCAGGAATGCCGACAGCCCCCTTACGCCGAACCGAGGTAAATGGTGAACGTGCCGATGAATAAATTCGGAATCTGCTCAGGTATTGCTATGGCGAGATAGTCCGCGAAGACCGCCATAACAAGCATGGACACGAAAAAGACCGTTCCCGCCACCCGGTGCGCGCCCGCGCCCTTGCGGGACGACATGGCAACGATCCCCGCGAACAGCGCGATAGTACCTGCAATGACGTGAAGAATGAATGCCAGTTTCGTCACAGCGCAACTTCCTTTAATGCCGTACGTCTTTGGCGCCGGCTTTGTTCCGTCAAAGTTAAAGGGGCGGCGTCGGTGGATGGAAAGCTCTCTATCACAACCAGTCGCGTGGTACCGGTTTTGGCTGCGTCACGGGAAAACCTTTTGTTACGCCTTTAGGGAAGAGTTGCCGACAATTCATCCTGAGCAACGAGTTTGGCGAGGGCCTTAGTAAACTCCGTGTGCGATTAGAATAATCGCCATGCAGAACGCAACGCCGGCGGCCATCGCGGTGCTGGTGCTGGAGCTTACACCGGCAGCCCTGTTTGGGTTGGCTGGGGAACGGGTTGGGCAGGCATGCGCCCGCTGGCCGTCAACGGTGCGAACCGCCTTGCCGGTACTCTGTGCGTTGCCTTACGTTCTGATTTGCGCGGCGTACCAGATGTTTTCATGGAGATGGTGCGCTCTCTACGCGGCGCTTCCCGTGGCGATCGCCTGGCTGCTGGGGCAGGCTGCAATCGCCGATCCCGAACAACGCGGCAATTGGCGAGACGCGATCATTCTTCTCGCGCTGGGGCTGGCAATTGATTTGCGCTGGCTCGAGCAGGCGTGGCCGAGCGGGCTTGCGGGCTGGGGGAAACTGCTCGTCGTCGATGCAGCGCTGTATGGATTCGTGGTGGTCCGGCGGCTCAGCGGAACCGGTTTTGACTTTCACTTCCGCTGGAGCGACTGGAAAACCGGGCTGCGGGAACTGGTTTTCTTTGCGCCCTTGGTTATCGGGCTGGGGATGGCCCTGGGCTTTCTCCATCCGCATGGCAACGCGCTGCAGTTCTCGATGATTGTGAAGTGGATTTATATCTTCGTTTTCGTTGCGGTTCCGGAGGAACTTTACTTTCGCGCGTGGGTGCAGAATCTGCTGGAACGGCGCGTGGGACGCCGCGCGGCTCTCGGGATTACGGCGGTGTTGTTTGGGCTCTCGCATTTCAACAAACGATCGGCGCACTTCAACTGGCGCTATGTCTTGCTGGCGAGCATCGCCGGGATTTTCTACGGCCGGGCATGGCGAGAGCGGCGCAGAGTGCCGGCCTCGACCATCACCCACGCCAGCGTGGACGCCATCTGGACGTTTTGGTTTTAGCTCGTTGCCGGGGACTTGAAAAGACGAGGATACGAAAATAAAGACAGGACAAAATGGCAGGTGAGTCGAAGAGTTCGCCTGCGGAACCATCCGCGAGTCCTCCCGCCCGCAAGGTCTGGAGTCTTCCGCTTGCGCCCGCTTCTCGCCGTTCCTTCGTTTGGGCCCAGGTCATTATCGTGTTTCTGTTTCTAGAGATTGTGCTTTGGGCGCCAACGCGGGACATACGGAACCGCTGGGCTGTTATTACGATGATCACCATACTGGTTCTGGTGCTGATGGACCGGCCGTCTCTTGAGCGCCTAGGTCTCCGGTTACCGAGAACATTCGGCGCCAGCGTGGTGTTAGGGATTGGTTTTGCAATGGTTGTTTTGTCGGCGGCCCTGGTGTACTGGGCGGGCGGCCAGATTCCCGCCAATCAGACCTGGCCTGGCTTGCAGTCGGTATGGGGCTATGTGATCTGGGCCCTGATTCAAGAATTCATACTGCAATCATTTTTCTTCAACCGCTTTGAAGAGTTGTACGGAGGCTCGGCTGCGGTTTGGATAGCGTCCGCGCTTTTTGCCGCCGCGCATCTACCCAGTCCCATTCTCACGACCGCTACGCTTATCGGCGCCCTTTTTTTCTGCGAAATGTTCCGCCGCTACCGCAGCATCTATCCTCTCGGGGTTGCCCACGCAATGCTGGGACTGAGCATTTTTCTTATTATGCCCGACAGCCTGCTGCACCACATGCGGGTGGGGATTGGATATCTGCGGTACTAGTGGATTACGCCTGAGGGACACCGCACTTGGCCGCGGCCCACGAGTTACACTAACCTCTGATGGCCTCTCCAGTTTCACGGCTGCGCTGGTGGTTCGCCCTGGGCACGATTCTGATGGTGGCTACGGTCGCCGGAATATACTTCTATGCGCAATGGAGTCTGCGCAAGGCCGTCCACACTATTCCGGCAAAACTCGGCTTGAACATTCAGCAGACCGCCGAGGGATTTTCAATCTCCAAGTCCGTAGAGGGCCGCACGCAGTTCACGGTGAGCGCCTCCAAGGCAGTTCAGTTCAAAGAGGGCGGACGGGCGGAGTTGCACAACGTCAAAATCATCGCCTACGGCAAGGATGCCAGCCGTTTCGACCGGATAACCGGGGATGATTTCGAGTACGATCCCGCATCGGGCAATGTGAACGCGAAGGGCACGGTGCTGATCGACCTGGAAGCGAATCCCGAGGGCATGCGGCATGCGGACCAGTCGCCTCCCGAGCGTACGAAAGAACCGATTCATCTTGAAACCAACGGGCTCGTCTTCAACAAAAATACAGGGGACGCTTCCGCCACCGGGAAGGTGGTGTTTCGGACGCCGCAGGCATCCGGGTCAGCGGTGGGCGTGGAATATGTGGCGAAGACGGGCACGATGAATTTGCTGTCGGCGGTCGTGATGACCGTTAACCGGCCGCAGCCGGTCCATCTGAACGCAGATCATGGCGTGATTACGAAGCAGCCTCATCAGGTGTTTCTCACCGCGGTGCACATGAGCCGGGAGCAGCAGGAAGCATGGTCCGACCAAGCAACCTTCTTTCTGCACGAGGACAACACGGTGGACCACATTCTTGCCGAAGGGGATGTGCGGAGCGAGATTCATGGCCGGTCGGAGACACACGAGCGTTCTGACCGCGCTGAACTTTTCTTGACCGGTACGCGGAATCTACTCACCACCGCCATTCTCACGGGCAGCGTGCAAATCACGAACCAGAGAACGCAGAACCAGAGAACGCAGAACCAGGGAACGCAGAACCAGGGAACGCAGCCCGCCGAGGCTGCCGCTGGACGGGTGACGCTGCACTTCGCCGGTCAGCAGATATTAGAGACGGTTCATGCCGAAGACGGTGTGCGGCTGTCACAGATGAATAGCCAGAGCGGGACTCTGGTTGTAGTAGCGACGCCGGGGTCCTCTTCCGGACTCGCGCCGTCGCAGCCGAAGGGAGCAGCGCAATCTCAAGACATCGAGATGACCGCTCCAGTGATGGACTTCATCGTGAAAAACGGCCGTCTGCTGGAGCGTGCCGAGACCAGCGGACCGCCGCAGATCGTGATCACGCAGCCGGGCGCGAATCAGAAGACGGTGGTTACCGCCGCCAAGTTCACTGCGAGGTTTACGGAACAGAATCGCATATCCACGTTGCATGGAGAACCGGACGCGAAGATTGTCAGTAGCATGCTCGACGCGAGTAAGGCCGACGCGACTAAGGCCGGATCGGGTAAGGCTGGTGCTTCGGGACAGACTGATCGAGTCTCGACCAGTCAGATGCTGGATGTCGTCTTTCTGCCCGAGGGCGGGGTCCGGTCGATCACGCAAACAGGGGGGCTTGTCTACGTCGATGGCACGCAAAAGGCTTGGGCGCAGCGCGGAGAATACACGGCGGCCGATCAACTGGTAGTGCTGAGCGGATCGCCTCGGGTGGTGGACGGCGGCATGACGACGACGGCCCAGAAGATTCGCATGAACCGGGCGACCGGTGACGCCATTGCCGAGGGTAATGTCAAGAGCACGTATTCCGATCTGAAGGCGCAACCGGACGGCGGTATGCTGGCTTCTTCCGACCCGATCCACGTGACCAGCCGTAGCATGACAGCGCATCGTTCCCCGGCGATTGCGGTGTACACCGGCGATGCTCGCTTGTGGCAAGACGCGAATATAGTGGAGGCTCCCACGCTGCAATTTGATCGCGACCATCGCACTATCTTCGCGCAGGGGGAGATCAGTGTGGCGACGGGGCTTCGCCCCGTCCAAGCGGGGCAGAGCCCCGCTCCCACCCAAGCTCTAGCGCAACCGGTTTCGACTGTGTTGGTGCAAGTGGACAAGACGGGGAAAGTGACCCCGGTCCACATCACATCCGCGCGCTTGAACTACGCCGATGTGGAACGGAGAATCTTTCTGGATGGCGGAGTAACCGCAAAAACGTCCGACGCGACGATGACCGGAGAGCGTATGACGGTATTTCTGCTGCCGCGGAGTCAGTCGCAAGCGGGGGCAAATCCGGCGATGCCCGGGCAAGTGGACCGAATCATCGCCGAAGAAAGGGTTGTGATCACGCAACCGACCCGGCATGCGACGGGCGACCGATTGGTGTACACGTCGGCGGACGACAAGTTCGTCCTGACGGGCGGACCTCCCAGCATTTTTGATGCCGAACAGGGCAAAACTACCGGCGATTCGTTGACTTTCTACAGACACGATGATAGGGTGCTCGTGGAAGGAAGGGGAACGTCCCCAGCGGTCACTCGGACGCAAGTGGCACGATAAATGCATACGCTGGCCACCGACGAAGTTGGCAAGTCCTATCGTGGCCGACGCGTAGTCAGTGGAGTAAGCCTTCAGGTTCTGCAGGGCGAGGTGGTGGGCCTTTTGGGACCGAACGGCGCCGGAAAGACCACCACCTTCTATGCGATTGTAGGTCTGGTTCCTCCCGACACAGGCAGAGTGCTGTACGACGACGAAGATATCACTAGCGTTCCCATGTACTTACGGGCGCGCCAGTACGGCATCAGCTATCTCCCTCAAGAAGCTTCAGTTTTTCGGCGACTGACGGTCGAGGAGAACATCCTGGCCGTGCTCGAAGTGCAGCCGATTTCCTGGCATGAACGCCGGGAAAAAGCGGAGAAGCTGATCGACCAGCTCGGACTGGAGCATATCCGTCAGAATCGCGGCTATGCGTTGTCGGGCGGGGAGCGACGACGGGTGGAAATCGCGCGCTCGCTTTGTATCAGCCCCACGTTCATTTTGCTCGACGAGCCGTTCTCGGGAATCGACCCGATTGCGGTTTTGGATTTGCAGAAGATCATCTCCGATCTGCGGGCTAGCGGCATCGGAATTCTGATCACGGACCACAACGTCCGCGAGACTTTGTCGGTGACCGATCGCGCGTACATCATTAACGAGGGACGCATCTTCCGCTCGGGTACGCCGGAGGAGTTGGGCAGCGATCCGGAAGTGCGACGAGTTTATTTGGGGGAAAGCTTCTCATTGGTGTGAGTTCCCAGTTCTCAGTTCTTAAGGCCTGCTTTTTTGGGATTTGGGAGCTGCTACTGGTTACCAAGGCGTGGACACATTGACCTTTCGTGCACACCCGATTTGCCTAACTGCATGAGAAGCTAAATTTTCCACCCGCCCGGTGTTTGGACGTCCAGGGGGGCGAGTTTACTGCGAACTGAGAACTTTTTTAGGGAGAAATGGTGCTTCTTCAGCACAGACTGAATGTCAAGTTGTCCCAGCGGCAGATTCTGACGCCGGGTCTCGTGCAAATGGTCTCCGTGCTCGCTCTGAACAAGCTTGAGCTCAAGGACATGATCAATGCCGAGATGGTCGAGAACCCGGTGCTGGAAGAACTGGAAGATGCCGTCCCCTTGCTCGATGATGTTGGACGCCAGGAGGAAGAGCGCGACCGGATCGCCGCCAAGGCGACCTCGGAAGAGCCTCCGGCGATCGCGGATGAGAAGAAGGACCCTTTCGAAGAGATCGATTTCGGCTCGTTCTTCCAGGATTATCTGGATCCCGGCTATCGCAGTTCGGGAGAAATGGAAGAAATCGAGAAGCCTTCGTTCGAGAACTTCCTCTCGAAGCCAGGGAACTTGAGCGACCACCTGCTATGGCAACTGGGCGCGATTTCGGTGCGGCCGGCAGTGCACCAGGCCGCCGAGCTGATTATCGGGAATCTGAATGAAGAGGGCTACTTGATTGCCACCGATGAAGAACTGCTGGGAATCGCTCCGGTCGCGGCGCCCGAGGCCGATGTGGAAGTTGCGGCCAAGATCATCGGCGAAGCGGAGGCGCTCGGGCTTGTCGAAAGCTCTGACTTTGAGACCTCTGCTCTTGCGCCGGAGGAACTTGCCGCTGCAGACGCCGACCTTTCGGGGTTGACGACGGAAGGCGCCGGAACCGAGTCTTTGGTCGCGCCGCAAGCTGAGACACCGGATGCTGGGGCAGATGTTCATCGAGATTTCGAGCCAGATCTCGAGCCTAATCCAAAGATCGCAGCCGAGGTTCCTCCGCCCATCGCGGCGAGCCACGGAAGCACAGCCACCGGAACTGCGACCGCGCCGGAGTGGATGGCTTCCGTAAATTTCACGGTCGCCGATCTGCACGAAGCGCTGGAAGTTGTGCGCCAGTTCGATCCGCAGGGCATCGCCTGTCGCGACCTGCGCGAGTGCCTGCTCTATCAGTTACGCTACCATCTGGAGCAGGTGCACCTGCACCCAAACGGCAATGCCCTGACCGAGCAGGTTGTGAAAGACGCGATTGCCGTCGTCGATCAGCATTTAAAAGCGGTGACGCTGAAGCAGTTCAAGGAAATTGCACGCGCCATCGGGCGTCCAGTGGAAGCGGTGCAGGCGGCGCTCGACTACGTCCGCACGCTCGATCCCCGGCCGGGCTTGCGTTACAACAAAGTACCCGCGCGGCTGATTGAGCCCGACGTGGCCTTTGTGAAGCATGGCGACGAGTGGCTGGTCATCATGAATGACGAAGACATGCCGCAGTTGCGCTTGAATCCCGCCTACAAACGCCTGCTGACTCGCGACGGCAACGACCGCGACACGCGTAACTATGTCAAAGATCGCTACAAGTCCGCCATCCAGCTGATCAAGAATATCGAGCAACGCAAGCAGACGATCACCAAGGTCTGCTACTCGATCGTGGCGCGCCAGCAGGACTTTCTCGAGCGGGGAATCGATCAACTGAAGCCGATGATGATCAAGGAAGTGGCGGAAGAGATCGGCGTGCATCCGTCCACCGTCAGCCGCGCGGTGGCCAATAAATACGTCCACACGCCACAGGGCGTGTTCGAATTGCGGTATTTCTTCTCCGAGAGCGTGCAGGGGCCCGAAGGCGGCGGCACTTCGCTCCTGATCCTGAAACGCCGCGTCAAGAAGCTGATCGAAGAAGAAGATCCCAGCCGGCCGCTGACCGACGAACAGATCACCCGCATTCTGCAATCGCAAGGCATCCAGGTCACCCGCCGAACGGTCGCGAAATATCGTGAAGATATGAAGATTCCGAGCACGCATCAAAGAAGAGTTAAGAAATAATTGCAGAGGTCAGAGGTTAGATTGCAGAGGTGAAACCAACCGCTGCGAGCGTAAAGGTTTTCCACTTCTGCAATCTGACCTCTCACCTCTGAGCTTGTTCCCCAGACTGAGAGATTCTGGAGGCTGCTTAATGAACGTGGAATATACCGCGAGGAAATACGAACTTACTCCTACCATTCGCAGGGAAGTTGAAACCGGCCTTAACAAGATCCGCAAAATTCTAGGCGACCGATTCGAGACCAAGGTGATTCTGGCCGTCGAAAAGCGCCGGCACAAAGCCGAAATCACAATCAACCCGCCCAACGGTCCGATTGTGGGGTTGGCCCAGACCACCGACATGATGTCGGCCGTCAATGAAGCTCTCGACCACCTGCAGAAGCAGGCGGTCAAATATAAAACGAAGTGGTTGAGCAAGAAGCGCAAGGCGGTCAAGAAGTTTGACGGGCGGTCGCTGGAAGACAACCTTGGGGCGGCGCTCGGACTGGCGGAAAATGCCACCGTTTCCGTTCTCGTTCATAAATTCCCATCGGTGGCGCGAACCACCGAAGTGCATTTAGTACATGCCCAGGATTCGGTGGCGCTTCGTCCGATGACCTTGGAAGAAGCGATCAAAGAAGCGCACTTCCGCGACAAAGATGTTTTCGTATTCCGCGACCCCAAGGGCACGTTAATGGTGTTGCACCGGACACGGGACGGCAAGATGGAGTTGATCGAAGCGCCGTAGAGTAATTGCAGAGGTCAGATTTCAGAGGTGGAACCAAATGCGCATCGGGCCTTTTACCTCTGCAATCTGACCTCTTACCTCTGAACCTGTTTTCTCACACGCCGCTGGTCGCTTCCTGTGCCCATTGCAGAGCCTGCCACCAGGTTGAGGCGACCTCTTCATCGGTCAGTTTTAATTGTTTGGCGAGCGCGCTCGATTGGGTCCACTCCCCCGCTTCCTGGGCCAGCATGAGTTGGTAGAGAGGCCGCAGGCTACTTTGCTGGCCGAGGAGGGCGGCCTTGACTTCGCGTTCCACGGGCAGTTGTTCCAGGAGCACTTCCGGGCTGATCTCAAGGATGGCATTCATGATGGAGAGCAGCCCCATCAGGAACAGATCGGAGTTCGATTGCAGCCGATTGGAGAGCAGTTCGCAAAAGCGGGCGCGGGCGAGTCCCATCAGCACCAGTTCGCTGCATTTCTGCTCGGCCGCGCCCACGGTGACAACGAGCCGGATCCAACGCCGCATCTCGCGCTCTCCCAGAACGGCCATGGCGTGCCGGATCGACTTGACTTCGAGGGCAAGTCCAAAGAGCGGGGAATTTAGATGCCGGAGCAAGCGGTAAGAAATCGAGGCTTCCTGTTTGAGCATCTTCTCAAGTTCCCGCAGGTCGATTTCTCTTCGCGAGACCATTTCGAGGAGCCGCACATAGTGCAAGCGGCTGGCCGGAACTTCGCGGCCCACGACGATTTCCGGCCGGCAGAAGAAATATCCCTGAAAATAGACGAAGCCCATGTCACGGGCTTGATGAAACTCCTGGGGCGTTTCGAGTTTTTCCGCCAGCAGCTTGCACGTCGGAGACCCAAACCGGCGCATCATGCCAGCCCGTTCCTCCAGTTGGGTCGTGCGGATGTCGACTTTTATAATGTCGGCGAACTCGCAAAGTGGAATGCGCGGGTCGTTGGGCGCGAAGTCATCGAGGGCGATCATGTAGCCAAACGATTTGAGCCGCTTGCAGGCGGCGATGACCCGGTCTTCGGGCTCAACCGTCTCCAGAATCTCGGCCACGGTCTGGTTGGGAGGCAGCAACGTAATCAGATCTTTGAACAGGACGTCACGGGTACAATTGACGAAGGCGAGGCGGTTATCGCAAAGCGTGTTGATACCGAAAAGCAGGGAGCTATCGAGTGTGGAGCGGGCGGCGAGGTCCGGATCGGCATGGAAGTAGTTTTCGACACCATTGCGGAAGAGAATTTCGTACCCGAACACGTTCTGCGAGCGGTCGAGGATTGGTTGCCGGGCGACGAAGCGCTGTCCCGGCAACGCGAGCGATTTCGAGGCGGAGGTTTTCTCTGTGGCGGGAGCCGGTTTCACACCTTTTGCTATCGGCGCAGGCGTGACATAACTTCAGGCGAAACGCTGGGGCAGCGCATGCCTCTGATCGACGCCAGCCGGAATTTCACCTTCGCACCGTGAGGGAAGGTCGGCAGCAGACTTTAGTAATATCCCCGATGTGGAAAACTTAGGGCACTCCCCCCTTGCGCTGGCGGCGGTTTCATGAGTAACATCAAGGTGTTCCCAATGGCCATGCTTCCAGGCTGGCCGTTCGCGCCAACACAACTCCAGGCGCCTAGATTAAAGATAGTTTGAAACATCGTTCTCGAACAGCATCCAGCCCGTGTGGGGTTTGGTCTGCAGGTAGTCGATACACAGTAGGCTGCGCGCAACAAGCCGCGTGCGCCACATGTCGAACGTGCCGACCGCAGGGAAGACGAAACAATCGGGCCTGTGATCCAGGCCAGAGATTAACTCGGGATTAACTTCTGAAGATTAACAAGAGAAAAATATGAATGCAGGACCCGGACATCCCTCCCCAGGAGGAGGGAAACACAAACGGCGCCGTGGACGGCGTCCGCCGAGACGAGGTGCGGGTGGCCCGATGGGTCGCGTGCGCCAGGAGCAGCAGGGAATTTTTACCGCTCCCATGGACCATAGCTATCGCGCCAATATGGGCATGGATAATGGCAACGGCAACAAAGGACCGCGACGGCCCGGCTTTTCCGCGTCCTACCCGGTGGTCGATCCTGAGCCTCTGCCCGCTCCACGAGAGGATGCGGCTTCGCGCGTCTTCGCGTTTGTCGAGGACCTGTTCTTCCTGAGCAAGATTCAGGAAACGGGCCGCAAGATGAACGTGAAGGTGGAGTTCGTGAAGAACGAGAAGGAACTCACGGACCGCATGAAGAGCAATGGCGAGGAAAAGCCGTCTCTGATTATCTTCGACTTGAACAATGCCAATGCCAAGCCTTTGACGCTCATCCCGAAACTGAAAAGCAAACTGAAGAAGGGGACGTCGATCATTGGATTTCTCTCGCACGTGCAGGGCGACTTGAAACAGAAGGCACACGAAGTGGGCTGTGACATGGTACTGCCGCGCTCGGCGTTTTCGCAGAATCTGCCGCAGTTATTGCGCCGGCATGGCGCCGTCGAGCCCGACGCGGGTGCCGCCGACTAAACGGGACGGGCTGCGACAAAGCTGACCTCGCTCTCTCTTCAATTTGTTATGCTGAGCGAAAAAAAGGACCTGCTTTCGACCGAAGTCGTTCAAATGTGTCCGCGCTTTGGCGCCCGAGGTACGTGGGCGGCATCGAGGTTGGCTGAGCCTGATACAATTTCGCCGTGTTCCCTCACAAAATCCTGATCCTGACGGCCATGGCCATGTCTGCGCCAGCGTTCGCTCAGCAACCTCCGGCAAATGCCCAGCAGCCTCCCGTAAAAGTGAACGTCATCAATGTTTGCGCGCCTTCGCCCGATGAGCAGCAGGAGCTATCCGCGGCGCTCGCCAAGGTGCCGGGCAATCCGGCGTTCAGCAAGGATTACGAGGTGGCTCGCGGGCATTCCACACTCGACCAGAGCGCACTGGTCCCGGGCATGTCAGCCTTGCCGCCAGGCGCGGTCGCGGCGGCTGACTGGGTCCGGGTGCGCCGCGAATTCCCCGGTGCTACCCTGTTCAGCAACGTTCAATACTCGTTCAGCGTGGATTCGACGAATATGGTGGAGACGCTGGTGCTGCGAGTGCGCGATCCTAAAGATCTGATGCAGGTTTCAATTGAAGACAGCGCTTCCGCGGTGGCTTCAGCGGCCGCGATGTTATCGACCAGCACCCCGGTTTCGCGCGTCAAACTGGAGCGCTTTGGGAAGTCGTCGGTGGCGCTGGCCCGGTGCTCGGGAGGAGAAGGAAATCCGGCGACGGATCAGAGTGCGTACGAACCGATCTTCCACGCCGCCTCTTCGATCATGGAGCGATATCGCAACGCTTTGGGCGCGCGCAAAATGGTGCCCCAGGAATTGGCTCGCCTGGGGGTGGGAACGTCAGCCGGAACTACGGCCAAGACGGGCGCCGGCAGCAAGAAGAATCCGTAGTACCGTGATCGCGTAATGAAGTCATGGGGGCCGGGCGGGGGCGCTCGGCGCTCCAGCGGCGATGAAGCGAAATCTTTTTTTCAGAATCTATCTACTGTCACGTTTTCTTTAGCACTGTTCTCACCACTATGGACATACGCAATGTCGTGATCATGGGCTCCGGATGCGCCGGCCACACCGCCGCTCTCTACACCGCCCGCGCCAACCTCAAACCGCTCGTGATCGAAGGCCATGAACCGGGTGGACAATTGTCGATGACCACGCTGGTGGAAAACTTTCCCGGTTTTCCCGAAGGCATTCAGGGGCCGGAACTGATCGAGAACATGCGCAAGCAAGCGATGCGCTTCGGCGCCGACTATCACATGGGCCACGTGGTCAAAGCCGATTTGAGCAAAGGTCCGTTCGAGATAGGCTTCGGCAAAGAGACCATTCAGACGCGGACGCTCATCATCGCCAGCGGAGCATCGGCGCGCTGGCTCGGCCTGCCCAGCGAGCATGCGCTCATCGGCCACGGTGTTTCTTCCTGCGCTACCTGCGATGGCTTCTTTTTTTCGGGCAAGGAAATCGCGGTGATCGGCGGCGGCGACTCGGCGATGGAAGAAGCGACATTTCTGACGCGCTTCGCGAGCAAGGTGACACTCATTCATCGCCGCGAGCAGTTTCGCGCTTCGAAAATCATGCTCGATCGTGCCCGCGCCAATCCCAAGATCGAATTTCTTACCGATACCGTGGTCGACGATGTTCTCGATGTCAGCAAGAAGGAAGTCACTGCGCTGCGTCTGCGCAATGTGAAGAGCGGCGAAAGTTGGGAGTTTCCCACCAGCGCAATGTTCCTAGGGATCGGCCACATCCCGAACGCCAAGATCTTCGCAGGCCAGCTCGAAACCGATGCAGATGGCTACCTGGTTACGCATAAAAACGTCTTCACGAAGGTGCCGGGCGTGTTCGCCTGCGGCGACGTGCAGGATCGCCGCTACCGCCAAGCCATCACCGCCGCTGGTTCCGGCTGTATGGCCGCCTCGGAAGTGGAGAAATATCTGGAAGAGGAAGGGCACTGAGGGCGAGTGATCGATTATGCGCCCCCCAAAAGAGCCTTCACCACAGGGGGCACAGAGGCGCACAGAGGGAAACCACAGCCTCTCTTAAGGTTCCCCCTGTGTACCTCTGTGTCCCCCGTGGTTAAGACGTTGTTCGTCCGTGCAGCACAAGCTTCCGCGTAACTACCGGCAAAGTCTCACAAGCCGTTCGCAGCACCAGTCGCGGCGCCTTATTCCGAATCTTCATCAGGTACGGCACAGTAGGCGTAGGATCGGCCTTGGCCGTCTCACGCAACAGCCAGCCCAATCCTTTCTGCACCATATCATCTTCATCATGCAGCAATTGATTGGAAAGCCGTACGACCTGTGCAAAGAACTGCTGCTCACGCTCTCCACGGATCAGCGCCACACACGACGCGCGCCGCCGCCAGCGATTTGGCGACTTCGCCCACCGGAAAACCTCGCGGCACCGCGCAGGGTCGGAGGCCACCATCGGCGCCAGCAGATAATGCGCCAGGGCGTCGTGATCGGCCCAACTCGACACGCGGTCGAGCCAGGAGGCGAACAACTGGAATTCGTGGTCGCCAAAATTCTTCGTCTGTTTTTCGAGCAGGAAAACAGCCATCACCTTCTCTTCAAGAATCTGACCGGAGAAAAGCTCGTCGGCGACCTGTAACAGGAAATCCGTTCCCCGTTCGCGGACGATGCTGCGCCGGAAACGCACGGCAAATTTTCTTAGTTCGGCCGTGTACCAGCCGCGCGACTTTACTACTTCTTTGAAAAAGTGTTGCACCTCTTCCGAGTGTGGCGCCGACCCGCCATCCTCTAACACGCGCCGGATGTGGTCCGCGATATAGCTGGGCGTGATTCTGCTGTTTGACATGTTCTCCTTATGTAGCAGTGACAGCCATCGTCTCCACCCGTCAGTGCGCGCAGAGTGCTTCATGATAAAAGGAGAGCCAAGCGAAATGCTGTGATCTAGTGTCACAGTTATCTGTGACCGAATGCCTACTACTTTGCCGGAGCTGCGCCGCCCGTCCGCAAAGTCTTGTCATAAATCCACAGCAGCCCGGCGGTGGCCACGCCCACTCCGGCTACCGCCCACCAGATCCGTTCCGGCTGATGGGTCACTTCGCCGAAGTGGTGGATGAGCATCCCTCCAAACTTGCCGGCGATCAGCGAGCCAATTCCGATGGGCAGAAACGCGAAGCCCATGTAGGTGCCCTGCTGTCCCGGAGGCGCAAGGCGGGAAACATATTCGTAATAACGGGGAGACTGCGTAATCTCGCCGACCGAAACGGCAAACAGAGTGACAATCGCCATCGGAACCGTCGGGTGCACGATGAGAATGATCCACGCCAGGCCCGAGATCAGCGTGCCCAGCGTGATCGCGCGAAACGCCGGCATCTTTTGCGAGAGCAGGCTGACTACCATTTGCAGCGAGATGACGGTCAGCGGTCCGGTCACGAGAATCAGCTCGGTATCTGTCTTCGGGTTGATGTAATCGTGAATGTATAACGGCAGGATGATGAATTCCTGCCAGTAGACAATCCAGTATCCAGAAAAAATCAGAAGAAACAGCATGAAGCGCGGGTTGGACAGCACGGTCCCAAAGTTTTTCACGGCCTGGCCCAAGCTCACCGACGGCTCGTCCGCGCGGCGCGGCTCTTTGAAAAACAGCAGCACCGCGAAGAACATCGCAAATACGCTGAGGGCGGCGACTCGGAATACGTTCTCCACACTCATGTGCCGGTGCACCCAGGAGGCGACGTAAGGTCCAGCTGCGCCGCCAATATTCACCAGTGTGTAGTAGATGGAGTAGCCGATGGAGCGGACACTTTCCTTGGAAGCTCGCGCCGTGGTGCCGACTACGCAGGGCTTCACCAGCGCGACGCCGAGCGCGGGCAACATGAGCAGAAAAGTGACGAGCACAACCAGCGGCACCGCGCCCCGTACGGGAGCGAACCAGGGAGAGCCGATCGAGCCAATCAAAAAGTACGAGCAACTCAGGATCAGATAGGCCAGTGACAGGGACCGCCTAAAGCCGAGACGGTCAGCCAGCGTTCCGCCGAACGCAGCCAGAAACCACACCAGGCCTCCGAAGAGTCCGGTGAGGCTGCTGGCCCGCTCGACCCCGAAGTTGAGCGTCTCATGCAGATAGCGCGCCAGCGAGGCGAATGCGGCGTAGTAGGAAAGCCGCTCAAAAAGTTCGCTGATGTTCGCGACCCAGAAGGGGCGTTCGAAGCCGGTGCGGATCTCGTGGAAGCGTTCAGAACGGGTCAAAGTCCGGGCCTCCTGGCCCACCGCCACAGAACAACAAGCTCACCGACAAGGAACAAGAAACCAAAAATACTCTTGTTGTAGCGCGCGAGCCATAACGGAAGGTAGATATCGAAATTATCGGTGCGGTCGTCCGTATAGCGGGCGGCCATGTCAGTCAGCGGACAACGTCCGCGGTTGAGTCCCAATACGAGGCACTCGCCGAGGATCAAGAGCGTCAGCCCGAAAGCCCAGCGAAACTGCCCGACCCAACCAGCCCAGGGTAGTGCCAGGATCGATGCCGCCATGATGGCCCAGATTGCCGTATGCAGCAGTTTGATCTGCCGGAGTTTGCGCGCTAAGGTCTCGACGGGAACGTCCACATTTAGCATGGCAACAAATCTGTGTCTCTCTGCGATCCTTTCTGGCTGAGTGTTTTCCAGAGGCTCAGCTTCCCAGCCGCCTTCTGACTTCGTCAGCCGACAACCCCGCCACACGGATCACTTTATTCCGGCTGGTTTGACCAGTTGCAATGGTAACGGAGGAACGCGGTACCTTCAAAAGCTTTGCGAAGAATTCGATGCAGGCTTCGTTGGCTTTGCCATCTGCGGGAGGAGCGGTGAGGGCTAGTTTCAGCGTGTCACCCACTTCGCCGGTGATGGCGTTCTTCTTTGCGCGCGGGTGAACTTTGACGGCGAAGGTTGCTCCGTTAGGCGAATTTTGAATTGCTACCATCGAAAGGCTCTATCGCGGGGGGGGGCACAGAGATACAAAGGGAAACCCTGCGACACTTCTAGATTTCCCCTGTGCCCCCGTGGTTAAGCTTTTGTTCGTTCCCCGAAGATAGCCGTCCCCACGCGCACACAAGTTGCTCCCTCTTCAATCGCGACTTCGAAATCGTGCGACATGCCCATGGAAAGAACTACGGTGCCGATTTTCGGCAGCTCACACGCGGCAATGCTGTCTCGAATCTGACGGAGTTGGCGAAAATAAGAGCGCGAGCCCTCCGGATCTTCTGTGTAAGGCGGGACGGTCATCAAGCCGTGAATTTTCAGATTTCCCCATCGCGGGGCGCCTTGCAGAATTTGCTCCAGTTCGTCAGAGTCTGGTGCGATTCCGCTTTTTTCTTTCTCGCCACCGACGTTGATCTCGATTAGGACGGATAGCGTCTTGCTCGCGCTTTCCGCGAACGTATTCAGTTTCTCTGCCGTCCGCACCGAATCGACTGAATCTACCGCGTCGAATAACTCCGCCGCCTTCGCGGCTTTATTTGTTTGCAGATGTCCGATCAGGTGCCACTCGATGTCACGCAAGTCACGCAAAGCATCCGCCTTGCCGGCAAACTCCTGTACCCGGTTCTCGCCGAAAACGCGCAGCCCGGCAGCGTACGCCTCGCGGATGCGCTCGGCTGGAAAGGTCTTGCTGACTGCCATCAGTGTGATTTCGTCCGGATTGCGGGCTGCCCGCCGTGCGGCAGCTGCGATCCGGCTTCGCACCTGGGCGATATTTTCGGCAATCGACATTCCGGAGTCGTTTACCTGAATCGTGGTGGGGCCGAGCTGTGCTCGGCTTGGACCCTTCGACTGCGCTCAGGGCAGGCTCACGAGGGCGCCCGTCCCCACACAAAGAGATCCCTCGCTACGCTCGGGATGACGGCGCGCGGCTCCCGCTTCGCTCACGCCGCGCAAGCGCCGTCACATGATCGCGGTCGGCGGGGCCGGATCTTCGGGCCTGCCGGCATTTGCCAGCGGAACTCGGATCATGACGATCGCTAGAACGGCGAGCGCGCCTAGCGCCAGCAGAAACGGCGGCGTCCACTTGAACAAGCTTACGTCGTAGCCAGAGCCTACCAGGCCCGCGATGGCCAGGCCGCACAGCGCCTCGCCCGCGATCAGACCCGAAGCCGTCAAAACGCCCGCGTTTTCCACGCGCGCCTTTTGTGCATCGTTCAAGCCGCGGCGATCGCGCAATTTGTCGGTGATCCAGCGAATCACGCCTCCGACAAAAATGGCAAAGGTTGTGCCCAGCGGCAAATACATGCCAACCGCGAAAAGCATCACGCTCTTCACTTCGATCATGATCATCGCCAGTCCCAGCAGGATGCCAACGATGACGAGCGGCCACGCCATGTCGCCGCCTACGATTCCTTTGGACAACATGGCCATTAATCCCGCCTGCGGGGCCGGCAGCGCGGGGCTGCCGAAGTGGTATGCCTTATCAAGAATCGCCACCGGAAAGAAAAGAACGAGCGATGCCACGACGATGCCGAAAAGATCTCCAATTTGCATCTTGGAGGGCGTTCCACCGAGGATGTGTCCGACCTTCAGGTCTTGCAGCATCTCGCCAGCGACGGCCGACGAGACGCAAACTACTGCCGCTACTCCGAGCACAGCGGCGACTCCGCCGGAGCCCGATACTCCCAGTGCGACCATCAGCAGCGCTGCGATCACCAGCGTGCACAGCGTGAGACCTGAGACGGGGTTATTCGACGAGCCGATCATGCCGACCAGGTTGCCGGAAACGGCAGCAAAGAAGAATCCCACGATGATCATGACGCCGGCCGCGACCAGCGAACCCGACAGGATCTTGGAAGCGGAGAGCGCCCCCGCGCCGCTGATAAAGAAGTGGTAGAGCACAATCATGGCGATGAACACCACGGCGATGCCGGCGAAGACGGCTTTGGCCGGCAGGTCACGCTCGGTGCGATTGGTGGCGGCGTGCACAGACGCCGATTTTTTCAGATCGGAGACGGCGCGGCCCATGCCGAGTGCCAACTGTTTGCGCATCTTGAAAAGCGTGTAAGACGCGCCCACGAGCATCCCGCCCACAGCGATCGGCCGCACAATCGAAAAGTAGATGGCTTGCGCCAGCAGAGGCCAGGCAATGGTTTGTCCCTCTGGCATCGATGCCTGAATGTACGGACCGATGGTGAAGGTTAGGAGTGGAACCAGCAGGCCCCATGCCAGCACGCCTCCGGCGAAGTTCAGGGCGGCCAGTCTGGGGCCAATGATGTAGCCCACGCCGAGATAGGCGGGGCTGATGTCGGGTGCTGTCATCAGCGTGGCGCCACCGGTAATTGTCGTCGCCACGTTTGGATTTGTGCTGGTACGGAGCAGCAGCCTCTTTCCCAAAGCGCTGATGGTCACGGGGAAAGTGTTGCTGGGATTGAAAACATTGATCGCTCCCAGCAGATACATGAACGCGCCGAAGCCCATGTTGGCAAACAGAATCTTCGCGGCTTTGGCTCCCTGTTGGCCGGCCTTATGAATTTCGGAGGCGGCTACGGATTCGGGGAACGGGAGGTCGGGATCCTCTACCATCACCCGGCGCAGCAGGGTCACGAACAGGATTCCGAGTGTGCCCCCGATCAACATCAGAGCTACCGATTTCCAATACTGGTCTTTAGTGAGCCCCGGCCACAGGCCGGCCATCACAAAGGCCGGGATGGTGAAGATGGCGCCTGCCGCTACCGACTCGCCGATCGAGCCTACAGTTCGTGCGATGTTCTCTTCGAGGAGCGATCCCTTCATAAGCCGCAGCAGGGCCATCGAGATGACCGCTGCCGGATAAGTCGCGGCAATCGTCATTCCGGCCTTGAGCCCAAGATAGGCGTTCGCAGAGCCCAGCAGGGCGGTCAGGAACAGCCCGATCAGTACGGCCCGGAAGGTAAACTCTTTCATCTCCATCGATTCCGGAACGTAGGGACGATGTTTGCGGGGGGCTTCAGTACTCGCCGCAGGAGTCATAGGGTCCTCGTAATCACCAGGAATTTCATCGCCTATTCACAGTAGCAGCGACGGCGCACCTTATCATGCCGAAAGGCTGGTTTACAAGTGCGGCCGTCTCGCGAGAGAATTAGCTGCCTGGGATCGGTGCCTTTCGTCTGCAACTTTGAACCTTAGACTGGATTAGGACGGTCATGTCCCGGAGGTATTTGTGACTCCCCATGCCAAGCCCTCTTGGAGCCGGTTTTTCGAGGAATTTTACTGCCGGGAATGTGGCGGACAAGAAGCGTATCGCTCACGCTCTCGCGGTTTCTTTGAGAGACATGTGCTTCCGTTTTTGTTGCTGCAGACGGTCCGTTGTGAGCGTTGCTATCAACGAGTCTACGTGCTGCGCACGATTCCGGTACTCGAACGGGATCAACCCGAGCGCAAGGAGTCACAAAGTGAACGGCCGGGCGGCTCGAAGTCCAATAGCAGCGTTGCGTAGGCCGTGCACGGCGGCTATACTTGGCTGAGTAAAGTCCGGCGAAGCGTCATCGGCTTGCCGGGCGCGGGAGGCCGTCTTCAGCAGTACTGGGTTTCGAATACGGGCTGCCCAGGGCCAAGCGGCGCACCATCGTTTGGCTGATCATGGGTTGGCCGAGCAGGGGTTCGCTGGCTTTGCCAGGCGCGCGGCTGCGACTTTATTCTTCATTTTTTTCCCCGCCGATTGCCGTATCTGTGGTTCCCCGCTGATCAGAGTTTCCCGACTCCCCGTTTGTGAAAGCTGTTTGATTGTGCTTCGACCGCTGCACGGGTCGTACTGCAGCGTTTGCGGTGAAGCCTTGCACATCCCAGGCTGCGTCGGTGCCGGGGAATCGCGGTGCCTGCTTTGTCAGCGAGCGGATCCTCCATACGAGAGGGCGATTGCCTACGGCAGTTATGACGGTGGATTGCGCGACCTGATCCATGTGCTTAAATTCCAGCAGGTTCGTCCCGCGGCGGCAGTTTTGGGGCGCATGCTGGCAGAGACTATGGCCAACCTGGAAAAGGCGATGCCGGTTGGAACAATTGCGGTTGTGCCCGTTCCCCTGCATAAGCGCAAGCAGGCGCAGCGCGGATTCAACCAGGCGGAGATGATCGCACGCGGCGCGATTAAGCAACTGTCTCGCCCCAAAAGGTTTGATCTGTGCACTGGAGTCCTGTTGCGCCGCCGCGAGACCGGCAGCCAAATTGGACTGACGCGTCATCAACGGCGCGAGAACCTGCGCGGCGCTTTTGCGGTGAGCGATCCAACGCGAATATTGAACCGCGACATCTTATTGGTCGATGATGTCTATACGACGGGGACCACGGCCTCCGAGTGCGCGCGAGTTCTTCTGCGCGCTGGAGCAGCGCGGGTGTGGGTGGCGACGGTGGCGCGGACGTTGAAGATTTCCGATGTCATCTCGTTAGCGGGGAATCTGCCGGAAAATCTGTCGGGGGAAGGGAGCGAAGATCGTCCGAGCGAAGATCGCCTGGGCATGGCGGCTCACGGGTAGAAATCATGTCGTTGCGATTGCACAATTTCGGCGGTAGCATGCGGTCGCATCTTCCGGCGTCGATGCTTGCTTCCGGCATGCACCAGGAAGGGGACGGTCACGCGCTGCATCAACCGGTGCTGGTGCTGAACGCCTCCTACGAACCGATCAACGTTTGTGCCGCGCGCCGCGCGATCGTGCTGGTGCTGAAGGGCGTCGCCATGACCGAAGAAGAAAACGGACACTTCCTGCACGCCGCCCGAGTGGCCATGCGCGTGCCCTCGGTGATCCGTCTGCTGGAGTATCGCCGGATTCCGCACCAGTCGCGGGCTCTGTCGCGGAAGAACATTCTGCTGCGCGACCGCAACACCTGCCAGTATTGCAGCACCACGCTTCCTTCCGGCGAACTTACGCTGGACCATGTGATTCCACGCTCGCGCGGCGGCCTCTCCACGTGGGAGAACCTGGTCGCCTGCTGTCATCCCTGCAACCGCCGCAAAGGCAATCAGCTTCCTCATGAAGCCAACATGAAGCCGTCGCGCGAACCGCGCTCCTTCAATCTCCACACCAGCCGCCACATTATGAGGCTGATGGGACACAGCGACGACAAATGGCGGAAGTACCTGTTCTATTGAAGGTCTCAGGGTTTCAAAGAACACTGACGGCCTGATGCTAAGGTGTACGAAGCTCTTCCCCTATTGGAGGAGATATGGCCGGGACCTTCGATGAAGCTAGTCGGCCCGCTTGCTGCTCGCTCGCCGGGGCTTCGGCTTTGGCCTCGGCTTGTTCTTGCCCTTGAGATTGAGCGCCACTGCCGCGCGGATGAGATCCTTCAAGGCCGCCTCATCGATCTTGTCGCCTTCGTGGATGTCAATGGCGCGCCTGACATTCCCCTCGAGGCTGGAGTTGAATAGACCGGAAGGGTCCTGCAACGCAGCTCCCTTGGCAAATGTCATCTTGACGACGTTCTTGTACGTCTCTCCCGTGCAGACGATGCCGCCGTGGGAAAAGACGGGAGTCCCCGGCGATGTCGGCTTGACCCACTTCCATTCTTCGACGATCTCAGGGTCTGCCTCGTGTATGATTTCGCGCACTTTCGCGAGCGTCTTCCCGCGCCAGTCCCCAAGTTGCTTGATCTTCTCGTCGATTGGCGCAGTGGCGATGAATGCAGAGGCAGACTCCACCGGAGGCCTTTTCATGGTCAGCTCCAACTCTCGCACCTAATTTAGCTGCGCTCAGCGTAACCTGCAACCTCCCCCAGTGGAAGCCTCTTGTTCGATAGCAGTTCGGAAAGAGGTTGGCAACCCGCTCTTAACGATGAGATGCAGTGTAATAAATTCCGAGCGCGATAAGAGCAATTACACCGAGGAGAACAATTGCGAAGATAATTGCAAGAGGCCAGAACGCCCAAGACCATGATTGTCTTTTTCTGATGTGTTGTATGGCGTTGTGCAATGAGAAAGCCGTGGCTATTGCGCCAAACGGAGTAAAGGCGAAGGCGGGCATAAAAGCATCGAGCTCACCCGGTCCCCTGCATCCATGCCGGAAACAGTAGAGCGAAGGCAACAGAATCGAAAAGATGTAAACGATGGCAATGAAATACGAAATTGCGAGGCCTAGTTTGCGTAACATAGACCTACCCTCAAATCTTATTCTCGTTGGCGTACAGATAGCCACGTTAGCACAGGGCGGGTGCCCCCGGCGACGAGGCGGCTAGGGGTTCTCTGCAGCATCTCGTTGATCTTTTCGAAATAAGTCGTCGAAGGACATGGCCTTTCCACGTTCACAATCCCGAAAGGACCATTACAGGAAGGAAGACAAACTGATTAGCGGGGGCGCAGTTTGGAATTGTTTCAAACGGACTACCTTGCCTTACTGCGGCTTTGGCGGCTCCGCCGGCGTCTGCTCTCCTGGCTTCGGTTCCGCCTTCTGCACTTCCTGGCCTTCGTAGGTGATCCTCGATTTTGATCCGAAGCGCTTGTAGTTCGTGTACTTAATGATCTCGCGGATCTTTACGCCGCCCATGGAAAACTGGAGCGTGTCCTCGGCGCGCGTGTAGGTAGGAAACCAGTACTGGCCGTCGATCTGCTCGCGCCAGGTGGTGAACTTGGGAAACAGGTTCTCCTGACCCTTCTTCTTCCGGATGTCGGGTACGGTCTTGCCATAGGTTTCCACGATTTGAAAATCGTGGTCGTCTACCCAGATTCGCCCCTGGAAATAACGCTTCTTGCCGACAATCTGCTTGGGGGCCACATCGAAAACATAGGTGCTCAGTTCATCCTGTTTTTGCTGGCCAACGTAAAGAATGTCGTACTCGCCGATCTCATCCGCCGTCAGCACGAACGGGAGACGGTTCTCGATGTCGTCAAAATCTTCCTCGGTCATCTGGATGCGCTGCAGGGTGGGCTGCGGCGCAAAGACCACGTTCTTGGTCTTCCGTCCCTTGTCGTCGAACGTTACGTCGAACACTTGCTGGTAGGTTCCATCGGGCGTGTCGCCGTCGAGTGTCATTACCTTGACGTCCTGCCGGTAGGTGTACTGGTCGCGCGCCTCTTTGAACGCTTTTTCCTTGGTAGCAAAGCGCTTGATGATTTCCTCGACCGTGATCCCCTTGGGCTCGGTCTTGTCGAGCGGGCCTTCCTGCGCGCGCGACACCTGGGGCACCGTGACGACGACCAACATGATGACCGGCAACAGGACGTCCAACAGTGTGGCCAGAGAAAGCAATGGGGATGTCAACCGCGCAGGCCGGGAGGGGTGTCTCATAAGCCCTATTCTAACGAAAGGGAGCACGGAAAGGTTAACGGCAGCCTCCACCCCCGGAGCCGCCGTGCTACGGCCCTTCGGAGGGGGTGGAAGACTGCAGTTCTGCCTGCTTACTTCGATGCGGCAGGCGGCAGAAGGTTTGCAGAATTTACTTTTCTTTACCTTTATCTTTACGCGCATTCGGTATGGCCTTGGCCATTCCCCAGTCGACCAATCCCGGAAATAACTGATAGAGCTTGATGACGGGAATCATGGTCCAGGGCACGACCACCTCCCGCTTTTTTTTGCGATATCCGCGATAGGCGGCTTGCGCTACTCGCTCCGCGGTGATGCCGCGCACGGATTGCGGACGGACGTTGCCCTGGCGGTTGGCCACCATGTGCGCGCCAAAATCGGTGCTCACATAGCCGGGACAAACGGTAAGTACGTTGATGTTGTCCCGCTTCAATTCAAGCCGGGCGCCTTTGCCGATGGCGTTCACGGCGAACTTACTGGCCGAGTAGATGGCCATGAACGGCACTGGAATGTGTCCGGCTACGCTCGAGATGTTGACGATAGACCCGCCGCCTGCTTCGCGCATGGCAGGCGCCACCGCCTGCATGCAGGCGATGGTGGCGAAGAAGTTGGTTTCGAACAATTCGCGGTATGCCGCCGGCGTCATATCGGCGACCGAGTCCCGGATACCCACACCCGCGTTATTGACCCACACATCCACGCGATCAAAGTGGTGCAGCGTCAGTGCCAGCGCGCGGTCGATATCTTCGCGATTGCGAACATCGCAGGCCAGGGCGAGCGTACGGTCGGTGTGGCCGACCCGGTGGCGGGCCGCTTCGGCGCGACTGGAATCACGCGACAACAACACCACACTGGCCCCGTGATCTGCAAAAACTTTGGCAATCGCCTCCCCAATTCCCATGGAAGCCCCGGTCACAACCACGACCTTCCCGTCCATTTCCATGGCGACCCTTGTATCGCGTGGAGGGCGGCAAGTCAATGCACACGTAGGGGCGGACGCATTCCTTCGGCTTCGCTCAGGACCCGCCCAGTGGAGCGAAAGCTCCGCCCTTGTTAGCCAAGTCAAAGAGGCAGGGCCGGTGCTTGCCGTGCTCGGACGAATGCGTCCGGGCCTACGTGACTTTCTGATAGCGTAAAATCGTCCACACTGGAGACGCCGTGAGTTCGCTGTTGCCCATCTTCCCGCTCGAACTGGTGCTGCTGCCGGGCGTTCCGCTACCGCTGCACATTTTCGAACCTCGTTATAAGGAGATGATCGCGGAATGCCTGGAACAGAAAAAGCCGTTCGGGGTGGTGCGAGCGTCTTCCGATGGGGTCGCCGACATCGGCTGCACGGCCGAGATCATGTCCGTCACCAAGAAATATGACGATGGGCGCATGGACATCCTGACGCGCGGGGTCGAGCGCTTTGAGGTGATCGAGGTCAACGAGGATCGAGCGTTCTTACAGGCCGAGATTTCGGTGGTCGAAGACGAACCCGGCAAGCCAGCCGCCGAAATGGTGGCGCAGGCCGTGCGACTGCATGCAGAGATTGCGCAACTAGCCGGGGCTGAGCCTCCCGGACCCGACGAGCGCGCCGGCAATCTCTCATTCTTACTCGCAGGATCGCTTCCGCTCGATCTCGACTTCAAGCAGAGCCTGCTCTCAACGCTGTCGGAAGCAAAACGTCTGGAGGCGGTGGTCGGCTATCTCGAAGCGATTCTGCCCGGCCTGCGGCGGGCGTCGAAGGCGCGGTGGAACTAACGGTTGCGTAGGGACAGCCGGGGCGGCTGTCCCTACGTGGGAGTCGCACAAGTATCTTTTCTTCTGTGCGGCTCATCTCACAAGCCAGTACCCGATGCGGCGGTATAATCCGCGTAAGGCTGTTTCCTTTGGGGGGTTCCACCATGAGTTTTGCCCGGACTCTCGGCGAGTTGCGCCAAAGTCCTTTCACTGCGCAGCGTCTCGGATCGCGGCGGGTCAAAGATGAGCTGCGCGAGAACTTGATGTCGCGGCTGCGCGAGGGCAGTCCGATATTTCCGGGCATCGTTGGCTACGACGACACGGTGGTGCCTCAGATCGTGAACGCGATCCTTTCGCGGCACAATTTTATTCTCCTCGGATTGCGCGGACAGGCGAAGAGCCGCATTCTGAGGGCACTGACTGCGCTGCTTGATCCGGAGATGCCTTACATCGCGGGCTGCGAGATCCACGATAATCCGTATGCTCCGATCTGCCGGCGCTGCCGCGAGCTGATTGCGAAAGAAGGCGACGCCACACCGATTGCCTGGCTTACGCCCGACCACCGGTACGTGGAGAAGCTCGCTACGCCCGATGTCACCATCGCGGACCTGATCGGCGATATCGATCCGATCAAGGCGGCGCGCGGCGGGCACGAACTATCCAGCGAGTTCACCGTGCATTACGGGTTGCTGCCTCGCGCCAATCGCGGGATTTTTGCGATTAACGAGTTGCCCGATCTCGCGGGCAAAATTCAGGTCGGGCTCTTCAACATCATGCAGGAAGGCGACGTGCAGATTAAGGGATACCCGATCCGGTTGCCGCTGGATGTTGCGATTGTGTTCAGCGCCAACCCCGAGGACTACACCGCGCGCGGCAAGATCATTACGCCGCTGAAGGATCGTATCGGGTCGGAGATTCGCACGCACTATCCGGCGACGGTGGAAGAAGGCATCGCGATTACTGCGCAGGAAGCCTGGATTGACCGGGACGGATCGCGCCTGCATATTCCGAGGTATGTGCAGGAAGTGATCGAGCGGATCGCGTTCGCGGCGCGCGACGACAAAAAGATCGACAAGCGGTCGGGCGTGAGCCAGCGGCTGCCAATCTCGGCAATCGAGAACGTGGTGTCGAATGCCGAGCGGCGAGCGCTGACCCATCAAGAGAAATTCATCGTGCCGCGGATCAGCGACATCTATGCGGCGCTGCCGGCAATTACGGGCAAGCTGGAACTGGAGTACGAAGGCGAGATGAAGGGCGCGGATTATGTGAGCCGCGAGTTGATTCGCACAGCAGTCGCGAAGGCGTTTGATACCTATCTGCACGGCGTCAATTTGAGTCAGGTGGTGCAGTGGTTCGATCTGGGCGGCGAGATTCAGCTCACCGATAATGCGGCAGCACAGGAAGTGCTCGAGGGCCTAGGCCAGATTCAGGGCTTGATGGACAAACTGAGTAAGCTGAACGTCAGCGCGAAAGACGGCCCGGAGACGCAGGTATCGGCGGCCGAGTTCATCCTCGAAGGCCTGCACGCGCACAAGAAAATCGGACGCAACGAGGAGCGTGTGTTTACGGCCGGCGAGAAGCCGCCAAAGAAGCAGGAACGGGTGTTTGAGCCGGACGACTCGGAGTTCGGACGAAAAAGAGGATTTAACTAGTGAGCGGGAAGAGTCGTTGGTCGTTAGTCGGTCGGGGACCTGATTAAGGTTGGGCTCCAATGCCCAACGACAATAGAAGAAGCTAAAAGCGAAGAACGAACGACGAACCGCGAACGACCAACGACCAGCGACTAACGACGATTTCCATGAAACGCATCCGCTACTCCAAATACGTTCCCGATCCCGCCAGCGAAATGAGCATAGAAGACCTGCTCAGCGCGCTCTCCGACTATTTTCTGCAAAGCGGATTCAACGACAATTTCTGGTACGAACTGCCGGAAGGCGAACAAACGCTCGACGAGTTGAAACGCGCCCTCGAACAAGCGCTGCTCAATGGCGAGATGTTTGACGAGGAAATGCGCGACCGGCTGCAGCAGATGCAGATGGAGGGCGAACTGGAGGAACTGATCGAGAAGCTGATCGAGCGCATGCAGCAGGAGGATTACATTTCGATCGATCAGCCTCATGATCCCGCGAAGCAGTCGAGTGTAGGCGGCCAGGTAGGCGACGCGCAGCAGCAGGCGAAGTTCGAGATCACCGACAAGAGCCTCGACTTTTTGGGATTCAAAGCGCTGCGCGATCTACTGGGTTCGCTCGGCAAATCGAGTTTTGGACGTCACGACACGCGCGACATGGCGACCGGCATCGAAACCAGCGGCGCTGCCAAACATTATGAGTTTGGCGATACGCTGAATCTCGATATCACGGCGACGCTGTCTTCCGCCATTCAGCGCGAAGGGATCGGCCTTCCTCTGAACCTCGAATACAACGACCTTCAGGTGCATCAGTGTGAGTATCAGTCATCGTGCGCGACGGTGCTGATGCTCGACTGTTCGCATTCGATGATTCTGTATGGCGAAGACCGCTTCACTCCGGCAAAAAAAGTCGCGATGGCCCTGTCGCAACTGATTCGGACGCAGTATCCGGGAGACTCGTTGGCGCTGGTCCTGTTTCACGATTCGGCGGAAGAAGTTCCGCTTTCGCAACTTGCCCGAGTCAAGGTTGGGCCATACTACACGAACACGCGCGAGGGCCTGCGCATGGCGCAACGCATCCTGCAACGGCAGCGCAAGGACATGAAGCAGATCGTCATGATCACCGACGGCAAGCCCTCGGCACTGACGCTCGATGACGGGCGCATTTACAAGAATGCGTTCGGGCTCGATCCGCTGGTGGTCAGCCAGACCCTCGAAGAAGTTTCGAAGTGCAAACGGGCGGGCGTGCTGATCAATACGTTCATGCTGGCGTCGGACTATGGGCTGGTGCAGTTTGTCCAGAAAGTAACGCAGATGTGCCGCGGCAAGGCCTACTTCACAACGCCGTATACGCTCGGACAATATTTGCTGATGGATTACATGTCGCGGAAGACGAAGACGATTCACTAGAGTCAGCAGCAAACCGGATTACAGAAGTAACGCCCGGTGTCCGACTCCCGGGTGCCGCTTCGGTGTAAAATCGCTGCAAGCTCTTCCGTTCGGAGACGTTATGAAACGAATTGCCGCTTTTGTGCTGCTACTCGCTTTGAGTCTTGCAGGGTCGATACCAGTCTATGCTCAGCGTATGACTCCCGAAGAAAACGCGCGCCAGTCCCGGAAGGCGGCCAAGAAGCAGCAGAAATTTCTAAACAAGGCAAACAAGAAACAGCGGAAAGCAATGAAGAAGTACGAAAAGGCGCAACGGAAGGCGACCAAGAAGGCGAACAAGCAGTTGAAACAGCGCCGCGGGTAGGCCTCCGCGTTTCGCAGCGATTCATCACAAATACACAGTGACCGCCCGCACATCTGTCTGATCTGTAACGCGCTAATCTGATTCCACTCCCAGGACCACTCCCGGCCCCGTTCCCTCCAGGAAGAGATTGCTATGCGCGCGTCAAGGCGCTTTTTGGCCGTTGCACTGGTTTGTCTATCGAATTTCTGTCTGTCGAACTTCTGCCTGTCGAGCTTTGCGGCCGCTCAGCAATCGGATCAGGTTGTTGCTGAGCGCGTTCTCGGTCCGCAGTGGAAGCAGCTTTCGCGCCGGGCCGGAATGATATTCGCAGGCACGGTGTTGGCTACCGCGCCGCCGACTGCGACAGCCCAGACTGCGGCAATCGATCGGGTGGTTCCCGGGAAGGCTCCGTCGGTCGAGTTGCGCTTTCAGGTGGACAAGGCAATTACCGGGGTCGAGCCAGGGCAGGTTCTCACCATCCACGAGTGGGCGGGCGCATGGTCCACGCATCGCGCTATGAGCAAGGGCCAGCACGTTTTGATCTTTTTATATCCGCCGAGCCGATTGGGCCTTACCAGCCCGGTGGGCGGATCAATGGGCCAGGTTGCTCTCGACCCGAGCGGCGAGAACGTGTCTGAACATGGGCAGAAGCCTGCAGCCGCAACGGTTCTACGACACGAATCGTCGCCGCGTCCACTTGCGCCGGTCGTTAATGGAAGCGTCAGCAACGGAAGCGTCAGCGTCGTTCAACTGGAGCGCGCCATCCGCAGCGCCCGAGGGGAGTAAGTTATGCGCTGGCGAATTCTGGCGGTTACCGCTTTTCTGATTTGGAGTGCCGTTGCCAGCCGCGCTGGAGGCCCGGCGTTTGTCGCGGGCTCGGGCTACGCTCCCGGAGTCGAGGGCCAGGCGCTGATCTGGGCGAATGGCTCGGTGCAGTACCTCACCGACCAGGGGAACCTAAGCCCGATCCTATCCGGCGCACAGGCCGATGCCTTGGTGGCTAGCGCCTTCAGTGCGTGGACCATTAGTTCGACGAGCCTAACCGCATCGCAGGGCGGACATCTTGCTGAGGACGTGAACGGCAGCAACATCGTGGTCACCAACGGAGCGATCACCGCGCCCGCCGACATTACTTCGACCGCTACGGCCACACCGCTTGGAATTGTTTACGACTCCGACGGGACAGTCACGGATGCGCTGCTCGGCGAAGGTGCAGGAGACCTGGAGGATTGCTTTACCAATGCCGTCTACGGCGGACCCGACAACTTCAGCACGGTCGGGAACATCGTGCACGCGCTGGTGGTGATCAACGGAGTGTGTGCGGCCACCAGCGCACAATTGCCTGACGTGCAATACCGGTTGGTGCGCGTGCTGGGGCGGATTATTGGGCTGGGATGGTCGCAGGCCAACTTGAACGTGCAGACGCAGGAGCCCCCACCAACGAATGCCGATTTTGCGGGATTTCCGGTGATGCACTTTACTGATCTGATTTCGTGTGTGCCCATCAGCGTCTGCTATCCGAACGCGGCCGCCCCCAAGATGGATGACATCAATGCGCTAGCGCGGCTTTATCCCTCCAGCGGGAACCAGCAGCCGGCGGGCAGAGTCTACGGCACTGTGTACTTCACCGACGCATCCGGGAATGCGGTGCAACCGATGCAGGGTGTCAATGTGGTGGCAAGGCTGATGGTCTCTAATCAGCCCTCACGGCAGTACGTGGCAACTTCCGTTTCTGGATTCTCGTTTTGCGGGAACGCGGGCAACATTATCGATGGATACGTGGACGGAAATGGCTTGCGCTACGACCGGTGGGGGTCCAACGATCCGTCGCTCGAAGGTTTTTTCGATCTGGGACAACTGCCGATTCCCACCGGACAAAGCATCGCCGAGTACCAGTTAAGCGTCGAGGCGCTGGACCCGAACTGGTCCCTGGGCGTGGAACCGTATGCTCCCACCCAGGTGGCGCCGTCGGGCTCGTTCGCTCCGGTTGTGGTCACGGTGACCAACGGGTCGAACGCCGAGCGGGACATTCTGATGTTGCAGAGTGAAATCGCGCAAACGCATCCCGGCAGTGGGTCGACTTATGCGAATCCGGCGACGCTTCCAGCGGGCGGAGGCTGGGGGTCGTGGATCTCGGGTTACGGCAGCACCGATTGGTTCGAATTCACAGCGCAGGCGAACCGCACCGCCTCGGTCTCGGTGACGGCCCTCGACGAAACGGACCAGCCGACCGAAATCAAACTGTTGCCTGTAATTGGGATCTGGCAGTTGAGCGACGAGAGCGGCGATCCGGCGCCTGCTTCGACACCCTCGGCATTTAACACGCCGACTTGGGGTCTGACCCGCCTGGATGCGCAGTTCAGCACAACTGATACGTATCGCGTGGGGGTAGCCGACTTCCGCGGCGACGGTCGTCCGGATTACTTTTACCAAGCGAGCCTGTTGTATTCGGATACGGTGACGCCAGCGCGCCTCAGCCTTGCCGGCGGCGTGACTACTCTCAACGGCATCGGATTCAATCCGCGGCTGCAGGTGAGCGTTGCCGGCAACAACGCCGGTACGCTGTCTGCGTCGGCAAGCCAGATCGAGGTGGCCATGCCCGCCGCTGCGCAGGACGGCACGGCTACGATTCAGGTCACCGATCCGTTGAGCGGTGCTTCTTCCCAAATGATCGGCGCGCTGGGCTATGGCGCTCTGTCCACGGATCTATTGCTTCTTCTGCAAGCCGGGGAGCCGTCAACGCCAGTTGGATCGGCGGCCGCAAATGCCATCCGCGTGCGCGTGGTCGCCGCTGATGGGATTACGCCGGTGAGCGGGGCGACGATTGCATGGAGCGCGACTAACGGCTCGCAGTTCTCGGTGTGCGCCGGAGCTTTTTCCTGTTCTGTGCTCAGCGATGAAGCGGGAGAATCGTCGACCTTGGTCACTCCCACTGCAACCGGACAGAGCACAATCACGATCGCTCTGGCGCCAGCTTCGTACTCGCCCCCGCAGACGCAACAGGCGACATTGGTAGGGACGTCGTCTGCGCTTGACCTGGTTGCTCTGATGCCGACGCGCTGGGTTGGGCAGGGCGCGACGATCGCAGTTCCACTCACGGTTGAAGCGCTGGACCTGGGCGTGCCCAAGGCGAATGTAACGGTCAATTTCTCAGTCAGCAAGGGCACGGCTTCGCTTTCGGCGAGCAGTGCGGGTACCAACGCCTCAGGACTTGCCACCATTACGGCACAGCTTACGAATCAAAATGCAGATGTTCAGGTGAGTGCTTGCGTCGCTCCGAACAATTCGCCGTGCCAGACATTTACTTTGTTCTCCACGGCGGCTTCGCTATGGACGCTGGAGACGGTGAATGGATCGTCGCAGGTTGTGCCGACAGGACAGGCTTTTCAACCACTTGTGATGCGGGTGACGGACGGCTCGCCGGCCGCAAATCCGGTGATGGGAGTGAACGTCACTTTTGCGACCACGCTGACGCGGGTGAGTCCAGGCGCCAGTTCTGGCTCAGGTGGCAAACCGGATGGCGACTCCTTTGCCGGGGAAGACGGAATGCCCATCGTCCTCGGGTCGTCGCAGGTGCAGGTTGTGACCATTCAGAGCGGCCTGGCTTCAATCGTGCCCTCGGCCGGAAACGTGGGCCCGTGCGATGTCTTCATCGCAGTGACCGCGGGCGGATCGACGGCGCAGTTTCAAATGTGGAGCCTGGCAGCGACAGTCCCGGAGCAGCCGGAAAACATCCGCACCAAGGCCCCGACTACGCCGCCGAGCGCACATTTTGGTTTTCAAACGTCCGCGTCACAAAATGCAGCAGCGCCAGTGTTCGCCGTGCCGGAGGGCGATCCGAGCAACGAACCGGTGGCGGATTCGCACGTAAGTACCTGCCCGGAACCAACCGCGGATGCCGCCTTCAGCGATCATCGAAGCTCGGCGCCATCCACTCCCGCGATGCCCGCGATGAATGAGAAGGCTGATTCCGCGCCCTGTCCTCGATCGAAGCCCCCTGAAGCCAAAGCTCCGGAGAATGTGGCGGGATCGGAACTCGTCGGCCACGCTGCGCCCGCAGAATCTGCGATCCCCTTGCGGGCTCCGTCTGAACCCGCTTCGATCAAGTGGTTGCCCGACGACAAACGAAGTTGCCGCATCCTGGCAGCGGATGGCCCTCTTTTCTGATTGGATGTTCCGCTATTTCTTCGTCCCAGTCCCGGTCCACTGGTCGACCCAGTCATTGACCGTTTTCCACCAAAGCTGCGAATTCTGCGGCTTCAGCACCCAGTGGCCTTCGTCGGGGAAATAGAGCATCTTCGAGGGCACGCCCATCGTCTGCAGCGTGGTGAAAAGCTGGAAGCCTTCGCTGACATCGAGGCGGTAGTCGAGTTGTGAATGGATGACAAGCGTAGGCGTCTTGAAACTCTTCGCCGCGTTGCGCGGGTTCCATTTCTCGTACATCTCCGGGTTGGTGTAAGGCGTCCCCTTGAACTCCCAGTTATTGAACCAGAGTTCTTCGGTCGTGCCCCAGGCGGAGTAGGTATTGAACATGCCGTCGTGCGTGACGATGCACTTGAAACGGTCGGTGTGGCCGAGCACCCAGTTGGCCATGTATCCGCCGTAGCTGGCGCCCAGCGCGCACTCGCGGTCTTTGTCGATGAACGGATAAGTCTTCTCGGCGTAGTCGAGCCCCTTCATCAGGTCTTCAAACGGAGCGCCGCCCCAGTCGCCATTGATCTCGTCAATAAACTTCTGCCCGTATCCCGGCGAGCCGTGGAAATTGATCATGATGACGACGTATCCTGGGCTTGACGAAGTTGGTGCCGCAAAGAGCTCGGCGTTCCAGCGATAGCTCCACTCGTCGCCCATCGGGACCTCGGGTCCGCCGTGGATGATGAACTTGAGAGGATATTTCTTGCTGGCGTCGAAGTTCGGCGGCTTGACGAGGAAGCCTTGGACTTTATCGCCGAATTCGCCGGGGAACCAGAAGGATTCGATGGGAGGCATGGCGACTTGTGAGAGAACGGCGTCGTTGATGTGGGTCAAAGGCTGCGTTTGGTCGAGGGTACAGTTCGAACTCGAGTACTTGCTGTCTTCCTGTGCGATTGTCCCGGCTTGGTGAGAGCAAGATGGCGAGACGGTCCGCACCCGATAGATCTCGTTCGGATACGCGAGCGACATCTGCGAGAACACAAGATTCTTTCCGTCGGGTGTCACTGCTAGATCGTCGTCGAAACCAGCTGTAAGAGTGAAGAAATTAAGTCTCGTCTCATTGACCGTAGTGTCCCCTCCGTGGGCATCGTCATGAATAATTTGAAAGTCAAGCGAATAGATCGGCGACCCTCCATGATTTTCCGCTACAAAATAAAGTCGCGAAGAATTGGGCGCCCAAGCGAATGTCCCCACCCAGCGGTCGAACATGTCCGTCAGATTCTTCTTCTCGCCCGTCTTGCGGTCGTACAGCATCAGGCGGAAGCGGTCGCTCTCGTATCCCGGACGCTGCTGGGCGCGGTAGGCGATGTACTTGCCATCGGGCGAATAGAGCGGAGTCGAGTCGCTGGCCGGATTGTCGGCGGTGATGTTCTTTGCCGTCCCTCCGCTGACCGGGACGATCCAGAGATCGTTGTTGGTGGAGGTGGCTTCGACCTTGTCGTGGTTCGAGGTGTAGCAAATCTCCTGCCCGTCGGGCGAGAAGGCGTAGTTGTCCTGTCCGCCGAGCGAGAATTCGGGTGCGTCGTAGTCGCCGGGGGTGAGGTCGCGGGGTGGCTTATAGACGAGCCCCGCAACTGCCTTCGGATAAACCTCGGGAGGAGCTTCAACGATAAAGATGTGGCTGCGCTTGCCTTCTTTGTAGGCATTCCAATGGCGGTAGAGCAGGCGATCGAAAACCAGGGCCTTGACCTTCGATTCCTCAGCTTCCTTCAGCTTCCTGGCATTGCAGGTCGCTTCTTCGGAGGGCGCGCCGTCGCACTCGGGATACACATCCGAGGTGAAGAGAATGGTCTTGCCATCCGGCGACCAGAGTTCGCCGGCGGCCTGGGTCGCAATCGAAGTCACTTTGTGGACGTCGGTGACGGTGCCAGTTATGCCATCGAAATCGGCACTCCAGACCTGCGATCCGCCTATTTTGGTCGAGATAAACGCAAAGCGCTTGCCATCCGGCGCCCAGCGCGGGCGGTCGCCGTCCTGATCGGCGATTAGGATTCGTTCCTGCCCTGGCCCTCCAGTGCTTTGCTGGACGGGCGAGACGCCCGTCGCTCCATTATTCAGCGGGACAATCCAGATGTGCGGCGTCTTTTTGTTTGCGGCCAGATCCACATCGACCGCGGCGAACAGCACCCACTTGCCGTCGGGCGAAGGCACAGGCTCGCTGACACGCTTCAGCTTCATCATGTCTTCGAAAGTGAAAGGGTGCTTGGCCTGAGAGAATGCGGGAAGAGAGAAGAGAAGAACAAGAAGAAAAGCTAGACGGCGCAAGGCGTGCCTCCGCGGAACAGGAGAGTGTAGCACTGGCAGGGTCCAGGTAGGCCCGGACGCCCTCGTCCGGGCTGGCGTGCGAAGCGCGCCAACGCCGCGTAGCTTCGCTCCGCGGGGCGGACGAATGCGTCCGCCCCTACATGAGCGTTTCAGCTTCCTAGTTCTTCTAACATGGCCGTCATTTCTGATTGCGCGTGCCCGTTGTTGGTGCGGCGCGCGGAGGAAACGCCATCCACCAGCCAGCGCTTGGCCTCATCGACGCGGCTTGCATTGGCTAGTGTTTGCGCGGCCATGCAATAAGCGGGCGTGTAGTCTGGATTTTTTTCGATCAGCTTTTTAAATTCCTGCAGCGCCTGCTCGATTTGTCCGGCCTTCGAGTACTCCATGGCCAATCCATAGCGGGCGAACGCATCCTCGGGATTGGCGGTAAGAATTTCGCTCAACATGACAATGCGATCCATAGAAAAAGGTCTCAGGTGTTAGCTCTCAGGTCTCAGAAAAGTCAAAGGCTCAGAGCCAAGAGCTAAAAGCTAAGAGCCGATTCATATCCTCCATTCATATCATGTCCCGCGTTACAATGGCTGTTCTCCGAGGACCAACTTGGCTTGCCCATTTTTTGTGCCGCGGCAAATCTTGAACGACGGCTCCTGGCCGCATCCTTCGCGTCTGCCACTCGGAGCGGGATGGACGGGAAACTGCCGCGCCTCGGGGCAGGAACTGGCGGCATCCGATGCCCACATACGGGAATTCTGCAACCTCGGGTACGCCACCGCCTGTCCGCATCTTCCTCAGCGCCGTGAGTGGGATGCGGTTCGTTTTTCAATTGTCCGTGCTAGCCGGGAGCAAGTCACGATCTGCTTTGTCTGCGAGTTAGGCCACGCTCCGATGGAACATGGACAATTGATCTTCGACCTGGCAGGCGAGGTTTGGCTCGATGCGAACCCGGACCCGCGCGTGCTTACACTTGCAACCTGCTATCTCCAGGCATATCGCGCCCGGCAAAGCGCTGTTCTTATCTGAGCGGCAAGTCTGAGCGACAAGACGATCGACGAACTGACAGCATGAACGACGACGATAAAGCGAAGTTAACCCGCCCGCGGCCGGTGCGCGAATCGATCTCGGAAATGGTGGAGATCGTTCTGCCGAACGATGCCAATCCGCTGAACGCGCTGCTGGGCGGACGCCTCATGCACTGGATTGACCTCGCCGGCGCCATGGCCGCGCACCGTCACTCGCGCACGTATGTGGTGACGGCCTCCATTGATCATATGGATTTTCTCGTGCCCGTTCGGGTTGGAGATTTCGTCGTCCTACGCTCGTCGGTCAATCGTGTCTTCCACACCTCGATGGAGGTGGGCGTGAAGGTCTGGGTGGAGAATTATCGCTCGCAGGAGAATCGTCACGTCAGCTCCGCCTATCTTACCTTTGTCGCCATCGATGCTGCCGGCAATCGCATGGCCGTTCCACCCGTCATTCCCGAGACTGAAGATGAAAAGCGCCGCTACGATGGTGCCGCGCGCCGCCGGGAGATACGCCGGGCGGAATCGGCGCGCAGAAAAAAGGATCGGAGTTAGACGCGATTGCGTGCGAACTAACCGAGACCCCATGCCGCATTGCTGATAAGCTGGACAGCTCAAGCTGGGTCCTGTCAACCGAGGGCGTAATTTGAGGGCGTAATTTATGGACAGCGCACTCTTCGTTCACCGTTTGCACTTTGCCTTCACCGCGACGTTTCACTATCTGTTTCCGCAACTCACCATGGGGCTCGCACTGCTGATTGTCGTGCTCAAGACGATCGGCTTGCGGCGCAACGATCCCGTATACAACGAGGCGGCTCGCTTCTGGGGCAAGATCTTTGGCATCAATTTTGTGTTAGGTGTTGTGACCGGCATCCCGATGGAATTCCAGTTCGGCACCAACTGGTCGCACTTCTCGCGATTCGCGGGCGGCGTCATTGGGCAGACACTGGCCATGGAAGGCATGTTCGCCTTTTTCCTGGAATCGGCATTCCTCGGATTATTTCTCTACGGAGAAAAGCGGTTGAGCCCGAAAGCCCACTGGCTGTCGGCGGTCGCAGTTTTTGTGGGTTCCTGGTTATCGGGTTACTTCATCATTGCCACCGACGCGTTTATGCAGCATCCCGTCGGCTATTTCACGGCTGCAGACGGAAGCTTGCAGCTGGCAAGCTTTTGGGATTTCGTGCTGAATCCCTGGGCGGGATGGCAGTACGCGCACAACATGAGCGGAGCGGCGATTACCGGCGCGTTCATCATGACAGCGGTGGGCGCGTTCTATCTGCTCTCGGGCAAATTGACCGCGCACGCCCGTATTTTCGTCAAGGCTGGCGTGATTGCCGGTTGCCTGTTCAGCGTGCTGCAGATTTTTCCGACGGGCGACCGACAAGGCAAGATGGTCACTGACTTGCAGCCTGTGACCCTGGCGGCGATGGAAGGATTATTTCAAGGCCAGCCCGGAGCACCGTTGGTCATCGTCGGTCAGCCTAATGATCAGCAAGGCAAGATCGATAACCCGATTGAAGTTCCGAAAATGTTGAGCATGCTGACTTACCAGCGCTGGAATGCCCACGTTCGCGGACTCGACGCTTTTCCCAAACAAGACTGGCCGGATAACATCGCATTGCTCTTTTACAGTTACCACATCATGGTTGGCCTGGGGACGTTCTTCGTCGCCATCATGGTTGTCGCGTTGCTCCTGCTGTGGCGCGGCAGACTCTTTGACGCCCGGTGGATGCTCTGGATACTGATGCTGGCAGCGCCGTTTCCCTACATCGCCAACACCGCCGGATGGATGACCGCCGAGCTTGGCCGCCAACCCTGGCTGGTGTATGGGCTGATGCGCACCGAGAGCGGCTATTCCACCGCCGTCTCCGCCGGCAACGGCATGTTTACTCTCTTGGGGTTCATGGGTATTTACATGGTGCTGGGCATTCTGTTCCTGTTCCTGATCCGGCGGGAAATTGAGCACGGCCCGGTGGGCGGACACGAATCCGTGTCCAATCTCCATCCGGCGACGGCGGCCAGGTAGCGGAGGCAAGGTGAACATGGCGAGCCTTTGGTTTTGGATTGTCGCGGCGATGGTCGCGACCTATGTCGTGCTCGACGGATTCGATCTTGGCGCCGGTGCGATTTATCTGGTTGCGGCCAAAACCAACGAAGAACGACGCCGGGTGCTGCGCGCCATCGGCCCGGTTTGGGATGGCAACGAAGTCTGGCTGCTCGCTGCCGGGGGCACGCTCTATTTTGCATTTCCTCAACTCTACGCATCGAGTTTCAGCGGGTTTTACCTTCCGCTGACAATTGTTCTGTGGCTGCTCATTCTGCGCGGTATTGGTATCGAATTCCGCGCTCACATTGAAAACCCGGTGTGGCAGGACTTCTTCGATGCGGTCTTCGGCATCTCCAGCATTTTGCTGGCGGTGTTTTTTGGGGCGGCACTGGGCAACGTGGTGCGTGGAGTTCCGCTTGGTGCAACCGGTTATTTCTTTGAGCCGCTCTGGACCAACTTCAAACTCGGCCCGCAGACGGGCATTCTGGATTGGTATACGGTACTCATCGGCGTGATGGCGCTGGTGACCCTGACCGCGCACGGTTCTTACTACGTCGCAGTCAAAACCGACGAGGACCTTGGCCGCCGCGCTCGCGGCTTAGCCTTGCTTTGTTGGCCCGTGCAGTTTTTTCTTACCTTCACCGCCCTGGTTGCGACTTATTTCATACGGCCCGAAATCATGGTGAACTACGGGAAGCATCCGGTCGGGATACTGATTCCGATCGTGGTTGTCGGCAGCCTGGCGGTAATGCTCTGGGCCAATCCCAAGGGCAAAGAAAAACTCGCATTCGTGGCCTCCAGCCTGTATATCGCCTTCATGCTGGTGGGTGCGGCGTTTGCGCTCTATCCCGTCGTATTGCCCGCCCGCGACCACCAGTACGACCTCACTATCTACAATACTGCGGCCGGCAATCACGGACTGAGCGTCGGCTTGGGTTGGTGGACGCTCGGCGCGGTGCTAGCAGTGGGGTATTTTACGTTTGTCTACCGCATGTTTCGCGGCAAGGTGCAACTGGGAGAAGGGCACTACTGAAAAACCAGCTCCCAGTTCTCAGCTCTCAGTTCTCAGTGTGAACCGGTGGAATTAGATACTGAGAACTGGGAACTGAGAACCGAGAACTGTTTTTCTTCCCGTATAATCACAAAATGAGCGCTCATTCCCATCATCCCGGCCAGCAACAGCCCACCCCACAACCTTTACCTGGCGTCAGCGCCATCATCGCGGTCGGTTCCGGCAAGGGCGGAGTCGGCAAGACCACACTTTCGGTCAATCTGGCAATCGCGCTCAGCAAGATGGGCCACAAAGTCGGATTGCTCGACGCTGACGTCTATGGACCGAACGTCCCGCTCATGCTTGGCACCAACGAGCAGCCCAAAGTGATGGGCGAGAGTCAGATCGCGCCGATCAACTCGCATGGGCTCAAAGTTATCTCGGTCGGCTTCCTCAACCCGGGAGACAAGCCGCTCATTTGGCGCGGTCCCATGCTGCATTCGATCATCCGGCAGTTCCTGGGATCGGTGCAGTGGGGACTGCTGGACTATCTTGTCATCGATCTGCCTCCGGGAACCGGCGACGTCGCGCTCTCGCTGATTCAGACGGTACCGCTGACCGGCGCCATCGTGGTCTCTACGCCGTCCGACGTTTCGCTGCAGGATGCGCGCAAGGCCATCGAGATGTTCCGCCAGATGAAGGTGGACATCGTCGGCATGGTCGAAAACATGAGTTACTTCGTGTGCCCGCATTGCCAGCACGAAATCGATATCTTCTCGCGCGGCGGCGCGGAAAAGACGGCGAAACAGTTCGACATCGCCTACCTCGGAGGCGTCGAGCTTGATTCGGAGATTCGCAAATCGGGCGACAGTGGTGTGCCGGCCGTACTCCAGGGAGAAGACTCGCCGCATGCGAAGTCGCTGTTTGCGTTCGCCCGCAATGTGGTGGCGCGGGTGGAAGAGATCAAAGCCAGCAGTTCGGAAAGCGTGATTCAGATTCAGTAGGCGCCATAACCAAACAAGTTGGCGGGCAGGCTTAGCTGGACCGCGCCTTACTTGACTGCAAAGGCAACTGGCGGAGCCCAGGCTGAGCAGCGCTAGCGCCGGCGTGAGCTCCCATTCAGGACCTACGTGGAATTGTTTCGAATCGTGCCAACTGGTACAGCCTGTCCGCAGTTTCATCTTTGAGCACGAGGTTTGCCACCATCTCGCCGAGCGCGGGACCATGCTTGAATCCGTGGCCCGAACCGCCGCCGACAATCCAAACATTGGCGCTGCCCGGATGCCGGTCGACGATGAAATTGTGGTCGGTTGTATCTTCGTATTGGCAGACGCGCGTCTCGACGAGCGGCGCATCCTTCATCCCCGGAAAACGGTAGGCGAGATAACGGCGCGCGGCAGCCAGGCCGTCTTCGCTTACCAGCCGCTGGCCTGCGGTTGGATCGAACTCGGGGCCGCGCGTGTCATCGGCAATTTTGAAACCGCGTCCCTGGTTTCCGGGAATTCCGTACATGAAGTGGTCGCTGTGATCGGCCCACACCGGCACGTTGCCCTCATCGTAGCGCGCGTCGCCCGCGGGAGTGCCGAAGAAAAAAACATCTTGCTTGGTCGAAATGAAATGCGGACCGACCGTGTTGGGGAACAGTTTCCCGAGCCATGGACCACAGGCGAAGACGTAGCGATCGGCGACTATCGTCGATGCATCCGACAGCAGCAGGGATTTCCACTGGCCGCTTTCGAGATTCTGCTTTGCGACGTGTGCCTGGCGATACTCTCCGCCTTCGGCTACAAACTGATCGGCCACCGCCTGCGTCGCAGCGCGCGCGAGCAAATATCCGCCCTGCGGCTCGTAGATGGCCCAATTGACGTCCTCGAAGCTGATCTGCGGCCAGCGGCGCGCGAGCTCGTTCACTGCGAGCTGCTCAAACGGAATTCCCGCATCTCTCAAGCAGGGAAGCGAGCCACGCTCGAATGCGTCATCGCGTCCGGCCATCCACAGCACTCCGATGGGGAAAATGAATTTCCGCTTCCACTGGGCTTCGTGTTGCTTCCATAGAGCGAGTGCGCGCGCCGCCAGTTTCGTGTAAGGCTGATCGGGCCCGTACGCGCCGCGGATGACCCGTGTCTCCCCACCCGACGATGCTCGCGAATTTCCCGGTCCCCAAGCATCGAGCAGCGTGACTTGCGCTCCGCTGCGAAGAAGATAGAGTGCGATCCATCCGCCGAAGGCGCCTGCGCCGACTACTGCGATGTGAGGCTTGCTGGTCATGCTCGGGGAGTATATCGTGACGACTTTCCGTCTTGGCCTGGATGTTTCCTAGCTAGTTATATTTCGCGAAAAAAGCGCGAGACCTGGGGCACCCCGGGCCAACTCGCGTTGCAAAACTGAGTCTTTTGCACTACACTGTAGTGCATGAAGACGGAAGTTTACAGCTGGCGTCTGGCGGGTGAGCTTAAGTCGGACCTGGAGCGGGAAGCGCGTCTCCGCAAGGTACCGGTTTCGGCAGTGCTGGAGACTGCCGTCCGCGATTGGCTGAAGAAGGACGTTGCGAATGCCTCGGAGGAAGAGGCACAGGGCAGACTTCACAGGGCCGCGGCCAACTGTTTTGGAGCGCTCGCCAGCGGCAACCCTCGCCGCGCCGAGACGGCTCGCGACGGGCTCCGCAAGCGCCTGAGGCGGCGGTATGCCCGCTAATGCGCTCCTGGCTAGTGCCAATGCACTCATTGACACAGGTGCGATTCTCGCGCTGCTCGACCGCAGCGATCGCTGGCACGGCGTCTGCGTGGACGCGTTCCGTCAACTGCGGCTGCCGCTGCTGACCTCCGAAGCGGTGCTCACGGAAGTGTTCCACCTGGTTGGCGATTCGCGCACCGAGATGGAAGCCACGTGGAAGTTTGTCCGTTCGGGAGCGCTCGTTGTCGGCACCATTGAGGATGCGGAGCTGACGCACCTGCGTGGCTTGATGTTGCGCTATTGGGACAGGCCGATGGATTTCGCCGACGCCACCCTCGTGTATCTGGCGAAGCGCGAATCTCTTTCCGTCATTCTCACGGTCGATCAAGCGGACTTCGCAACCTATCGGATTGAAGGGAAACGTCAGTTCCGGGTGTTGCCGCGGAAACGACCGTAGCTGCGCTTGGCCGTTCGCCCGCTCCATGAAGAAATCCCACGCGTGACACGTTTGTGGAATCCCAGGTCTCGAAAAGCGCGAGACTTGGGGCACCCCTGGCCGCCCTGGAGATTGGAGTGGCGCACACACCCACACATTCGCAAAGAACGCGAATGTGTGGGGCAGGCCGTAGAATCTAACCTTTCGAAGGGTGCGCAAAGGTGGTCAAGCGGCCACCTCAGATTGGCTCGTCATCGGGGCTGAGATAGTCCAAGTCAAAGCGGATAAGCGTTTGCCAGTCGAGCAGACTGACGTCAGATGTTTTTCTGAGGTCAGCATCTTCGACTTCGATCCCGTTGCACTGTGCTAAAAGCTTGCGTAGCTCGCTCACGATACCAATCGCGCGTTGTTCCAGTTCATCGTTCTCGCACACACCAGGCTCAACTACTATCCAAAGAAAGACTCGGTAAGGTTTATCGTTAGCAAGTTCTTCAACCGTGTTAAACGCCAGGGCCACGTGAACAATATCTTCTCCATCGCGCTTCATTTTTCTTAGGATCTTATCCTTGACTGGTTTGATTCTGTCCATGAAGGCACTTGGAAGGGAGGGACGACTGTATCTCCGCGAGGCCCACTTGGCGATCGTCGCAACGTCGCGTTGGCGAATTGTGATCGATGCATCTCTGCTACCCTTTTCGAGAATTCGCCGCTCTACGCGATATTTTGCATGTATGTCAATTTCGTAGAGGCGTTCTTCTCCGTTCTCCTGGGCCAGAAACTGAAGTTTCCGTGGATTCCTGCCGTTGAACAGGAGGCCATTACGGTGCTTTGTCTCTTTCGGAACAGCGACAAGGAGTTCTACGTATGGTTCCGCTTCATAGGATTCATTGACGAGATCACAATCGTGAGAAAGAACAATCAGCTTCCTACCAGTGGTTACCGATGCTGGCAGGATGCCGTCGGGCAGGAGGTCATGCGGGACCACGGTACCTTGCCTCCACTCGGACTTAGGTAGAGCGGACACAGTTGGCAAAAAGAATCCCCAAACAATACCTTACAAGTCGAAGTCCTCATTAGAGGTCCAGTGCGCAGGCGGTCGAGTGGAGGCAAGTTTCAGTCCTCGCTTCTTGGCTACATCGACTATCCCTGCTTGGCCTGACGAACGGTTCAAGGCCTTCTGAATTTGTGCTAAGGCATCCTGTATGTCGGATTCGTTCAGTGCTTTCGCCGATAAAACGTCGAGCAGCGAGTCGCCAGACGCCAGGGGTTGGGCGAGAAACGCTCCTACTGGTTGATTCGATATCCTTCGCCAGCGTCTTGCAATCCGATAGACGGCCTCAACCCGCTGCAGATGGTGGCTTCTTAGGCCAGCTTCGTCCCGAAACCAGGAATAGACGGTCGGTCTGGCGACTCTGAGGGCCCTCGCCATGTCTGTGACATTCATAGACAGGTAGCGACGGATGCCCGCGAGCTTCTCTTGAGTATCCAGTAGGCGATTGGTATCGACAACATCCCCTGATTCACCGATTACACGCACGCCGATTGGCCCGATCGACGTGCGGTTGATTATTTGAGGGTTTGCGGAGTGGGCAATCATTTGAGGACTCGCAAAACCTCCTGTACCAACGAGGAACAGAGCTGCGAGAACGGCATTATTCCAGGTGGATCGGGCACCAGTGGGCGCTACACCGACAAGCATTTCAGTTGTGCTTTGCATCAGTTTTCACCCTTCCCCATCTTGTTAGCGCATCCGAGGTTACCGCCGACATGAAGACCCTATCCAAGCTCTCATGGAGTTGCTCCAACATAGAAATTGCCTTAGCGACCTTGAAATCCGTGACTTGCTCGATGTAGTGATCAAAGTCTAAAGTTGTTACGATTTCGTCCTTAGCAAGCTCGAGCGAGTAGGCAAGCGTGCTGGTGAGCAAATCCGGAGGAAACGGTTGGGCAGATCGAGAACAGCGCACCGCCAGCTGCCCGACCTCTGTCTTCCCGACAAATTGAGAGCTGCTGGTCCAGCTTTCCACCCCGACGGAGGCGGAATCCAACCCGAGCAGACCTTCGTGCAAGTACTCACGCCAACCCTCGTTCGGTTTTAGGCGAACTAAGTTGACGTAACGGAGTCCGATCCGTTCAGATAGGCCTATTCCGACGACGCGATTCACAGCCATCAGCGCGGTCTTAACGTGCTCTTCAAAGGCTTCGTAGTCTGAATACCGGTTCGTATGTACGGCTACGGAGTTGGATTGCAACACAATTCCGAGGGAAGCATCCTTGTCTTGGAACTCAAACCTGTCGCTTGTGCTGAGCTTGGGAGCAGCGTCGATTTGAAGTGCTACCTCCTGCACCTGGGCCTTCAAGAAACGGGGGAATCCCTTATGCCTGAGTTTTTCTTGTATCTCGGGAACATACTTCTCGATTGCCACTATGGCCGAAAACCGTACCTGTGCTACTACGTAGATCAGCGGGGCGTGGCGTAGGTGGAGGGCGGGCAGATTTCTTCTCACGGCTAGAACTTTACATCAAACTTTACACAAAGGCAAAGCACTTCTTGCGGTGCGAAAGGGCTGGCCCCGACGACCTATTTCGTTTCGGGAAATCTCTCTCCCTAATGCCGAAACGGTCGTTTTCTCGCTGCCTCTATCTCAATGCCCTCTTTCCTTGACACCCTCGCCAGCGCTCCCTAGAATTCCATTAGGCTTGGTGGAATCTTAATCTAAGCCACTGCATCTAAAGAATTTAGAGGGGCGTTTTAGCTCCGAGACCTCAGGTAGATATGCCAGCAGGGCCAGCGGGCGGACGGGAACGGGAAATCCTGACCGCTATCGTCGAAACATTCATCGCCAGCGGAGAGCCGGTGGGGTCGCGCACGCTTGCTCGCTCCAGCCGCGAAGGTCTGAGTGCGGCTACGATCCGCAATGTGATGGCGGATCTGGCCGATGCTGGATTTCTGGAGCAGCCTCATGCTTCGGCGGGGCGCGTGCCTACGGCGGAAGCTTATCGTTATTATGTCGAGCAGCTTAGTGGCGAGGCGCATCTTTCGCACGAGAATCAGAGCATTATTCAGGACACTCTGACCGGGGTTACCGATGTGGCGGAGTTCATGGAGCGGACTTCGCATGTGCTCTCCCTGATCTCGCACAGCGTTGGGGTGACGGTGGCTACCAGCGGGCCGCGGAACGCGCTGGAGCATGTTTACTTCTCGCACCTCAGCGATCAGAAGGTGTTGGCGGTCGTGGTCACGCGGTCGGGGGTGGTGCGTGATCGGGTGCTGCGGCTGGATATTCCGCAGTCTGATCTCGATCTGGCCGCACGCTATATCAATGAGAACTTTCGTGGCTGGACTATGGGCGATATGCGGGCCGAGCTGGCTCGCCGTCTGGAACAAGAGCGTAGTGAGTACGATCGGCTGATGAAGTCGATCGAGCAGCTCTACCGGCAGGGGGCGCTCGCTTCGGCGGATGACACGCAGGCGGTGTTCGTTGAGGGCGCGGCGAACCTGGTCGCGAACAACGTGGCCGGGCAGGAGGATCGTCAGCGCCTGCAGGATATGCTGCGGACACTTGAGGAGAAGGAAAAAGTTGTGAAGCTGCTGAGTGCGTATCTTGACACTCGGCAGGAAGCGGTGCGCGTCGTGATCGGGCTCGACGAGGCGCTGCCTGCTTCGAATTTGCAGAATTTCGTGCTGATTGGCGCTCCCGCTCGCGTTGGCGGAGAAGTAATGGGGTCGCTGGCGGTGATTGGACCTACGCGGCTGGATTATCAGCACACCATGTCGGCGGTGTCGTACATTGCGCGGCTTTTCGACAGACTTTTGAACGAATCGGAGTAGTGCAGCAGTATGGGTAAAGGAAACGGAAAAACCGAACAGCGCTTTGAGTTGGAACGCGAGGATCTGGAACGTGAGCTGCCGGCCGCGGACGGTGGAGACGAAGCTGCGTCTGGGCCGGTCGTGGCCAAACCCGTGGAGGTTGGCGCGGTTTCGGAAACGGAAAAGCTTAAGGCTGAGCGCGACGCGCTGCTTGATCGTCTGGCGCGTCTGCAGGCGGAGTTCGATAATGCCCGCAAGCGCGCGGTGCGTGAGCAGCAGGATTTCCGCGAGTTCGCGGCGTCCGATGTTATCAAGAATGTTCTGCCGATCCTGGACAGTTTTGAGCGGGCGCTAAAGGCTGGGGGCGACGCCAGCGACTTCCGCAACGGCATTGAGCTTATCTACCGTCAGTTTCAGGATGCGCTGCAGAAAATTGGAGTGCAGCCGATTGCTGCGATGGGGCAGCCCTTCGATCCCCGGATTCACGAGGCGGTTGAGATGGTGGATACCACCGAGGTTCCGGATCACCATGTCTTCGACGAACTACAGCGCGGCTATAAGTACAAGGAGCGGCTGCTGCGTCCGGCGATGGTGCGGGTGGCTCGGAACAGCCGCGGGTAGCGCCTCAGCGGCTAAAGCCGCGATCAATTTTGCTGGAGTTACGGCGCGGCTGAAGCCGCGCCCCTTCAAAACAAGATCCTGAAGAGTGGGGGAGTTTCTGGCCGCCAACACAAAACGCGATTTTTACGAGGTACTTGGTGTCACACGCACCGCCACCGACGTCGAAATCAAGAGCGCTTACCGCAAGCTGGCGATGACGCACCATCCTGACCGCAACCCGAACAATCCCGACGCGGAAGACAAGTTCAAAGAGATCACGGAAGCTTACGCAGTTCTTGCCGATAGCGAGAAGAGATCTTTGTACGACCGCTTCGGGCATGCTGGCGTGGGCGGCAGCGCTGGAGGCGCGGCCGGATTCGATCCCGCTATCTTCCAGGATTTCGGCGACATTTTTGGCGACATCTTTGGGTTTGGCGACATGTTTGGGCAGGGTGGGCGTCGTCGCAGCCGTGCTCAGCGTGGAGCGGACCTTCGCGAAGACTTGCATCTCGAATTTGAGGAGGCGGTGTTCGGCACCGAGAAACTAGTAAATGTCCGTCGCCATGAAACCTGCGATGCTTGCCGCGGAAACGGCGCGGCGCCCGGTAAGGCACCGACCGCCTGCCGGTCTTGCAATGGGCGCGGTCAGGTGCGGTATCAACAAGGCTTCTTCAGCATTGCTCGAACCTGCCCAACCTGCCAGGGAGCGGGCAGCGTAATCACCGATCCCTGCCCGAAGTGCAAAGGTGAAGGCCGGTTGCTGCGCGAGCGCGTGGTTGAGGCCAAGGTGCCCGCGGGTGTGGAGGACGGCACGCGAATTCGTTTCACCGGCCTGGGCGAAGCGGGTGCGTTCGGCGGGCCCTCCGGCGACTTGTATATTGTCCTGCATGTCAAGGAGCACGCCTTCTTTGAGCGCGAAGGCAACGATCTGCACTGCGTGGTTCCGATCTCGTTTCCGCAAGCCGCGCTGGGCACCGAGATTGTGGTTTCGACGCTGGAGGGAGAACACAAGCTGAAAGTTCCGGAAGGCACGCAGTCGGGAACCTCGTTTCGGATCCGGAACAAGGGCGTGCCGGTACTCAATGGGCACGGCAAAGGCGATCTTTATGTCGAGGTGCGGATACAAACTCCTGGGAAACTGAATAAGCGCCAACGCGAACTGCTGGCCGAACTTGGGGAATTGTCTCCGGTGGAGAATACGCCGCAGCGCCGGTCGCTGTTGGGACGGGTGAAGGACATGTTTGTGTAAGACAGTTCCCGGTTCTTAGTTCTCAGTTTCAAACTCCTCTCCCTTATATTTCGATGAATGAGCTTTTACTGAGAACCGAGAACTGGGAACTGACACCTGACTCATGACGCGCCGCCGCTGGATCGCCGACGAGGTTACGGGAGACACCGCTGCTTTGGTCGGCGAACATGCTGCTCATCTTGCTCGCGTCTTGCGCGCCGAGGTCGGGCAGGAGTTTGACATCGCTACCGGGGCCGAGGTTCGCCTTGGAACCATCATCTCGATCTGCGATGATCGGGTTGAGTTCGCGCTGGGCTCGTCGCGAGCGGAGAAAGCACATCCAAAGATCACGCTGGCGCTTGCCATCTTCAAGTTCGACCGCATGGAGTGGGCGATCGAGAAGTGTACGGAGATCGGGGTTGCTCGCATCCTTCCCGTAATCGCGCGGCGGACCGATGCTCATCTGGCTGCTGCCGCCGTGAAGCGCCACGAACGCTGGCAGCGTATTGTTCGTCAGGCGGCGGAACAGTCGCGACGGTCGGCACCTCCGGAGATTGCAGGCCCGGTCAAACTGAAAGATCTTGCTGGCGTCCTGCCGGCTGGCGCGCTGACTCGCATCGTGCTTGCCGAATCTCTCGCTGAGTTTGAAGCGACTCGGCTGGCAGACATTTTGCGGTCATCTTCGCAATCGCAGCCAACTGACGTGGCGCTCGCCGTTGGGCCTGAAGGTGGTTGGGCCGACGAGGAACTCTCGTGGTTTCGCAAAGCGGGATGGATCGCGGCCTCGCTCGGCGACACAATTTTGCGAGCCGAAACCGCAGCGATTGTTGCTACGGCACTTGCGCTGGAAGCGATGCTCCGGGGCTGAATTTTCGGCAACCTTGCACAACCTGCTGCAATCTTCCACAACCTGCTCTGGTATTCTCCGGCTAGCGGCTATCACGTGACTGCGACTCTTTTACCTGCGACGAAGATCGTTCCCGATGAACGCCAGCGGCAGGCGATCGAACACGTTCATGGACCGATGCTGGTGATTGCTGGCGCGGGTACTGGGAAGACTACTGTCCTCACGCAGCGCGTGGCTAATCTTATTCGTGAAGGTCACGCTCGGCCTGACGAAGTTGTTGCGCTCACCTATACCGACAATTCCGCCTCGGAAATGCTGGCTCGCGTCCGAGAAGAGTTGAAAGGCACCGCCATCGACGGCCTGCAGGCCTGCACATTTCATGCCTGGTGTAATGGACTGCTGCAGCGTCGCGGCGCTGGTTTTGGAGTGCTTGACGAAAAAGATCTCTGGGTGTTCTTGCGACGCCGTATTCGGGATCTGCGTCTCAAGCACTTTGTGCGCGCTGCTAATGTCGGTCAGTTCCTCGACAGCCTGCTTGACTTCATGCGTCGTTGCCAGGATGAACTGGTCGGCCCCGCTGAATATGCCGCCTATGTAAAACGCCTGGAACGCGGCGAGGTTGCTTTGCCTCGCGTTGCCAAATCAAAACATCAGGGAGAGTTGGAGAAGGCGGAGATTGTCGAGCGCTGCCAGGAAATCGCTCGTGTTTTCGAGACCGTGGAAAACATGCTGCGGGGAAAAAACCTGGGCACCTTCGGCCACATGATTACGAAGGCGTACCGGTTGCTGAAGGACGATCCCGCTTTGCTCGAAGAAGAACGCCGTCGCACTCGCTTCCTCCTGGTGGATGAATTCCAGGACGCGAATTTTGCGCAGGTCGAGATCCTTTCACTGCTCGCCGGGCTGGAAGAGAACGTTTTCGCGGTGGGCGATCCGGATCAGGCAATCTACCAGTTTCGTGGCGCTTCGAGCGAGGCGTTCACGCTGTTCGCAAAGAAATTCGCTGCGACACAAGTCGTTGTCCTCGGAAAGAACCGCCGCTCGCTTTCGCCAATCCTGCGTTGCGCTTTTGGCATCGTGAATGACAACCCGCCGGTGTTCTCACAAGCGTTCTCGCAAGAAGGAAATTCAATTTCCTACCAGCGAACGCCGCTGGAATCGCTGCGCGATGACGAGGCAAAGCAAAAAGGGGACACCACGGTAGCGCCACTAGTCGAAATTGTTACCTGGGGGGATAAGGCGGTCGAGGCCGCCGACCTCGCCCGGCGGATCCAGAAGATGCGCAGAGACCGAGACCAGCGTTGCCGTTGGAGCGATTTTGCCGTGCTCTCCCGTATTCACAGCCATCGCGAAGAACTGGTCCATGAATTTTCCGAGCGCGGCATTCCATTCTCCATCGAAGGTCTGGATGTCCTCGACACGCCCGAAGTTCGCGACGTGGTGGCCTGCCTGACCGCTGCTGTCTCCCCGAACGATGCCACCAGCCTATTCCGGGTGGCGGCGCTGCCGCAGTTTGGCATCAATCCTACGGAACTGCGGGCAGCGATGAGGGCCATGCGGCGGGATCTCGATCTGCGCAACGTGCTCGGAAAGTTGCCGAACGGGTCGGCGGTCCTCGAGAGCGTCGACAGGGTACACGGCGAAGTTGACAAGGACGGAGTTCGCGCGGACGACGCAGTGAGCGCTGTGATCCGGAATTTCGCATTGCAGCGGTCGCACCCGGTTGGCGCGTTCGTCAAGTTTGTGGAGGCATGGCACACGAAGGCCATTACTGAAACCGGGAGTCCTTCCGAATTCCTCGACTACCTCGATTATTTCGGGCAGGCACGAGGCACAATTCCGCTTCCACGCAGCCTGGATGATGCCGTGCAACTTTTGACGGCGCATGCCGCCAAGGGACTGGAGTACCGGCACGTCGCCATCATTCGCGGCTCATCCAACTGGTTTCCGAGTGCCTATAAGGAGCCGCTCATTGCGTTTCCGGAGGAACTGCGCACGTCGGGTGCGTCTCCGACTGACGACAAAACGCTGCACGAGGAAGAAGAGCGCCGCCTTTTTTACGTGGCCATGACGCGCGCCAAGGACACGCTCGCGATCTATGCGCACCTCGGCCGGGGCAAGAAAGATCCGAGGCCAACCCAGTTCCTGCGGGATCTGATGTGCAACGCCGCGTACAGGAAGTTTTGGTCCACCCGGTCGGCGGCGGCGGTGCAGGACACATTGTTTGCCGAGGAGGAGCGAATCCCCTTGCAGCAATCGAATGTGGCCGCTTGGCTGAGGATGCCGCCGTCGGCGAGTTTTGCCACCGGCCTGAGCGCGTCGTCGATTGAGACTTACGAAGAGTGTCCGCTCCGCTTCAAGCTGGAAAGGGAGTGGAACCTGCCGCGCGAGGTCCCCGCGTCACTGCATTACGGAGCGGCGATGCACCGCATCTTGCACACTTTTTACGACGCTCAACGCTATGGGCGGGAGATCGGCGACGAAGACTTGATTGAGCTGTTCCGGTCTGACCTGGCTGCCGCGGGCATCGCCGACCGCTATCAATATGAGTTGTATTTGCGGCAGGGAATGGAGCAGTTGCGGCAGTTCTTTGAGGTTGCTCGTCGTGTTCCGCCACCCGAGGTCATCGAGACCGAATGCAAATTTGAACTGCAAGTGGGGTCGGCAAAGTTGACCGGACGCGTGGATCGCATGGATCGAACCGGCGCGGACACGGTAGCCATCGTGGACTACAAGACTGGCAAGCCGTGGTCACAAGAGGATGCCGACAAGAGCCTGCAGCTCTCCTTGTATGCGCTCGCGGCGAGGGAGATGTTGGGGAAAAGCGCCGACCGCCTCGTCCTGTACAACCTCGAAGACAATACGCCCGTTTGCACCACGCGGAGCGCTGCCGAGTTGGAAGCGGCGAAAGTGCGCGTGCAAGAAGCCGCAGACGGAATTGCGGAAGGAAAGTTTGCTGCGGATCCCGGGTATCACTGCGCGTTTTGTCCTTATCGCAATCTCTGTCCCGCGACCGAGAAGACGGTCGCAGCTCCGCAGAAGAAATCGCTTCGCCTGAATTAGAACTGGCTTGACTTCATCAATCATTCTTAGAGCGCGATGTGCGGCCCTCAGGGGCTAAAGCCCGCATTTTTATTGGCTGGTAGCGACCCGGCTGAAGCCGTGCCCTTCCCAAAAACATTTATGACGCGTCCTGGTTCGAGCAGAAGGATTTCGTGTCGCAGAACAAGCGGAGCAGTGGGAGGAATCGGAAAAGCGGCGCAAAAAACTTTGGGGACGCTCATCGCGTCCCCTTTGTCGTTGCCTGTTGCCGGTTCTTAGTGCTTTTTGCTGCTTTTCTTCTTTGCTTTCTTTTTGGTTGCCATGGATCTATTCTCCCTTTCCATTCTTCATGGAATTTCGCAACGGTCTTTTGTTGCAACTGTTTGAATGTATAGAGTCAACGCAGAACGAAGTCAAGAGAAAAATGATCGAAGCGGGGGCATGCAACGCTGTACCAAAGTCACCTGCGCGACTCGCACACGAAAAAATTCACCGATCTCACAACTCCATCTACTTTTTCTACATCCCGTTGTGTCTGCCACGCGCGTGTGTTTCAAAAGGACGCTCCGCTGCGATGCTGGCGTGATTGCGCGTCGCGAATCTTGGCGAAGCTTTTCGCGATCTACAATGAGGGACGATTTTGCAGCGCTGCGTTGCTTGAAGGAACGCCTCCAACGAGCGACCAGGGAGGGCGACCATGGCGGGTTCGAATGATGTGGTGATCATCGCGGGAATGCCGCACGCCGATCGGGAAATTTCAGGGAACTCTGAGCGAGATGACTGCTCCGCAAATCGGCGCGGTCGCTGTGCGCGAAGCCGTCAAGCGGGCGAATCTGCAGCCGCAGCAAGTGGACGAGTGCATCATGGGCAACGTCGTCTCTGCCGGACTCGGTCAAAACCCGGCTCGGCAAGCGGCGTTATTCGGCGGGCTTGCACCTGAAGTGGGTGCCATGACAATTAATAAGGTATGCGGCTCGGGATTGAAAGCGGTTGCGCTTGCGGCGCAGGCCATCGAAACCGGCGACGGTTCGATCGTCGTCGCTGGGGGCATGGAGTCCATGAGCAACGCGCCTTATCTCCTGCCGAACGCGCGCAAGGGCTACCGCCTGGGCAACGGACAACTGATCGACTCCATGGTGCACGACGGACTGTGGGATATTTACAACGACTATCACATGGGACTGACGGGCGAGAACGTTGCCGAGAAATACGGCATCACCCGTGAAGAGCAGGACGAGTTTGCCGTCAACTCGCATCGCAAGGCGGTAGCCGCCCAGAGGGAATGCCGCTTCAAGTCGCAAATTGTTTCCGTCGAAATTCCGGCTAAGAAAAAAGGGCAGGCGCCGGTAATCTTTGACAAGGACGAAGGGCCGCGCGAGGACACCACGATCGAAGTGCTGCGCTCTCTGAAGCCGGCCTTTAAGAAAGATGGCACGGTTACGGCCGGTAATGCTCCCGGAGTCAACGACGGAGCGGCAGCGCTGGTTGTGACCAGCGCCGCGCGCACGCAAGAGTTGGGCGCAACTGTGATGGTCCGCATCGTTGCTCAAGCGACCAGCGGAGTTGAGCCGAAGTGGGTGATGATGGCTCCCGTGGTCGCCGTGCGGAAAATCTGGGAGAAGACGGGCTGGAAGAAGGATGATGTCGATCTCTATGAACTGAACGAGGCCTTCTCGGTGCAAGCTTTGGGCGTGATCCGCGAACTTGGGCTCGATATGAATCGCGTCAACGTCAACGGAGGTGCGGTAGCTTTGGGACATCCTATTGGGGCGAGTGGGGCCCGCGTGCTGGTCACGTTGATTTACGAAATGATTCGCCGAGATGTGCATCGCGGGATTGCGGCGCTTTGTTTGGGTGGAGGGAACGCGGTGGCTATGGCGGTGGAGCGGTAGGACGGTCTAGAGCCCAGTTGTGAGTGTAATCGCGATGCTACGGCAGTTGAGGTCTACAATCTACCCATGCGCCCACTCTGGGTCTTAAACCTGCTCCTTACAGCCGTCTCCTTGTTGGCTCAAGGTGCCGCCACGCCAGACGCAATCATCGCGCAAGAAAATGCCTTCTGGAAAGCGTACATTGATGGCAACAACGTAGACCTCTCAAAGCTCCTTCTGCCCGATTTCATCAACGTCGAAGAGCAGATTTGGAACCGGGATCAGGTTCTCGCCCTCGTCAAGCAATTCCACGCGCAATGCACTCTTGCGCCCATCAAACTTGTTGATCCCCGCGTTACCTTCCTCAGTTCCGATAGCGCCACGCTCGTGTATCACGCTACGGAGAATGCGACCTGCGGGACACACACGGCGTCTGGCGACACAAATGTATCCACCGTTTGGGTTTACCGCGACGGTCGCTGGCAGATGCACCTTCACACGGAGTACGCGATTCCACCAAAATAGCTGAATCGAGGGTTCACCGGATCGCGTTACTGTTGTAATGAGGCCGTCAGCACAAGCTTGCGCCATCTGTTTGCCCCTCTGCGAGGTCAATGAGTGAAATCGGATTTTTCGCCAACAATACGTTGCTGCGAACTGCACGTTGACCTTCCCGTCGCCCCCACCTAACATGTCTATCCAGTGTCCACGCCCTCCCAACCCGTGGGACAGACAGTGTCGCACTACCGCATCCTCGGCAAGATCGGCGGCGGGGGAATGGGCGTGGTCTATGAAGCGGAAGATCTGAAACTCGGCCGCCGCGTCGCCCTGAAGTTCCTTCCTGACGGACTGGCTCACGACGCGCAAGCTCTCAGCCGATTCCAGCGCGAGGCCAAAGCCGCGTCCTCTCTGAACCATCCGGGCATTTGCACCATCTACGAGATCGATGAGGCCGATGGGCGAACCTTCATCGCCATGGAACTGCTGGAGGGTCAGACGCTCCGACACCGGATCGCGGGCAAGCCGCTGGGGATCGAGGAGGTGCTTGATCTGGGCATCCAGATTGCCGATGGGCTCGATGCAGCTCACGCCAAAGGCATCGTCCATCGCGACATCAAGCCCGCGAACATCTTCGTTACGAATCGAGGTCAGGCGAAGATTCTCGATTTCGGGCTGGCCAAGGTGTCGGGAAAACTCGAGACGGTTGCCGGAAGCGCCGCGACTGTCGAGTCCGAGGAACATCTCACCAGTCCCGGCAGTGCGCTGGGAACTGTGGCGTATATGTCGCCTGAGCAGGTTCGAGGGAAGGAACTTGACGCTCGCACGGACCTGTTCTCTTTCGGAGCGGTTCTCTACGAGATGTGTACAGGAACGCTGCCATTTCGGGGCGACACTTCGGGGTTGATCTTCAACGCTATTCTGGAACGCGAACCGGTAGCTCCGGTGCGGCTGAATCCTGATATTCCAGTTGCGCTTGAGCATGTCATTAACAAGGCTTTGGAGAAGGATCGCGACATTCGCTGCCAGTCTGCCGCCGAGCTGCGCGCTGATTTGAAGCGGCTGAAGCGAGACACCGACTCCGGCAAGACCTCAGCTACGCGGTCTGCGTCTCCCGTCGGCCGGAGGCGGAACCTCTGGCTTGGAGTCGGTGCTCTCGTCGTTGTGTTAGCTGGAATCACGTGGAGTGTTTATCGGTACCAGTGGCTTGCCCCAAAGACCGGCCCCGTGACCTCGGCGAGCGAGTACATCCAACTCACCGACTTCAATGATTCGGCTACCGCTCCCGCGCTTTCGCCGGATGGACGCATGGTGACGTTCTTCCGCGGCGGAGGGTATTTCCTGGGCTCCGGGCAGGTTTATTTGAAGCTGCTGCCCGACGGGGAATCGAAGCAATTAACCTTCGATTCGAACCTGAAGTACGATCCCGTATTTACGCCCGACGCCTCGCGTGTCGCCTACACGGTCCTGTCCCTCACGAACCCTGGCTTTGATACGTGGACCGTGCCCGTCCTGGGAGGGACGCCCGCGCGCCTGATGGTGAACGCGGCAGGCCTCAGTTGGATCGGGCCCGACCGCGTCCTGTTTTCCGAGGTTATGGCCGGAACCGCCCTGCACATGGGTATCGTGACGGCAAAGGAGAGCCGGGCCGAGGAGCGCGCCATCTACTTCCCGGCGCACGAGCGCGCCATGGCGCACTACTCCTGGTTGTCGCCGGATCGGGGTTGGGTGCTGGTCGTGGAGATGAACGGCGCCACGGAGTGGCAACGCTGCCGAGTGGTCCCGATGGGCGGAAACTCGGCGGGAGTTCAGGTGGGGCCGCAGGGCGCCTGCAGGGCCGCCGCATGGTCGCCGGACGGACGATGGATTTACCTCAACGTGGAGGTGGGCGGCAGTACGCACCTGTGGCGGCAGCGGTGGCACGAGGGCGCTCCGCAAGGAAATCCGGAGCAGATCACCTTTGGCCCCACCGAAGAGGAAGGTCTGGCCGAAGCGCCGGACGGGAAATCGCTGATCGCCTCGGTGGGCGTGCGGCAGAGTTCGGTGTGGATCCACGATGCCGCGGGCGATCATGCGGTTTCGCTGGAAGGGTCGGCGGGGGCGCCCATGCTTTCGCCGGATGGCAAGCGGCTGTACTACTTGCTGCGAAAAAGCAGTTCGTCGAACGTGAGCGAGCTGTGGCGCAGGGATCTGGCATCGGGTAAGTCCGATCCGGTGCTCACGGGCCAGCGCATCGTGGACTATGATGTGTCGCGCGACGAGACGCAAGTCGCATTTACGGTACTGATGGGAGACGAATCGCAGATCTTCCTCGCGGCGACCGATCGAAGCTCGCCTCCGCGCCTGGTTGTGCGAGGAGGAGACGAGGTAAGCTTCGGCGCGGGGCAATTGTTTTTTCGGCAACTCGGCGGCAAGGCGGACTACCTGGCGCGGGTTCAAGAGGACGGGAGCGGGCTGACTCGCATTCTGGAGACTGAGATTGTCGAAATTGGCGGCGTTTCCCAGGACGGAGAATGGGCGGCCGTCGGTGGCCGCATCGAATCCGAGATTGGGACCTTCGCCGTAGCGGTGCGGGACCGCGCTCAACGGAGGATCTGCGCCGGACCGTGCTTTGTACAGTGGTCCGGCGACGGCAAGTACATGTACGTTTCCACCAACAGCCGGTTTTCGGCAACGGGTTCCACGAAACTCACGTACATCATTCCGATCCCGCACGGCTTCGGGCTTTTGAATTTGCCGGCATCCGGGATCGATGGCGCCAGCGAGGCGGAACTTGCCGGGATCCAATCGATTCCCCAAGGCGATGTGTCGCCCGGACCGGATCCCCAAACGTTCGCCTTCACGAGGTCGGCGTTTCAGGGGAACCTGTTCCGGATCCCGCTGCATTGAAGCTCAGCAGGACTGCCACAATGACGACCCGACATCCCCATCCTTGAAGAAGCCAAGCGGAAATAGGCGAAGCTGCTGTAGCTGGAAACGTCCTACCTTGTCGCTTGCTGTTTGCGGATACTTGCTGTTAACAGGTGATTGCGCTCAGAACCGCGCCGGATGGAGTCCGCGTTACTTCGCTGCCGCGCCCGCCTCCGCCCCCACCGGCAGCGTGATCGTGAACACGGCCCCTCCATCCGGAGCCGTTGCTGCTTCGATGTTGCCTCCATGCTCGCGCAGCACGGTCTTGCAAATGCTTAGTCCGAGGCCGGTGCCACGGCCGGGGCGTTTGGTGGTGAAGAAGGGATCGAAAATGTGCGCCAGGTTTTCGGGCGCGATCCCCGGACCATCATCCTGAAACACGATCCATACCGAGTCGGTCTTGTGTCCGATGCGCACACGAATCGTGCCTTTCTCGCGGTTTTCGCGGATGGCCTGCTCCGCGTTCAGCAGTAGATTCAAGAACACCTGCATCAACTGGTTGGGATCGGCCACGACCGCGGGTATGGACGGCTCGGGCAGAAAATCGACCGTGATGTTGCTCTTGCGCAGCGGATAGGCCTGCATCTGCACGGTGCGCTGTACGAGTTCGTTCAGATTGACCGGGCTGCGTCCCGGCGCGGGAGGCCTCGCGAAATATTGCAGATTCTGCACGATTTCGGCGGCGCGGCGCGCCTGTTGGTGCAGAATCGTAATTTGTTTGCGGGTGCCTTCGCTGGCATCGCCTTCCTGCAGCAGTTCCGCCATGCCCAGAATGCTGGTCAGCGGATTATTGAGCTCGTGGGCGAAGCCGCCGATCATCTGCCCCATGGCCGCCAGACGTTCGCTCTGAATAATCTGCTGCTCCAATTTCTTCTCCATGGTTACATCGCGGACGGAGATGATTACGCCCGCCGGCTTGCCTTCCGCATCCAGCAATGGACTCGCCATGCCGAGCATGGTGCGCCAGTTGCCGTCGCGGTGCCGGGAGCCGTACTCGCATGAGGTCAGCGCACTCTGACCGGTCGAGACGGTGCGGTAGAGTGCGGCCAGTTCCGGTGAAGTGTTCTCCGTATCATCGACACTCTTGCCCAGGAGGTGTTCCGGCCCGTAGCCGAGGAGTTCGCCGATGCGCGCGCTCACGAACGTGTACTGTCCCTTCAGATCGAGCACCAGAATCAGGTCGGGAAAGCTTTCGAGCAGGTGCCGGCGGAACTCTTCCTGGCGCCGCAACTGCTGCTCCAGCGCGCGCTTCTCGGTAACGTCGACCAGCGTGCCGTGGTAGCGGACGACCCGTCCCGCTTCCATTACGCCACTGGAGGTGTCCACGCACACCGCGACTCCGCCATCTTTTCTTCGCAGCCGGAGCTCGCGCGTGCGAGTGCGGCCGCTCTGGCTTCCCCCGCGTCCCAGGACCGGCTCGCCGCCAGCCTCAACATTCAGCCCGTCCGGCTGCAGGCTTAACAGCTCTTCTTTAGTGTCGTATCCCAAAATCGAGACGAGGGCGGGGTTCACCTCGAGCAGCTTACCTTCCGGATTGCTGATGTACACGCCTTCCTGCAGAGATTCGAACAACTGCGTGAAGCGCTGTTCCTTCTCGCGATGGCCGGTAACGTCGCGCGCCAGCACACTCGCCCCCGCCACATCGCCGCCCTTGACGATGGCATTGACCACGCAGTCGTAATAACGCCGCCGGGAGTCGTTCTTAAGGCGGACCTCGACCACTCCCGACCAGTTCCGCTTCTCCAGAAAACCTTCCAGGGTTCCGGACGCCTCCGCGTGCAGGGGAGCACCCAGGAATTCCTGAAGTTTGTGACCAACCAGGTCGGAATAGGGAACACCCAGAATCTCTGCCGTTCGGCGGTTGACCGTTCGCAGGGTGCCATCGAGTGAGAGGGCGAGCGCAACGTCATCCAGAGAGTCGATTAGCTCCTTGAAGTTGCGCTGCGAACGCATGATCAGTTGGCCCAACTGATCCAGTTGTTCTTCGGAGGGTGTGACGCCCGCCTGATTCTGAAAGCCCTTGAGAATGTGCTGGAGCTCCGAGACCTCGCGCTTGCGCCCGAAGGCGTAGGCGGCAAACAAGACAGCAAGCGCGAAGAGTCCGGCCGGAATTGCCCACAGCCGGTACGGCAGGTCTTTCAGTTGTTCCCACGACAACGCCGCCACCGCCGCCGCAAGCAAAACGAGCAGGCCAAGCGCCCATCGCCACAACTGGCTCTCTTCGCGTTGCAGCCGCTTGGCCGCCGGATCGGGCCGGTTTGAAGTGGGACCTTCGTCGCGCATTGGGAGACTCTCCCGGCGGCAAAACGCTTTCCGCAGATTGCCCCTAGCGTAGCACCGAAAACGGCCGTTCACGCCAGAACGTTCCCTCACGTTCCATCACGGTAACCGGGTGATGGCCATCACAGCCGTCCGGTTTGGCGCCGACTATGATGTTGCCAAGGATCTCCCATCCTATGCTGTTCCCTCCGTGTGCTTAGTGGTACCCCTATGCTCTATAAAACCCTGAGTGCGGCCGTTTACGGCATTGACGCCAATATTATTGAGGTGGAAGTGGATGTATCGGGCGTCAAAATGACGGAAGACCACTTTCATACCGTTGGCCTGCCCGATGCTGCGGTCCGCGAAAGCCGCGACCGGGTTCGTTCGGCGCTGAAAAACTGCGGTTACGATATCCCACCCACCCAGATCACCATCAATCTGGCGCCTGCCGACATCCGCAAGGAAGGTTCCGGATTCGACCTGCCCATGGCGCTCGGCATCCTCGGCGCATACGGCGGCCTGAATAAGAAGGAGGTCCCCGACGCGCTGTTCGTGGGCGAGCTTTCTCTCGACGGCAGCCTGCGCGGAGTCCGTGGCGCTTTGCCCATCGCCATCGAGGCGCGTCGAACCAAGGTGAAGCGCCTGATCGTTCCCGAAGTCAACGCTCGCGAAGCTGCCATGGTCGGTGGGGTTGAGGTCTATCCGGTCAGATCGCTGCTCGACGTGATTCATTACATCAATTCCGGGAACGGCGTTTCGCGCCTGCAGGTTGACAGCGATCAACTGCTCAGCCAGGCGCAGCAGTTTCATGTGGACTTCAAAGACGTTCGCGGCCAGCAAACCGCCAAGCGCGCTCTGGAAGTCGCCTGCGCCGGCGGGCACAACATTTTGATGATTGGGCCTCCGGGATCGGGAAAAACGATGCTGGCGAAACGCATGCCGACCATCCTGCCGCCCTTTACCTTCGAAGAGGCGCTCGAGACCACCAAGATTCACAGCGTGGCGGGCGTGCTCGATGCGCGCGCCGGACTGGTCGGCCTGCGTCCTTTTCGCGCGCCTCATCACACCATCTCTGACGCAGGTCTGATCGGAGGAGGTGCAATCCCGCGGCCGGGCGAAGTTTCGCTGGCCCACAATGGCGTCCTGTTCCTTGACGAACTGCCCGAATTTCCGCGCAACGTTCTTGAAGTCATGCGCCAGCCGCTCGAAGATGGTACGGTCTGCATCGCGCGGGCCGCCATGTCGCTGACCTTCCCCGCGCGTTTCATGCTCGCCGCCGCCATGAACCCCTGTCCCTGCGGATTTCACAACGACCGCACCCGCGAATGCCACTGCACGCCGCCGATGATCCAACGCTACATTTCTAAAATCTCAGGGCCGCTGCTTGACCGCATCGACATCCACATTGACGTTCCGGCGGTGAACTACAAGGAAATGCGCAGCACCTCGGAGCCGGAAAGTTCAGCCAGGATTCTGGAACGCGTGATCCGCGCTCGTGACGTCCAGTTGACGCGTTTTTCTTCCGAACGCCAAAAACTCTACTGCAACGCGCAAATGCCGCCGCAGTCCATTCGCAAATTTTGCGAGCTTTCCGCCGATTGCGAGCGCCTGCTGGAACGCGCCATGGCGCAGCAAGGGCTCAGCGCTCGCGCCCATGACCGCATTCTGAAAGTTGCACGCACGATTTGCGACCTGGACGGTATTCCGCAGCTCGAACCCAAACACATCGCGGAGGCGATTCAGTATCGAACGCTGGACCGGACGTTTTGGGCGTGATTCTCAAATCGTTGAGGATTGCATCCTTCCTGACAAGAGTGGGTAAGGTGACCGCATCGGCGGGTTGCTCCCGAAGATCGTTTACTTCAGGTGTTCCACCAGAAACAAATCGGATAAGTTGCGGGTGTAGCCAAACACGTAATGCTGCTCATCGTCGGCAATCAGGGGGCAGGAGGCGGAAGTCACACCGGCTACGTCGGCCGGACTGAACGATTTCCAGGGGGTGCTGGCGCCGGTCTGGAGAATCAGGCGCGACACTGCGCACGCGGTATCGCTGTGGCGCCCAACGAACAACACCTGCCCATCTTTGGCCCAACGCAGGGGCTGGTCGCCGGGTTGGGAACTGTGCACGAATTGGGGTTCACCCCCATCGATTGAGACCAAAGCGACGCCATCGGCGGTCGTAGCGGCAATGAGTTTTTCGTCAGGGGACAGGGCCTTCCGCCCCAGCCTGAATCCTTCGGGGGTTAGGGCGCGAGGCTGGCCGCCTTCGAGATTCATAACGTAGATGCGCGAAGCGTGCCCGGTTTCGTGACCATCGAACAGGAGTCGCTTGGAATCGGGGAAGAAGATACCGCTGTTGGGCACGACCTTGCCGGTCGTAAGCGCCCGCGGTTGTCCTACACCGGTCGGTAGGAGGATGAAATCCGGAGGCGACATGTTCTGCCGCAAGACCAAGGCCCATTTACCATCGGGCGAAAGTGAGCGCGCCGATCCCTGCCCCAAACGCACCGCCGATGCTCCATTGGTATCGCGAGTGAACACGGCATATTCGCCGCCACCTGCCTCGCCTGCTTCGATGAATAAGACAAGTTTTCCATCGGGGGAGAGATCAACAGGAACGGTCCAGTCCTGCCAGCTCAGGTCGCGCTCTTTGCTTTCGCCGGGCACCAGGCCGATAGCCCCCGCGCGCTGGGCGTCACGCGAAATCAGGGCGCGGCCCCCGGCGCCGACATCATGCAAAGTGAGTGTCCCGGGGGCGCTGAGCAGTTCGCGCCCCTTGCCGGATAAGTTGACGCCGAGCAGCGAGCGGCTGAACCCCGAGGAGGTAGCTGTGAACCAGATCTCCTCCCCCGAGGGCGACCAGGCCAAGCCGAACGCACTGGCCCAGCGCTCTGTCAGATCGGATTTTTTGCCGCTGAGATCGACGACACTGATGGTGCCACCGTCGTCACCCAAGAGCGGATGATCGATGAAGGCCAGGCGATCGCCCTTGGGAGAGAAGCGCAGATTGCTGATCCAGCCCGCGGTTTCATACAGGACTTTACCGATGGGGTATTCCAGGCGTCCCTTTCCGGCCACGACGTGGAGGACCGCCAAGCCGCTTCCGTCCGGTGTCCAGTCCGCTTCCTCAACGTTGTCGAGCAGGTCGCGGGGGGCGTCGGCGCCGATGGAAAGCTGGGCCACGGTTCCGATGTCGGTGAAGCGGTTGTCACTGATGCGAAAGTTGCGCAACACCGCCATTTGCCCGGCGGAGGAAACCGCCAGAACTTGCGTGTGCGAGAGTCCCAGGTCGCGGGATTCGGTGGAATTTGGCGAACTGATAAAGACCTCCTCCGGAGCGCCCTCCCAAGCGGCACTGTAGATGGCTGAGCGCGGGTCCGGAGCAAACCGGGCCGCTACCAGAGCGCCGCGGCGAAAGGTCAGCTCGCGAAAGGTGGGCACGCTCGGCGTTACGGAGCGCTCGCCGATCAGGAAGCCGCCGAGCGTCGTGGCCAGAAGCGCAACCAGGACAACGCCGCCGATCATTGGAAGGCGCTTGGCAAGACGGTTGCTTTTCGTGGGCGTAAAGACGGCGGATTTCGAACTCTCTTGGGCGGGTGCTGCGGGGCTGCCGGGGTCCGCTGCCTCGACTAATGGCCGCGACGAGGACTGGCGGTCGCGGTGCAGGCGCTTGAGATCTCCGCGCATATCGGCTGCGCTCTGGTAGCGCAGATCGCGGTCCTTTTCCAGCGCCTTGTTGACGATGCGCTCCAGTTCCGGCGGGAGCTCGGGGTTCAAGCGGACAGGTGCGGCTGGAACCTTGTTGAGAATGGCATTGAAAATTGCCGCGGAGGTGCCGCCCTCAAAGGGCAAGCGACCCGTACACATTTCGTAGAGCACGACGCCGAAGGAGAACAGATCTGTACGCGCATCCAGTTCTTCGCCCAGCGCCTGCTCCGGGCTCATGTAGGCCACCGTGCCCAACGCCGAGCCGGGCGAAGTCAGGTGCTCGAGGCTGACTCTTACCGAGGGGCCGGCCGTTGGCGCAGCCGTGTCTTCCGACACTTCCATGAGCTTGGTGCGCTCCGAGATGACTTTCGCTAGTCCAAAATCGAGGATCTTGGCGTGGCCGCGCTCGGTCACGAATAGATTGGCCGGCTTGATGTCACGGTGAACGATGCCTTTCGCGTGCGCCGCATCGAGCGCCTCGGCAATCTCAATGGCCAGACCGAGTAACAAGCCCACCTCGAGCGGACGGTGGGTGATGCGATGCTTCAGCGTGATCCCTTCCAGAAACTCCATGGCGATGAAGGATTGGGCTTCATGCTTGCCGATCTCATAAATCGTGCAGATGTTGGGATGGTTCAGGGCGGAGGCAGCACGGGCTTCTCGTCGAAACCGCTCGAGCGCCTGCGCATCCCGGGCGAGGTCATCCGGCAGAAACTTCAGGGCGACAAAGCGCCCGAGCTGAGTGTCTTCCGCTTTGTAAACTACGCCCATACCGCCACCCCCGAGTTTTTCGACGATGCGGTAGTGCGAGATGGTTTGGCCTACCATTGGGGAAGGGCGTGGCTTTCCGGTCGGTTCATCTTACGGATACCGGCATTCGCCCGTCAACGGATCATAGGGGTGACATGGTTATGTCGAACCCGGAACACGAAGCCCTGGAGTGAGGTATCCGCGCCGAAGTGAGCCCGTACCCGATATTATCAATTTCGTGCCGGCGCACAATTACTCCCGTATGGTCAGCTGCTCGGATGCAACACTTATGCGAAGGGAGGGGCGGTGGGCATTCTATAATTCTGGCCGGAGGTTTCATGCCGGGCTGGGGTACAGGCAGTTTTGAAAACGAGGACGCGCAGAGTTTCCTGGGCCGACTCCATTCGCTGGGAATCGATGATCTGAGGCAGATACTGGCGCACGCCGCCGATCAGGACTATCTCGAAGCGTCGGAGAGCGGCATCGCGGTCGCGGCTGCCGAGGTGGTTGCGGCGCTTGTGGCCGTTGCAAAAGAGGAAACGGCGTCGCTCTCGACGCCGCGGCAAATTTTCGATTGGATACGCAAAAGTAAGGCCGCTACTCCACCGGATTTGGTCGACCTCGCCCGCCGCGCAGTGGAAAGGGTGCGAAGCAACTCCGAACTCAAAGACTTGTGGCTCGAAGCGGAGGGACTGAACGAATGGAGCGCGGCGCTTCGCCAACTGGAAGCAAAACTTGGTGCGTGAGCTCTCGCTCCCGTTTCGTAGCAGCCCTGGACGGCTGAATAGCGGGCGAGCTGCACTCGCCTTGGACGGCCCAGGGCGGCTGTCGCTACGCAATCTCCTCAACGGATCAGAACGAGAGCCGTCTCAGTCGGCCGCCGCGCCGCTGCTTGGACTTCCGGCGAGTTTCTCCGCCTGCCTGAGACGCAGGGCGCGGTTGGAAGGCAAGCCGGCGTCGCGGATCTTGTAAAGCAGGGCGCGATAGCTGATGCCCAGGGTGCGGGCTGCCTGCTTGCGATTCCAGTGGTGCTGCTGCAGCACCTTCAGGATGATCTTGCGCTCCAGTTCACGCACACACTGGCGCGTCATCTTCTTCAGAGAAATCGGCCCATCCAGATTGATCTCGGCATTGAAAAAGTCTGGCTCGCGCGCTACCAAGTCGTTAGTGATCACTTCCTCATGGCCCAGGATCACGTAGCGCTTGATCAGGTTTTCCAGTTCGCGAATATTTCCCGGCCAGTGATATTTCTGCAGCACCGCCAGCACTTCATTCGACAGCGGCCTCGCCCGGCAGTTGAACTTGTGGTTGTAGTATTCGAGAAAGTAGACGCACAAATCTTCAATGTCGCAACGGCGTTCCCGCAGCGCCGGCATGCGCAGATTCACCACGTTGATGCGGTAGTAGAGGTCCTGGCGGAAAGTCCCCGATTCGATCTCAGCTTCCAGGTTGCGGTTGGTGGCGCAGACCACCCGCACCTCGACCTTCTTATCTTCCTGGGCGCCGATGCGGCAGAACTGCCCGTCCTGCAAAAGTTGCAGGAGCTTCGATTGCAAGGAAGGGTCGAGCTCGGAAATTTCATCCAGAAACAAGGTGCCGCGATGGGCCAGTTCAACCCGCCCGGGTTTCGAGCCAAAGGCGCCCGTAAAGGCTCCTTTTTCGTAGCCGAACAGTTCACTTTCCAGCAGCGTCCCGGGAATGGCCGGACAGTTCACCTTTACATAGGGGCCGATCTTCCACGGAGAGAGCCCATGGATGAGCCGGGCAATGATGTCTTTTCCGGTGCCACTCTCGCCGGTGATCAGGACCGGAACGTTGGCGGCGGCTACTTTGACCAGCTGCGAGCGAACCGATTGCATGGCCTCAGAGTGGCCAAAAGTGATGCTATCAGGGGGAACCTCGCCTAGCGATTGCGCCAGAGAACTTACCGAAAGTGTCGTCATCAGACTGTACCCCTTTGCGGTGAGTGTTCACCCGCATGCACTAAAAGTGCATCCGAAGCACCAAACTGGGGAAGAAGGCAGATCGACTGGAACGATTTCCTTAAACGCTCAGCTTATGAACGGTTTACAGGGATCATACGCTGAGAGCAAGGACCTACGTCATGGCACCAACGTGCTATTCGGAGAGAGGTATGGGAAGGGAAATATATTTCACACCGCAGCACTGACTTTCCTCAAATGTCTGCCGGAAACCGCGGCCGCGTCGGTGTTCAGGGGACGGGCGAACTTCAACCCCAGAAGATGGTAGTCATCCAGATGTCCAACCCACACGGCCTTCGCTTGCATGATTCGCGAAGAGGTCTTCAACCCGTCCGTGGGCCCGATTGGAGCGCTCGGAATCTCCACTGAAACCAGGGCCGATTTGGGCAAAGAACGGCGAACTACCACCAAAGCACCCCCCGCAGAGATGTTGATGGCCGTGGCAAACTCCAGGCATTCCTTGCCGCTTCCGTCGCGGGTGCGGATAAAAACCGGAATGGCGAGTTGCAACCGGGCCCACTTCCGTTCTTGCTTCTTCGATAAGCTACGAGGCACGTGTAATGTCCACCAACCAGGGGTATTAACCGCAGTAATACCGCACCTTATGGGCCAAACCCCGGAGAAGGCCAAGAATGCCTGAGATCACCCCAAACCTCGCCTCTGACAGGCGAATTGCCCGCATAGCTGGACCGGTCCGGAATTTCGTAATGACTACAGGTCAGGTCAAGAGAGTGCAAGGTTTTTCGCTTCAGTGGTTGTTTCCAATTGACAGCCGGGTGTGCCTGAAATTAGGATCGACCTACCCCCCTCGTTCGAACGGTAGTAGAGTTCCCTTCCCCTATTCAGAACGTTATTGGTTCGCCATGGCTTCGATGTCCGAAAAAAGCCCTGCCGTTGTTCCCACTGGCACGCCTCCGAAAGATGGCCTGCCGGCAATGACCGTGGCGCAGGCTGGCGCGTCCGGATCGGCGGACGAGGTGGCACGCGAACTGGAACAATTGCGCGATCGTTTTCGCAAGACCACGAACGCGCTGGCATCTGCTGCCCACGACCTCAAGACGCCGCTGGCGATCCTTAATGGCTACATCGAACTGCTGCAGAGTCAGAAACTTGGACCGCTCAATGACCGCCAGCGCGAAGTGATGGGCGACATGTTCTCCAGCGGACAGCGTTTGCAGCAATTCATTCAGGACTTCCTGACCTTCAGCGTGCTTGAAACCGGCGAACTACGCATGCAGTACGTGGAAGGGGACATGAACGCGTGCCTCTCCGAAGTTTGCCAGCACTGGTCGGCACGGTTTCAAGAGCGCGGCCTGGCGTTGTATTTTCTGGCTAACGACAAGCTGACGCCATTTGCATTCGATGCACCCAAGATTCAGCGCGTGATTTCCAATCTTCTGGAGAACGCCTGCAAGTACACACCGCAGGGCGGCACCGTCTGGCTGCACGCCGAACCTCACATGTGGGAGCGTCGCGGCTTGAGCAAGATCACCGTGCCCGGGGAACGCCGCCGTCAATCGACGAACGTGCCAAACGCCGTCAAAATCAGCGTGGCCGATACCGGCCCGGGAATTCGGCCGGAGTTTCACCTGGAAATCTTCGATGACTTTTTCCGCCTGCCCGGCAGCGAATCGGCCGAGGGCATGGGTCTGGGACTTGCGATCGCCCGCCGCCTGCTGCAGGGGATGAGCGGCAAAATCTGGGTGGAAAGCGAACCGGGCGCGGGCAGCAAATTTTCTTTTCTCCTCCCCCTGAAACCAATTGTTAGCAGCCCAAAGAGGACTTAAATGAGCGAAGCCGCCAACATCTTGCTGGTGGATGACGAACCGGGAATGTTGCGCTACATCCGCACTCTGCTGGAGGTGGATGAGCACAAAGTTCAAACCGCCAGCACCGGCGAAGAAGCGGTGGAGCGGGTCCAGAAAGGACTGCGTCCCGACCTGGTGTTGCTCGATCTACTCATGCCCGGCATCGACGGAATACAGACTCTTGAAAAACTCCGCCATCTCCAGCCCGGATTGAAAGTGGTCATGCTCTCCTGCGTGAATGACACGCGCAAAGTGGTACAGGCCATGCGCCTGGGAGCGATCGATTATCTGACCAAGCCCTTCCAGAAAGCCGAGCTTGATGCGGTCATTGGACAGTGCGTCGGCACGGCCAAAGGGGAAAGCTACGCGGGCGACATCGAAGAACTTTGTGACGACGTGTTCTTCGTTGCGGCCAGCCCGGCGATGAAAAAGATCCGCTCGCAGGCCGCACTCGTAGCCAACGTCGACATTCCGGTCCTGCTCCTCGGTGAAAGCGGCACGGGCAAGGAAGTGCTCGCCCGCCTGATCCACAAACTTTCCCCGCGTTCCCACCGCACCTTCCTCAAAGTGAATTGTGCGGCGGTGCCCGCCGACCTGCTGGAAAGCGAACTGTTCGGATACGAAGCGGGAGCCTTTACCGGCGCCAACCACGCCAAGCCCGGCAAATTCGAACTGTGCAACAAGGGTACTATCCTGCTCGATGAGATCGGCGAAATGCCGCCATTGTTGCAGGCCAAACTTCTGCATGTGCTCCAGGATCAAACGTTCTCCCGCCTCGGCAGCCGCACCTTGGTCAAAGTCGACGTCCGCATCCTGGCCGCTACCAACATCGACATTCCGGAAGCGCTGGCCAATAAGCGTCTGCGTGAGGATCTCTATTACCGCCTGAACGCTTTCACCATGTCGCTGCCTCCGCTGCGCGACCGCAAGGAAGAAATCCCGATCCTGTTGAAACATTTCATGTCGCGTATGTCGGAATCCTATGCGCGTCCCCCGTTGCCGCTTTCGGGGGCGTTGATGGAGGCTTGCTTGCGCCATTCCTGGCCGGGCAACTTGCGGGAACTGAGCAACTTCATCAAGCGCTACCTGGTTCTGGGAGACGAAACGCTGGCGGCATCCGAATTACAGCCCCGGCCCGATAGCGGTGGAGGACTGCACACCGAGGTGGCGGGCAGGACCGCGGGGGCTGAATCCGGCGGCGGCCTGAAGTCGCTGTCGCGCAATGCCAAAGATGAAGCTGAGGCCGAAGCCATTGCCCGCGCTCTCGAAGAGACGAACTGGAATCGCAAGCAAGCCGCGGCGCTGCTGAAGATCAGCTACAAAGCGTTGCTCTATAAGATCCGTCAGTACGGTATTGCGCAAAGCCGCAGCACCCACCGGCTCTCGGCTGGCGCCTGAGAGAAAGCTGCGAGCTAAATGCCAAGAGCTAAATGCCAAGAGCTGTGATTGGTGCGGATAAGAGGACTCGAACCTCCACGACCTTGCGGCCACTAGGACCTGAACCTAGCGCGTCTGCCAGTTCCGCCATATCCGCATAAGAGAAAAAATCGGCAGGGCCCCTGTTTAGGACGACTACAGGAGCGACTACACTACTATCTACTGGCTGGCGTCTGGCTGTCAAACGAGCGCAAGGCGCCGGACCGCCCAAGACCATGGGAGATGCTTCCGATAAAATCCCGGCAGAGCTGGCGAAAGACCTCCGCACTCTGGCGCACGATCTCAGCAATGCGCTTGAAACCATCGTGCAAGCCACCTACCTGATTTCGCAAGCCGGTCCGCCCGAGAATACGCGGCGCTGGGTCGAACTGATCGATCAGGCTTCGCAGGAAGCGGTAAGGATCAATCAAAAGCTGCGCCAGATCTTGCGCTCACAAAGTTAGCAGGTTCTTCCAACTGTAGAGACGGAGTTTGCCCCGTCTCACTCTACGGGGAAACGAACCCCCTAGCCCAATTTCGCATCCATCGTAATCTTGGCGTTGAGCACCTTCGACACCGGGCAACCCGCTTTTGCGTTTTGCGCTGCCGTGGTGAAGGCCTCCGCGCTCGCGCCCGGCACCTTGGCGACCACATCCAGATGCACAGCGGTGATGGTCCAGCCTCCCTCGATGTTCTCCATGGTGAGCGTAGCGGCCGTGCTGATGCTTTCCGGCGTCAGCTTCGCGCCTCCCAGTTGGGCCGACAGCGCCATCGAAAAGCACGCCGCATGCGCCGCCGCAATCAGTTCTTCCGGATTTGTCCCCGGAGTGTTTTCAAACCGCGTGGTAAACGAATACGGCGTATTCGAAAGCACGCCGCTGGTGGACGAAACCGTCCCTTTTCCATCCTTAAGACCGCCCTTCCACACTGCACTCGCTTTGCGTTGCATTTCAAACTCCTGGTGTGAGAATTAAAACGAAGTCTGGTCCATTGTAGAAGGTTGTGGAGGAAATCGCGCGAGGACCGTCGCCTGCCTCAGTAAAAATCAGAGCAGCTCAAGTAGAAGCCGCACTTCTTGCAAACTACCTTGCAGCGGCGTCCGCGCAACTCGGTCGAGCAATTTGGGCAGATCGACGCCGCGTCCTTTTTCGGATTCGCGGGTACGTTCGCTGCCGTCTCAATCGCGATCGGCGAACTCGTGGAACGAGATGCGATTCCAGAAGCATTTGAGTTCGAACTCATGTTCGGTGTTGTAGCACAAATTCGGTTGCCGGAGAATACGAACGAGGCTGATACCAATGCCAATCAAGATGCGAGCCCAAGCTCTTCTGGACAAATCCACTCTGGAGACTCTACTGTGAAGTGGCCGGGCGCGGTACCCAAGTGGTAAGGGAGAGGTCTGCAAAACCTTTATACGTCGGTTCGATTCCGACCCGCGCCTCCAAACCTTCGCTGGCATGATGGGTGCCAGCTTTTCAGAGGCTTCCACTATAATGGCGCGCACGGATGACCCTTACCTCTGGTACGAAACTCGGCCCCTACGAAATCCTGGCCCCGCTGGGCGCGGGCGGTATGGGGGAAGTATATCGGGCGCGCGATACCCGACTCGGCCGCGAGGTTGCGCTGAAAGTCCTGCCGGAATCTTTTTCGCGCGATGCCGACCGGCTGCGGCGTTTTGAGCAAGAGGCGCGCGCGGTGGCGGCGCTCAATCATCCCAACATCCTGGCCATTCACGATATCGGTGAAGAGGGCGGATCGCCCTTTATCGTCTCGGAACTTCTGGAGGGCAACAGCCTGCGCGCCGAACTCGAGAACGGTGCGCTATCGCCGCGCAAGGCGTCCGATTACGCAGCGCAGATCGCGCAGGGACTGGCGGCAGCTCACGAGAAGAACATCATCCATCGCGACTTGAAGCCGGAAAACGTCTTTGTCACACGCGAAGGCCGGGTGAAGATTCTCGATTTCGGCCTGGCGAAGCTGGCACCGAATGCTCGCGGAGCCAAGAATCAATCCGATGGCTTGACTTTGACCAGTTCGCCGACGGAAGCCGGCATGGTCATGGGCACCGCGGGCTACATGGCGCCGGAGCAGGTGCGCGGCTCGGCAATCGACTCCCGCACCGATATTTTTGCTTTTGGGGCGGTGTTATACGAGATGATTTACGGGGAGCGCGCCTTCCGCCGCGATACTGCCGCCGAGACGATGACCGCGATTCTGAAAGAAGATCCGCCGGAACTCAGCGAGATGAATCATCCGGTCGCGCCCGGACTGGAACGCATTGTGCGCCGCTGCCTGGAGAAGCAGCCGGAGCAGCGCTTCCAATCCGCGAAGGACCTTGCTTTCGCGCTCGAAGCATTGAGTGGCACGACTTCGAGGACGGCGGCGAACGCCGCGATTGCAGGCGATGCCGGGAAGCCGCGCTGGCCAGCATTCGTCGCGGCGGCAGCCGTTCTTGGCCTCGCGTTGGGAGCAGCTATCGCCTGGTACTTGCGACCAGCCCCTGCGGCGCCGCCGACGTTCACCCGGGTGTCGTACCATCGCGGCGAGGTCATTCGAGGCCGATTTGGGCCGGATGCGAAAACTGTCTTCTACAGCGCCAAGTTCGACGCAAAGTCTGGCGGAGGAGCGCCCGACACTTACAGTATTCGCGAGGACTATCCGGCATCGACTCCGGTGGGTCTGAACGGCGCTTTGCTGCTGGCCATCTCCCGCCAGGGTCAAATGGCCGTCCTGATGCGGCCAAAATATTTTGCCCACTATGAATGGGGAGGTACGCTGGCCACTTCTCCTCTGGGCGGCAGTGCGCCCCGCGAGCTGTTGGAGAACGTCGTTGACGCCGACTGGGGACCAGACGGGAACGAACTCGCCGTCATTGATCGCAGCAATGACCGCGCCAACAACAAGTGGCGCCTGCAATATCCCATCGGAAAGGTGCTGCTCGAAGGCGAAGGCTGGATGAGCGATATGCGAGTTTCTCCGGATGGAAAACAGGTGGCGCTGTTTCGTCACCCGCCGAATCCGGATGATCGGGGCGATCTTGCGCTGGTTGACCGATCCGGTCAGTTGCGGACCCTATCGAGCGGATGGGAATCGTTAGAGGGATTGGCGTGGGCTCCGTCGGGGAAAGAGATATGGTTCTCAGCCGCGGTATCAGGGGAGCAGTGGTGCATCCATGCCGTTACATTGTCGGGCAAGCAAAGGACTGTGTATTGCGGCACGGCGCCGACGCGCATCCTCGACATCGCAGCGTCGGGTCGAGCCCTGGTTTCGACCGAAGAAGCCCGCGGGACCATGGCGATGGTGGAGCACGGCTCCAATCAAGAACGCGACCTGAGTTGGCTCTCCTACAGTTGGGGTCCACGGCTGTCCCGGGACGGAAGTGAAGTATTGTTCACCGATTTATCGGAACAGTCAGGCAACGACTACTCGGTGTATGTGCGGAGGAACGACGGCTCTCCCGCGGTTCGCCTCACCGGAGGCGGATATGCCACCGACATCACTCCCGATGGAAAATGGGCGATCGTAATCCTCCCGGATGATCCCGCGCAGCGCCTCCAGATTGTGCCGGTGGGCGCGGGACAGGCGCGCGTGTTGCACTGGGATGGGATGCAGCCGCGATCGGCGCAATGGTTCCCGGACGGACACCATATTCTGTTGCTCGCCAACCAGTCTGGTCAGGCGGAGGCCGTCTACCTCACGGATGTAGATGGCTCGACACCAAAACAACTGTCGCCGGGGAGCGCTCCGTGGAGAGCGGTTGCGCCGGACGGCAATTCATTCATTAGTTATCAGAATGGGGCCTTCGCCGTCCGCTCCTTGTCGGAAGGTAGCTCCAAGCCGATCGCGGGTATTCAGACTGGGGAGTTTCCGATCGGTTGGTCGGACTCGAAGCACGTATTTGTGCAGGCAACAACCGCTACCGGCCTCAACATTTACAAGCTCGACATAGAGTCCGGCCGGCGTGAACTGTGGCAGACTATAACGCCGAAAGACGCGACCGGTCTGAGGCCCATGAATACGCCAACCGCCATTACGCTGGATGGCCGCTGGATGGCGTATGGTTGCCGCACACAACTTGGGCAGCTTTACAGCAGCGACACGCTGAAGTAATGAGCGGTGACAGATTGCTCAGAAGCCGATGCGTCAGAAGTTTGCCGCCGCTGCCGCGGTGGTGGCGTGTAATACGACAATCTGATCTATGTTCGTCATCTTCAAAACGTCTTCGACATGCGCGGTGGCGCCCGCCACTCGGAGTTCTCCTCCCGCCTTCTTTAATTTGCCGGAAGACATCACGATGATCCCAATCCCAGTGCTGTCGACGTTGGTCACGCCGGCCAGGTCGAAGATAACCTTTTTCCGCCCCTCACCCACGAGGTTCTCGACAGCCCATTCCAGTTGCTTGCTCTCCCTGCCAAGCGTGATTCTTCCCGTTATTTCCAGGACAACAATGTCAGGTTGCAGGGCCTTGGTCTGAATCTCCAGCATGAGCCGCGCTCCTTTCCGTGTCCGTGCCGCGCCTGAAGGCGCGTTTGAGGCCAACGCTCTTGCGGCATGCCTGAAGGCATGCCCTGATACGAATCACACCTGTACTACGGACGCTACCGGAAGCCGCTGAACATGACGACATCGGTATCGTTGTAGCGAGAGCGGGTGATGGCGAATTTCTTGCCATCCCGGGACCAGGCATAGGCTGAAACGACGGCTGGCTCTGAATCGAAGTGGGTCAACTGCACCGGTGCGCCCCCAGCCAGAGGCTGCATATACACATTTGTCGTATTCCCCGTCGTGTTGTGCACGTACGTGATTGCGTGCCCATCGGGGGTCCAACCGACGAGGGAATAATTTGACGGAGCTTCGATCTCCTGCGCGGGCGCGCCGCCTTCCAGTTTCTGCACAATGAACTTCGATTTTGCGCCGGCTCCCTGTCCGTCAATCTTGCCGTAGACCACTAAGGAGCCGTCGGGAGAAACCGCAGGCGACGAAGAAAGGGTTCCTCGGGCCAATTCCATCGGCGTTCCCCCGTCGGTTGGGACCTTGAAAATGCGTGCCATGCTATCGGCGGGAATGAATGCTTGATACACCGCCCATTTGCCGTCCGGCGTGCAGGAAGGACTCCTCTCAAACTTCCCAAAGGTGAGCTGCTTCAACTCTCCGGTGGCAACGTTCAGCCGCCACAACTGCACTTGGTTGTCTTCGGAAACGATGGCTAGCACGACCATGTCCGCTGGGCCGCAGGCAGTCACATCCGCAACCAAAGGGTTGCTCTCCAGGAGGTGAACCCGGTTGCTGCCGTCGCTGTTGGTCACGTAGGCGTGAACCGCGTTATCCACTTGCAATAATTTGTCCGCCGCCGTCCATGACAGGGAGAGCCCGGTCGCTTGTTCAGTCGAGATTGGAGTGAGCTTCCAATCGATTTTGTCGTTCATCACGGCGGGAGAATCGCCCACATAAATCGTTGACTGTTGGCGCGTCTGGGTAGTAACGAACGACTTACCGTCCGCCGTAACGCTAAGCGAGTTGTACTGACTCAAGTCGTTGCTGACCTTGAACGGCTCTCCAGCGGGATAGGGCTGAAACCAGATCTGCGGACGCAAACCGGTCGATTTTTCGGCGCCGACAATGAACAACCCGGAGGAGTCGGGTAGCCATGCCAGGCTATTCACGAGCATCGGCAGGGGAAAGCTCTTGACCAACTTGCCTTCCGGGGTGACCACAAGAATGGATGCTAGAGTGTTCTTTCCCAACTCCAGGACACCCACGGCGATGAGGTCGCCTGAAGCCGACCAGGAGGGGTCAGTATTAAAGCCCCTGATCCCAGACTCATGGCGCAGGATAACGTTTTCACCGCTGCCATCCGCATTCGCCACCAGCAACTGATCTTCGGCTTTTTCCTGGATGAAGCGGCGGTAGACCATGCGCTTGCCGTCTGGTGAAAATGCCGTCTTGCTGGCGACGTCGCTCACGACTTGCCGCGACGCCCCGCCCAGGGCAGGCACACTATAGAGGTTCATGTTGTTTCCGTTGGCCGGATCGATGTGGGTGTAGTAAAGATAGTTGCCGTCCGGCGTGAACGTAGCCCCAGAGCCAAAAAAACCGGTTTGCGGGGGCACGACCGTGACCTCGCTGCCGGTAATTACTTGCTTCACTCGCAGGCTGCGTTCGCCTTCCCGCCGGCCGTACGCCATCAATCTGCCGTCAGCCGAGATGGTGGCAAACCCGACGACCTGGCCGTGGTCGGTTAGGGGACGAATAGCGATGTTGCGGGTATCGATTGGCGGTGCGTTCTTGCCCAGAAATTTATAAACGCCAAACCCGGCGGCGATCACCAATGCCAAGACCACCACAGCGGTGCCGAGCAGCGTTCCTTTGTGGCGGCGGGCTTCGGCGACCAGCACCGAACTGGACGATGCGGAGGCGGAAGATGAAACCGCTGCGCCATGAAATCCTGATGCAGAAGAGCCTTGCGCGGCGGAGCCTGGCTGAGGAGACCCTGCCTGAACCGAGGCGGAAGATCCCACGGATGCGGAGTCGGTGACCACCCTGCCTGATTCCGTTTCCCGCTTCAGCCGCTTCAGATCGGCTCGCATGTCGGACGCGTGCTGATAACGCAAATCGCGGTCTTTCTCCAGAGCTTTATTGATGATCCGTTCGAGTTCAACCGGAACTTCCGGGTTCAGACGCACGGGAGCCGTTGGCGCCTTGTGCATGATGGCGTCATAAATGTCGCCCGAACCTTCGCCACGGAATGGAACCGTGCCGGTCACCATCTCGTAGAGCACTGCGCCGAAAGAGAACAGGTCGGTGCGCGCGTCCAGTTCTTTACCGCGCACTTGCTCCGGCGACATATAGGCAACCGTGCCGAGCGTGGTGCCCGGACTGGTAAGGTGGTCTTCGCTCGGTAGCGTTTCTTCGGCGGTTGCTCCCGACAGTTCCGCAATCCGATTGCTACGCAGTGTCAGCTTAGCGAGTCCGAAGTCCAGAATTTTGGCATGACCACGCTTGGTCACGAAAAGATTCGCCGGTTTGATGTCGCGATGGACGATTTGCTCGGAGTGGGCGGCGTCGAGAGCGTCGGCAATGTCGATGCCGAGCAACAGCACGGTTTCAATCTCCAGCGGTTTCGCGCCAATGCGATGTCTCAACGTTGTTCCGTCGAGAAACTCCATGGCGATGAAGGCCTGACCGTCCTGCTCGCCAATGTCGTAAATCGTGCAGATGTTGGGGTGATTCAGTGCGGATGCGGCCTGGGCCTCGCGCTGAAAACGGGCGAGGGCCTGCGGATCTCGGGCAACATCTTCGGGCAGGAACTTGAGCGCGACAAAACGATGCAGCCGTGTGTCCTCGGCCTTGTAGACAACACCCATGCCGCCGCCGCCCAATTTCTCGATGATGCGGTAGTGCGAGATGGTTTGGCCGATCATACTTAGACCGATTATGGTTGCACTATCATGTTTGCGCGATCAACGAAGCGCCCGCACCGGGAAGCGACCATATTAGGAGCCAAAGCACGGCAAGTCAATGAATTGTGGGTATGGCTATAGGAAATCCGGACGTCCGGGCGCCGCAGCGATTGGTGAATTGGACCACAGAGTCCCGGAACACAGGCGATGAGCTCGAGAGCCGGAAAGCCGCGCCGGACGTGGTTTTTCAAACTTCCCCAATTTCGCGGCTTTTGCTACCATGGGTTCCCGCCTATCGTCACGGCACCAGGAGGTTTGCAAGTGATCAACGGCTCAACTCCGCGGAAAGGCCCTGCGCCCGCTGCCTGCCGCAGCTTTCGGCGCATTTTGTCCACAAGATTTGTTCTTACATTCATGGCGCTTCTGCTTGCCGTGTTCGGCACGTCGCTGGCGCAGACCCTGACCCCGCTCGTCAACCAGCCGCCGGACGGAATCGTGATGACGTTTCAGTTGACTGACGGCACGGTCATGGCGCAAGGGAACAACGATTACGATTGGTGGAAGCTCACGCCCGACATCACCGGCAGCTACCTGAACGGAACCTGGACACAACTCGCCAGTCTTCCCCCCGGATACGCGCCCTACGCCAATGCTTCCGCGGTATTGGCCGACGGGCGGCTGGTGATTACGGGCGGGGAATACAACTTCGGCGTCTTCACCCTCACCAACCTGGGCGCGGTCTACGATCCCACAACCGACACCTGGACCTCGCTGGCTCCGCCGCCAGGATGGGACTTTATCGGAGATTCGCCGGCGCTGGTTCTGCCGAATGGCAAGTTCGTGGTTGGCCAGAAGCTTACCAAAAACATGGCGGAACTCGATCCCAAAACTCTGACCTGGACTGCACTGAGTTCGAAGGGTAAGAGCGATTTCAACGCGGAAGAGGGCTGGACCCTGCTACCCGACGGCTCGATTCTGACCGCGGATGTGTTGCACGCTCCCAACTCGGAGATCTATTCGCCCGCGGCGCAAGAGTGGGTGAGCGCGGGCAGCACGATCGCCGATTTGCGTTCCCCAACGACCGAGGCCGGTTGCGTTCCTTATGGTACCGGCGACACGCGCTATTGCTACTTTCCGCCTGGGGAGATTGGACCGCAGATCCTGCGTCCGGACGGAACGGTGTTTGTAACCGGGTCTTGGACGACGATTTCGTCGGTTTTCGAGACAAACCCTGGGAACACGTCCATTTACGACACCAAAACGGGCACATGGACACCCGGTCCTGTTTTCGAGAACGATGACAACGCCGGCGATTCGTTTGCTGTCCTGCTGACGAATGGCAACGTGCTGGTGGAAGGCGATACCGGGATTTCTTATGTGTTCGATGGAACGAACCTTACTCCCGGACCGTTCCTCACTCCAGTGCCGTTTGTCGAGTCAAGTCTGATGGTGTTACCTACCGGCGAAGTGCTGGTCGGCGGCTTTGATTTGACGGAGACTTACACTTATCCTGGAGCATACCAGCCTTCGTGGGCTCCAACGATTTCGAGTTATCCGTCTACGGTCACTCGCGGATCGACCTACTCAATCTCCGGCACGCAGTTCAATGGTTTGTCGCAAGCGGCAGCTTTTGGAGACGAGTTGCAAACGGCGACAAATTATCCGCTGGTGCGAATTACGAACAACAGCACGCAGCACGTGTTTTATGCCAGAACCCACGATCACAGTACGATGGGCGTGGCTACCGGCACGGCAACGGTGTCAACACACTTCGATGTGCCGGCGACGATGGAAACGGGCGAGAGTACTCTGGTGGTTGTGGCCAACGGCATTCCTTCCGCGGCCGTTAGCGTTACGGTTCAGTAAAGAGTCTGTAAAAAGAGCGCTCGAATTAATTTGGCTGCCCTCGTCTCCCCCTTTTCGATGGGGAGATGTGAGGGAACTGGTGTCGATGGTTGCAAATTCACATCCGCGCCTTGCCCCCGAGGGCGGTCTGGTTCCCAGCCGGTTTTGGTATGCTCGGGGGGAAAACCGCGAAAGTTTGTCAGCTTCCAGCACGCTTCTCGCGACATATATAATGGCGCGGACACATGTCCCTTACCTCCGGCACAAAACTAGGTCCCTACGAGATCCATGCTCTGGTCGGCGCTGGCGGCATGGGAGAAGTTTATCGCGCGAGGGATACGCGCCTGGGGCGCGATGTCGCGCTGAAGATTCTCCCCGAATCTTTTGCCCGCGAACCCGACCGCCTGCGTCGCTTTGAGCAAGAGGCGCGAGCGGTGGCGGCGCTGAACCATCCCAATATCCTGGCTGTATTTGATATCGGTCAGCAGAATGGCTCGCCGTTTCTGGTCTCCGAGCTTCTGGAGGGCGAAAGCCTGCGCGTGGCGCTGGACGGTGGCGCGCTACCGCAGCGTAAGACGATCGAATATGGAGTTCAGATTGCGCACGGGCTGGCGGCGGCGCACGAGAAGGGGATTGTCCACCGTGACCTGAAGCCCGAAAACATTTTCGTCACGAAAGACGAGCGCATCAAAATTCTGGATTTTGGCTTGGCGAAGCTGGCGCAACAGGCGGGGTCGGACGACGTCACCCTCTCCAGTCCGCATACTGCGGTCGGCGTAGTCATGGGCACGGCGGGCTACATGGCGCCGGAACAGGTACGCGGCGAGGCCGCGGATCCTCGCACCGATATTTTTGCGTTCGGCGCTGTGCTCTACGAAATGTTTTCCGGCGTGCGCGCCTTCCACCGCGACACGACGGCCGAAACCATGACCGCGGTTTTGAAGGACGACCCGCCGGAGTTGTCCGATCCCGCTCATTTCGTCTCTCCCGCCCTTGAGCGCATTGTTCGCCGCTGCCTGGAGAAGAACCCGGAACAGCGCTTCCAGTCGGCGCGAGATCTGTCGTTTGCTCTGAGCGCGCTCTCCGGAACCGAGACGAGCGGTATGGCACGCGCCGTGGCCGTGCCTCGCCGAAAGCCGTTGTTGCTCTGGGTCTCCGTCGCGGCGGCGCTGGTTGCGGTCGCCGCTGTGACGTGGTTTGTCGCCCGGCGTCCGGTGCCAACGACCCGCATGCAGTTTGCCATGGCGGTTCCAGACGAAATGAGCATCAGCCACATGGCGCTTTCGCGCGACGGCTCCATCCTGGTGTTTGTATCGCCGGAAGAAAGCTCCGCATTGCCCATGCTCTTTGTGCAGCGCGTAGGATCTCCGAACGTCACGCTGCTGCCGGGGACGCAGGGCGCGAGTTATCCCTTCTGGTCGCCGGATGGCGCCTCTGTTGGATTTTTCGCCAATGGCAGGTTGCAGAAAATGACGATCTCAGGGGGCACGCCGCAGGTGCTCGCCCCCGCTTTGGCGGGACGCGGCGGCAGCTGGGGAAGCAAGGGTGTAATCATCTACGCGCCGGACGCCAACAGTCCCCTCCAGCGCATCAATGCCGACGGGACGGGGATGGCGCCGGTCACGCAAGGCATCAGGACCGCGGAGGATCAAACCCATCGCTGGCCTCTTTTTCTTCCCGACGGCAACCATTTCTTATTCTGGGCCGGTAACTTCGGAAACCTCAAGGACGACCGCTTGAGCGGCATCTACCTCAGTTCTCTCGAAGGCAAGGACAGAAAACTTGTTGCCCTCTGTCATTCGAGTTTTGGCTACGATGCCCACAACTTGTTTTATGCGGATGAGCAAAGGCAGTTGGTCAGCATTGCTTTCGACGCATCCGCCGCCACTGTGTCGGGCAGCACGACCGTGGTCGCGAATGCGATCGGATTTCAGCCCTCCACTTACTGGTCGGCTTTCGCCGTCGCCCAGAGTGGAACGTTAATCTACAACACCAGCGTCGGGGCGGCGGAGTCCGCGCTCACCTGGATGGATCGGTCGGGCAAAGAACTGGGCCATATCGGCGATCCGGCCATCATGGACAACCCCACGCTTTCTCCCGACGGCAGTCGCGTCGCCCTCGATATCAGCGACGAGAAGGCAGTTAACGTGGATATCTGGATCGAAAGCACAACCGGAGCGGGCAACTCGCGTTTCACGTTTGACCCCGCGGAAGAAGTAGCGGCGGTATGGTCGCGAGATGGAGGCATGCTGGCCTACCGCTTGGGTGACGCCAACGGCTCCAGTGTGTACTTAAAACCGGCGACTGGCCTGGAGCGCGAGCGCAAGAGATTCACTATCCCAAGGTCGTCGATGGACGACATTGTTCCTAATTCCTGGTCTGCGGACGACCAGCAGATTCTGTGCACACGTCAGACTGCGTTAGGCAACTATCTGGAATTGCTGCCCGTTGCCGGCGGAGAGCCCACTCGGTTCCTGACCAGCAAGGGCAGCGAGACCAACGGACAGATTTCTCCCGATGGAAAATGGGTGACCTATGCCTCCGACGAGTCCGGCGGGTGGGAGATTTACGTTACGTCGTTCCCCGGTGCTGCCGGAAAGTGGCAGGTGTCGCGCGGCGGCGGCACTGAGCCGCGCTGGCGCGGAGACGGCAAAGAAATTTTCTATATTGCTCCGAGCGGCATGTTGATGTCGGTGCCGGTCAACGGCGCAAGTATTTTCGCGACGGGTACGCCCGCGCCGCTGTTCCAGATTCACGGGCGCGCTCCGATTTCCAGCACCGATGTTTTTACCTATGACGTGGCCAAAGACGGCAAGCGCTTCCTGGTGAACCGGTACGTGAAACCGGAACACGTCCCGCCGTTGACCATCTTGCTGCAGGCAGCTTCCGGCAACTCATCCTTCTAGGGGCAACGAATTACTTGAAAGGAATGTCCGTCTGCTTTGAGGTCCAGCCGACACTCGGCACTGAGCCCCAAAACATTCTTACCGAGGGGATGTACTTAGTCATATTCCCGGTCGACGCGGTGCGGGCGAACACGTCGAAACGCCAATTCAGCATGTCCGCGACGGCGCAGTTTTATCTTTTTAAGGAAGTCGCGGAGCTGAGAAAACGGAGACTTGCAAATGAAGAGAAAATTGCTGGCGGCAGCGCTCGTTCTGGTGGCGATGCTTTCGCAGAAGCTCGCTGCGGGTTCCGGCGGTCAGAGTTCCGGCGGTCAGAGTGCTGACGATCAAGCTTCATGGCAGCGCGATCTGCTCGCTTGGCGCTCTAAGCGGGCAACCAACCTTCAGGCTCCGGAAGGCTGGCTTTCTTTGATCGCCCTCGGATGGCTGAAGGAAGGGGACAACAGCTTCGGATCGGCTGAAGACTGCCGCGTTCAGATCGCGGGAAGAGGGCTGGCGCATATCGCGGTCGTGCGTCTTGAGAAAGGTGTGGTGCGCTTGCTGCCTCCGGCCGAAGGTTTCCCCAAAGATCTCCTGGTCGATGGTCAACCCGCGAAGCAGCAGGACCTGCTCGCTGACGATGCCGACAAACCCTCGAAGCTGACGATTGGCACGCTCACCATCATCGTGATTCATCGCGACGAACAATTCGCCCTGCGCGTCAAGGATCTGCAAGCTCCCACCCGCGTCGGCTTCCATGGATTGCGCTGGTACGCGCCGAATGCCGCCTACCGCGTGCACGCGCGCTGGATCCCGTACAACCCTCCCAAAGTGCTCGACATTCCAACCGTCCTTGGCACCACGACCCATCTGCCCGCGCCGGGCATCGCCGAATTTAGTCTCGATGGGCAAGTTCTCAGGCTGGAGCCCGTGCTCGAAGATCCCCAATCGACCGATCTTTTCTTTATTATGCGTGACGCTACCAGCAAGACTACGACTTACGGTGCCGGACGCTTTCTTTACACCGAACTGCCCGACCATGGCGTAACTCAGCCCGGCGAAGTCTGGCTCGACTTCAATCGGCTGGTGAACCCGCCCTGCGCCTTCACCGCCTATGCGACGTGTCCGTTGCCTCCGCCGCAGAATCGCCTTAGCGTCCCGATACCGGCGGGCGAGCAGCGTTACCACGATTGACGGGCAGATATTGGTTGGCCGCTATCGTGGATAATAATTGTAGGTATACAACTTCACTTTGGACTGGGAGTCTTGCATGAGATGGGTGCTGATCCTGCTTGCCGTCGCCGGTATCGTCGCTTCTTCGCTTGCGTTGCGCGAGCATTACCGCACCGACGCCTCGCCTTGCAGCATCAATGAACGCTGGGATTGCGGCATGGTGAATCACAGTCCATACGCCATGCTCTTTGGAATTCCTGTGGCAGTGATCGGCATCGCGGGATATCTGCTACTTGGCGTGCTTGCCTTCAGGAAAGCTTACCGGGTGATGCTGGTGGCGGCGCTGGGTGGACTGGGCTTTGCGCTCTATCTCGCCCACATTGAGTCCGCCGTGTTGGGCGTATGGTGCATCTACTGCGTCATATCGCTGGGGGTGATTTCTCTAGTCAGCTTGCTGGTCTTGGGCGCAGTGATTGTCGACTTGATAGGCCGACGGCAACGGACCGCCTGATGATGCCCAACATCCCGCGGGATTTGTCGCCAATTGAGGCGTGTCAGTTCTGTTCGGTTGAAAGGTCCCGGTTCCGGAACTTCCGGCACGGCGTGCACGGTGTCAGCGTGGGCGTCGGAGCGGGGAATTGTGCATGTTCGATGTTTTGGGGCGCGCAGACTCCGACTGCCCGGTCAGAACACTAACACCTTCGTGGCTTCCTCTGTCCATTTGCGAAGGTCGTCCAAGGTGCGGCGGTTGATGCCAGCGACGAGCGCGGCATCGTCAATCCCACGCGCCTCCAAACAAGTGCGGCAGGCACCGATTGAGACACCTTGCGCAGCCAAAAGCCGCAGCATTTCCTGAACGTTATAGGACGCATCTGACGGGGATTGCATCCGCAATCCGCTGACCACCCCGTCGCCCAACAAGAAAATGGAGACTTCCATGGTCGCGCCCTTCGCCAGCGCGCCGGCCAAGCGGAGTGCGTTGTAGGTACGCTGACTTCCGTAGGGGGAATCGTTCAGGACAAGTAGATACTCCATCATTCCTCCGATGCAACGGTGCAGGGTCTTGCCGTGAAGTATACGAGAAGAAATTGATCGTGAGTGTAATTGGGATTTATCATCAACTGACGGTAACTTCCGACTAGCCGACGACCCGCGCTCGATCTGCAAAAGTTCGGCTTCGTGGCTGTTAGTTTGCGGGTCCAGCAAACAGCAGCAGATTTCCATCCGGGTCTTTGACGACGAAATTTTTGCCACCCCAAGGCTGCTTCTTTAATTTCTGGCGAAAGGTAATGCCAGCGGACTGAAACTCAAGAAACAGTAGTTTGATCTCGTCGGCTGTGGCGACGGTCATAGATACCGACAACAGTTCCTCCCGATCGCGGACCGTCGACTCGATTACTGGTCGCTCGACGCACCTTAGATTGAGACGCGCCCCGTCGCGACCCACCTGTGCATAGTAGGGAGGTTTGCCATAACTGAATACAACCGAAAAGCCTAACTTTTCACGGAAAAATTCGCATGATCTCTTGATATCGGTGACGAACAGTTGCGGCTCTGCACCGACAATCGTTGCTTTGGATGGCGATGATTTCACCTTGAGCGACGTGGGCGAAAGTCCGGTTTTCAGGGCTTGCCAACTATCGAAGCCTTGCTGTCTTGCGACCATTTCTTGCGCATCGCTGAGCTTAAAGCTCGCTGCAAGAATCTCCGAGTCGGACATATTCAGGAAACGAGGCATAAGCCCGCGGATTTGTGCGGCGACGGGATAGTGCCGTTCGCGATGCCAACGCAATATGAGCTTAGCTTGTTTTTTGAGGTTTTCTAGATTGGGCATGCAGGCCTCCACGATGAGATCGGTAGGTGGGCATTGCCCCTTCGACGACGTGCCGATGCACCCTACATGCGCCGATTGCAGTATCTGCTGCCGTGTCAGTAATTGTCAATTGAGAACGCACTTGGCGTTTTTATGCCGTATTTACACATTTGTGTCGCATCACGGGCAAGACGGAAGTTGATGTCAATTGTTGTCAGCAGGCGTTTACACGTTTTGACCGCTGGTAAATGAGCGATATCGGGATTAATGAGATGGTCCGCCGCCGGGTAGGATTACGGCTCGGCAGTTTACATCAGGAGGATCATCCATGCACATCACATCTATCGGCATCGATCTGGGCAAGACAACCTTTCACCTAGTTGCATTAGGAGAGCACAACA
>DATEQN010000056.1:0-2567 GCA_035272625.1 Terriglobales bacterium | reverse complement strand
GCTGCGGGTTGGCTCGTGTGGAGATGCTCGTGTGGGGACGGGGCTTTGCCCCGTCCAGCGGAGCGAAGCTCCGCAGCCGTTGACTGCACCCCGCCCATTACTGCCTACGATTTCTGTCTTTGCTCACACATAACTATGTGTAACACTTTACACATGGCCACCAACCTCGCCTTGGACGACCGCCTCATCGAAGCAGCCCGGCGGGCCGGAAAGCACAAGACCAAGAAAGAAGCGGTGACCGCCGCTCTGGATGAGTACGTCCGACGGCGAAAGCAGATGAGCATACTGGATGCCTTTGGCACCGTCACTTTCGATCCCTCCTACGATTACAAGGCGGAACGGCGACGGAGTTCACGTCGTGCAAGCGGCCAATCGCGGCCATGATGGTGCTCGTGGATACCCCGGTCTGGTCGCTGGCGCTGCGGCGGCGCCCCAAGCATCTCAGCGGATCACAACAGGGTCTGGCCAACGCCCTGGCCGAATTGATTCGCGAGGGACGCGCGCAGATGGTTGGACCGATCCGCCAGGAGTTACTCTCCGGCATCCGCGAGGAAGCTCAATTCAAGAAGATCCGCGACTATTTACGAGCCTTTCGCGAGCCAGCGCTCGAAGCAGAGGATTACGAGGACGCTGCCCGCATGGGCAACCAATGCCGTAGCCGTGGCATTGCCGGATCGGCCGTCGATTTCCTGATCTGCGCCGCCGCCCACCGTCGCGGCTGGGCCATTCTCACCACCGATCGGGATTTCCAGAACTACGCTTCGGTGCTGCCGCTGCGCCTGCACTCCGCCTCGGCAACGTGAAAATTCTAACGCGATGTTTTACGAGCGAGCGACCCACAGGACGGGGAAATGGCGGCCGAGCTTTTCGAAGTCGCGGTCGGAAGTGACGAGCGTGGCCTGATTCAGGGTAGCTAATGCGGCGGCAAAGCAGTCTACGTATGGGATTTTGTGCACCGCCTTCAATTCCCCTGCTTTGAGGACTTGGGCAACATCAACGGGAACGATTCGGATGGGAAGCTGCAAAAGATCGGCCAACGTCTGCCTAGCCGATTCCTCACCATGCCGCTGCCAGGAGATATAGAAGAGCTCTCCCCAGTTGACCACCGAAACCAGCAGTGGTGTAGTCGGTTGAGCCCCCTTGATTAGGCGCTCGACGCGTTCGGCTCCGGGTCCATTCACTAGAAGATCCAGTAGCGCGTTCGCGTCGAGTACATAGGTTTTGCTCATCGAGTCAGCCGATCTTTCTCAACCCGGTGCTCACTCTCTCGATCCTCTACCAGAGGCGTGCCTTTGTAGCGGCCCCGGAGGCTGCGGATCAACTCGTCCGTGATGGGCCGGAGCACAAGACGGTCTCGCTCGCGATGGATCGACAGGCGAGTGCCCTCACTGATGCCGAGTTCCTTTCTAAGATGGCCCGGGATGACAAACGCCCCCGCGGAACTCACAAACGCCGTTTCTGAGCCGGATGCCGTCTCGCTGATAAGTTCCGCCGCAGGCGGCAATGTCTGTTTCGAGTAGACTGCATCGTACCAATCGACAAGCGGCTGATAATCAGGCGGGAGGTCCCGCTTTTCCGGACGAACCTTCCCCTGAGTTCGATCGACGTCAAAAGGATCTCCATTTCTAAAAAGCCTCCTGCGTCCCCGCGTCGTCCCAAACAGCATGCGATGGCGTTCTGAATTGGGAGACTTATTGGCGACGCAATGCTTCGAAACGTGCACTTGGAGGCCGGGCCTGAAGCCGTCTATAAGTCCCTCCCGGGTCGTCTTCTCCACGATTTCCCCAACGGAAAAATCCACGGCGTGTGGGTTGCTCCGGTGCAGCAACGCGGTAGCCACCCAAACGGAATTTGCTATTGTCGTCATGTGTGCTCCTCGATGTGTAAAATACACAGTAATTAGATACACTAACTTACTACATGTTGTCAAATCGGTTTTCCCGAGGCGAACGTTTTACGAAACCACAAATTCCCGCTACAATCTTTCCCATGCCGTCCGCAGTCTCTCCTTCGCTCGCCTGGACTCATCCGCTGGTTCAGGAATGGTTCACCGCGCACTTCTCCACGCCGACCGAACCGCAGGAGCAGGGCTGGCCTCACATCCTCGCCGGCCACACCACGCTGATCTCGGCTCCGACCGGATCGGGCAAGACGCTCGCCGCCTTCCTAGCCTGCATTAACCGGCTCGTCTGCAAGGCGCTGGCTGGCGAACTGCGCGACCGCACCGAAGTTCTGTACGTGTCTCCACTCAAAGCGCTCGGCAACGACATTCAGAAGAATCTCGAAATCCCGCTGGGAGAAATTCTGCAGATGGCCGGCGAGCGCGGGCTGCTCATGCCGGAGATACGGACGGCCGTGCGTACGGGCGACACGCTGATGAAAGACCGGCGCCTGATGCTGAAGCGCCCTCCGCATATTCTAGTTACCACGCCCGAGTCGTTTTACATCCTGCTAACGGCGGAGAAGAGCCGCGCCATCTTGCGCGATGTCGAGACCGTGATCGTGGACGAAATTCACGCCGTGGCCGACGACAAGCGCGGCGTGCATCTCGCGCTTTCGCTGGAGCG
>DATEQN010000055.1:0-19883 GCA_035272625.1 Terriglobales bacterium | reverse complement strand
GGTCGTCGCCGCCGACGTAATCGTGATGCCGCGCTCCTGCTCCTGCTCCATCCAGTCCATGATGGCCGTGCCTTCATGCACCTCGCCGATACGGTGCGTCTTTCCCGTATAAAACAGGATGCGCTCCGTCGTCGTGGTCTTACCGGCATCGATGTGCGCCATGATGCCGATGTTCCTGCAACGTTCTAATGGGACTGTTCTGGGCACGACTTTTAACTCTTTCTCTTTCTGGGGCTCTTAAAATCCGTCGTTAGTCGCTGGTCGTTCGTCGTTAGCTTTTGCTCGCAGCTCGCAGCTCTTCTACCACCGGTAATGTGCGAACGCCTTGTTCGCCTCTGCCATGCGATGCACGTCTTCCTTTTTCTTAATAGCAGCGCCCTTGCCGTTCGAGGCGTCGAGCAACTCGTTCGTCAACTTCTCGATCATTCCCTTTTCGCCGCGACCGCGCGCATAGCTCACAATCCAGCGGATCGCCAGCGACGTCCTACGGTCGGGAGCGACTTCGATCGGCACCTGGTAGTTCGCGCCGCCCACGCGCCGCGTCTTCACTTCCAGCAGCGGCTTGGCGTTCTCGACCGCTTTGGTGAACAGCTTCAGGGCTTCGTCGCCACCCTTTTCCTGCAACTTCTCGAGCGACTTATAAAAAATGCCCTCGGCTGTCGACTTCTTTCCCTGCCACATCATCGAGTTGATGAACTTCGTCACCAGATCCGATCCATACACTGGGTCGGCCTCGGTCGTCCGCTTGGCGATATGTCCTTTACGAGGCATTTCAGCTATAGCTCCTGGCTCTTTGCTTTCAGCTCGAGCCTTAGACGCGGCAGGCCGCGTCTCTGCTCTGCTTCCGTACTACGCTTTCTTCTGGCGTTTCGTACCGTACTTCGAGCGCCCCTGGTTACGGCCCGCGACGCCGGTTGCATCCAGCGTTCCGCGCACCACGTGATAACGCACGCCCGGCAGATCCTTCACACGGCCGCCGCGGATGAGCACAATCGAGTGCTCCTGCAGGTTATGGCCGACACCAGGGATGTACGTCGTCACTTCGATTCCATTGGTCAGGCGCACGCGCGCCACTTTGCGCAGGGCCGAGTTCGGTTTCTTCGGCGTCTGGGTATACACGCGGGTACAAACTCCGCGCTTCTGCGGACACGATTGCAGAGCCGGACTCGCCGTCTTGTACCGGGTCCGCTCGCGGCCGAACTTCACCAACTGATTAAAAGTAGGCACTCTCGCCACTCCCAGACGCGGCAAGCCGCGTCTTCACAACACATTCCACCCAACCGCACATTTCCCGCGACCACACAATCCCGTGGAGACGGGCTTGCCCCGTCTCAGGTCTGGCACAGGCCCTGTCGCGCCCAGCCATACTCTCCCGCGCACTAATGGCGGTGAGAATTCGTTCAGTTCCCGCTCAGACTAAATCGCCGACGACGGTGACGCCACGCCTCCCCTCGTTTCAGGTTCGGAGGCGCTCCGTTTCGTCCGCTTCCTCCTGCATAGCCTCGCGTGACTCCCAGACTTCGACTCCATACGCCCGGGCGCAAAGGTTTTCGCAGGATGTTTCAGCGAGGGCGTCCCCGGTTTCAACTCCAACCGGGTACGTATTTCTTCAAAGCTCAGCCAAGATTTTCCCGGCGCCTGTCGCCCGCGCGGGTTGCGCATCCGACAGGACTGCCGTACACAGGCAAGCCAGACTTAACTCGCGGAACTGTTTCATAATAACAACTAGCTTGCACATCGTCAACCACTCTTCGACGCATCGAAGAAAGAGCAGGTTTCAAGGTTTCAAAGTCTCTAAGCGCCCTGAAACCTTGAAACCTTGCAGCTGACCTTCTACACTGACAGTTTTCCGTCCAACAACATTAATCTCGCGCCTGGGAAACGGACGCGAGGAGGGTTCATGCATCGTTGCGGTTCCGGTTTTCTTCTTACGTTGGCCATCATCTTCGTCGCCGCCTTCACCGGCTGCCTTGGTAAAAGCAGCAGCAACGCTGGCAACGGGGGCGTGCAAACCGTTTCGCTGAGCCCGGGCGGCATGATCTCTATCGACGTCGGGGGCACTCAAGTCTTTAGCGCCACCGGCAAGAACGCCTCCGGCGGCACGGTCCTCGGCGTCAACATTCAATTTGTTGTCGCCAGCGGCAGCCCGAACGCCCCCGCTCCTCTTTCGATCGCCAGCAATGGCAACGCCTGCGCCGGCACCTGGGACGCCAGTGTCGCTATGTGCAGTCCCGGTGCTCCCGGAATTGCCCTGGTAACCGCAGTTATTAATGGTACCAGCAGCGCGCCCACGACCGTCTACGTTCACCAGCACGTCGATAACATTCAGATCGTCAACGCCGAGACTCTGCCGCCTCAGTATGAATGCTTTTCCCAGGGACAGACTTGGCAGTACGCGGCGATCGTCTACAGCAACCCGGGCAACGTGGACATCACCAACAGCGTCGGCCCCATCAATTGGTCATCGAGCAACCCTAGTGTGGTCACCCCAACTCCCTTCGTGCCAGCAGGCCAGCCCAACGTGCTCAACCAGATTCAGACCACCGCCAGGGCCCCCGGCATCACCCAGCTCTTTGCCAGCGTCTCCGGAACCACCAGCAGCCCGTATCCGTACACGACCTGCCTGATAAAAGCCATCTACCTCCAAATCGGAGGCCAGGGCCTGGCCGGAAACTCGATTACGGTAAATAACGGCGGCACCGTACCCATCACGGCTACTGCGGTCGATACCCTTTATGGCGTGGCCAATACCACCTCCCTAACCAGCCCGCCCCTCACCTGGAGCACGACCAATCCTGAGGTTGCGGCCTTCAGCAGCACCACCAACACGACGGGAAACAACAGCGCTGCCACCCGCAACAACCTGGGCGGCGCCACCCTCACGGCTTCCTGCGCTCCTCCAACTTGCAATATCGGAGTTCTACCCAGTCTCCCCATCTACGCCAGCGACGGACTGCTGCCGAACGGGACGAAGGGGTATGGCACAATCTCCGTGGACGTGACTTCCACCTCCAAGGTGCCGACCTACACCGCCTGGGCCGCGACCACCGACTGCCTGGATGCCCCCGGCTGCTCCAGTGCGCTGTTCGCGGTGACCCCTGGAAGCAACCCCATCGGCTCCATCGTCAACCTGCCCCGCACTCCCAACTCCATGCTGTTTAACCATCTGTCGTCGCCGCGCATCTACTTCGGCAGCGATCAGGGCCTGATGTACGTGGATGTCACCGCCAGCAGTCCTTCCGCTACCCTGGTCTCCAACTCCTCGATACCCTGCAACGTTTCCTTGTGCGGCAAGGTGCTCACCATCTCGAACGATGGCAAAATGGTAGTCGTCTCCGATCCGCCTACAGCTTCGACGCCCAGCCAGGTCTACATTTACAACGGCGGCAGCACCAGCACCGCCCCCGTCGATCTCATCCTGTCTAACGCCGGCGAAACCGCCACTGCCGCCGCTTTCTCTCCCGATCAGTTGAAAGTCTTCATCCTCACCGATCTGGGCAACATGTACATCTATTCCACCCTCGACGCGCTCACCTCGGTTTCGACCTTTGCACCGGGAACCGACGTCGAATTTTCGGCGGATGGCAGCTTCGCCTATGTGGCGGGAGCACCCGCGAGTGCGGGAGCGCCCGCAAATGCGGTGTCTGCCTTCTCGACCTGTTCCCTGCCTACCGTGGGAAGTGTGGACATCGGAAGCGTCGCAACTTCGACCACACCGTTGAAACTCTTTCCGTCACCCGTTCTTCCGCTACCCTTCGAGCAGAACGGCCCGCCACCCTTCCAGATGGAAAGCTTCTTTTGGACAACGCAAACCATCATCGCTCTCGAACCACCGAACGTTGAGTTCCTGACGGCGGAGTTTACACAGAATCCGATACTGTATCCCACCGTGCCGGGGGAACCGCTCCAGTTGACCTGCAATCCTCCACTGATCCTGAGCTTCACCAAAGGCGCACGTTTCAACGTCGGCCAGGGCAATTTCACTCCGATCTATTCGCAGCTCGTGAACGACGGCACCCAGCTCATCATCGTCGCCCGTCACCTCCCCGCCGTGCTCCTCTTCAACGTGAGCGATGGGACTACCATGTCGGTCCCGCTCGTCGACAACCCCAATCCCCCCGACCCGCTCTCCGCCGCCGCCTCCACCGACGGAAGCCAGGTCTATGTCGCCGCCTGCGATGCGTACCCTAATAACGACCCGACTCAACCCTGCGCCGCCGGCTCCGTGCACATCATCAACACCATTAGTGGAGGCGACTTCCAGCAAGTCCCCTATGCCAACATCAACGACGAGAACAACCCCAACATGTGTAACAACCAGGGTGGCTCGGCACCGCTCTGCCTCCCCAACCTCATCGCCATCCGCCCACAGTGAAGACCAGTTCCCAGTTCTGAGTTCTCAGTCGGGAGCTGGTTCGTTATAACTGAGAACCGGGGACTCGGAACTGCTCACGTCCGATCCAGCAACTGACGCAACCGTTGCTTCACATCCGGCCACTCTGCCGCCACGATCGAGTAACGCACCGAGTCGCGAGCGATGAAGTCAGCGGCCATCCGATGAGCGCGGAGAATCCCCTCGAACCTTCCTCCGATGCGTTCGAGCGCAGCGCGTGACCGCTGGTTGCGCGCGTCCGTGTGAAAGCAGACCCGGAGCGCCTGCCACGTTTCGAAGGCATACTCCAGCATTAGCAGCTTGGCCTCGGTGTTGGCTGCCGTCCGAATGGCCGAGCGGGTCAGCCAAGTGTAGCCGATCTCACAGGCGTCGGGGACATGGCGGCCGTGCCGCGTATGGCCCGGCGGCCACGACCATCGCTCCAGATTAAAGAATCGTGTAGAGCCGATGGCGACACCGTCCTCCACGCGAATCGTCGCGAAGGGGACTGCGCTGCCCTCGTCCCGCCAGGCCAGCGCGGTTTCAATGTAGCGGACGGCTTCGGCCCTGCCCTGCGGGACGGGGCTCCACTGGTAGAGATCGGGATCAACTGCCGACGCGGTGACCAAGCCGTCAGCGTGGCAGAGGTCAAGCGGTTCGAGACGAACGTGCTTGCCGGACAGCACCAGACTTTCTACTTCCATGGCTGCCAGTATGCGATGAGTCGCTACACTCCCGCAACGCAGCCTACGACGTCGCGATTGCCGAAGAGTCGGATGTCTGCAGCAAAGTCGTGACAAAGTTGGCGGAGAGAAAGAAGGGGGCGAATGGGGCTCGCCCCCGGTTGACGCCTAGGCTGCGGATTCCTTGGATCTGCAAGACCTGGCGGATGCGGCTGCGTGTGCAGCCGGTGTTCCGGTAAGCGCCGCCTCTAACGGGACTCCGTCGGGAGTGCCCAGTCCGGTGCATGGATCCCATCCCTCAGCTGCGCTGAAGGCGCCGTTGTTGCCTTGGGTAATGTCGTGAAATCCCGAGGCTTCGACGGCTTGGGCGTAGACTAACGGGTTCACGAAACCGATCGGTTTCCCGATCTGTTGATTGATGCGCGCCACCAGCGCCGCCCATAAAGGCGCCACCGCACTGGTTCCACCGAAGACAGCACTCTCTCCATCGACCAGAATGTTATAGCCGGTGTTGGGATCGGCATCGCCGGAGACGTCGGGTACGCCTCGGCCGCCACCCTGGATGGTCGGCGCCGGGACATCGAAGCCGTCCTGCCAAGTTGGAAGGGGGAACACGTCGCTTACGCCGCCGCCACCCGCTCCTCCGCTTGGCTGGTCGTTCCAGACGGTTTCATTGACAATTTTTCCGTTCGAGGCTTGGAGTGTGGTGCCCCCGCAACCGAGTACGAACGGATCGGAAGCCGGGAAGTCAACGTGGTTGTTGCCGTCATTGACTCCGTCCGACGAACCATTGTCACCGGAGGCAACGCAGACCGTGACACCCATGGCCGCTGCCGCCTGAAAGGCATCGTCGAAGTTGGTCATGGCCTGAGAGGTCCAATTCGATTCGGCGGAGCCCCAGCTTATGGAAATGGCTGAGGGTTGATTGGTGCTGTCGTGTACGGCGGTGGTGATGGCGTCCAGAAAGCCCTGGTCGGTGTTCGGGGCAAAATAGACCGCGATCTTCGCGGCAGGAGCAATCGCGCCGGCCACTTCGATGTCGAGCATCACTTCGCCGTCGGCGCTATCTGGAGTGCTGGGGCTATTGGTGCCTCCATCGACGGACACGGAGATGACTTGCGGCTCTTTGAGATTGAGCGAACTGAAATAGTTGCTCAGGTCATCGAGCTGAAAGCCTCCGCCTAACTCGATGAGGCCGATACACTGGCCGGTCCCATCGCCAGCCGGGTAGTCATAGAGTTGCGCCACTTCATTGGGATCATGCGAGGCGGTCGCGGTGTGGGCCTTAAGTTTGCCGGCCGGCTGCGGCAAGCGTCTGAAATGCGGCTCAGCCTGCTGCCGGTTGTCAAGACCAAACACTCCCTTGATGATGTCCGCATACTCGGCCGGCACGCTGATGGCGCCAATCCGGCCGCGGAAATTTCCCTTGGGGTGGCTGTACTCCTTGAGTTCGACGTTGAAGGCCTTTTGGAGATTGCTTACGGTTCCCGACAGCATTACGGTCCGGCGCGCAAGTTCGGTGCCGGTTTCATGCACCTTGAGACCGAATTCCTGGGCGAACTTCTTGATTTGGTTGACATCGGCAGGATCGGCGCCGTGGACATTTTCGTACTCGGCGCGCGACATGTGCTTGAAGCCGGGCTTTTCGAGGGCGCTCCTTAACTCTCTGTGCTTGGCCTCTGCTTTTGGCCGGAGTCGTATGGAGACCTCAATGGTTTGGTCCGGGTGCGAATTGTGGATCAGGCGGGCACCACGGACGGGCTGACGTTCACTGCCTGAAATTACGGTGAGTTTTCGAGAGGATGTCACGGTTGCTCCTTCGTCTCGGGGGAACAGAGCGGCCGGGAACTAATCGCGACTGGGAGTCGCACAGGTAGGGAAGTCCAGAGTCGTCCCGCCGTTCAGATGGGTCCCGAAACGTGTTGAGCATAACAAGAAAATTGGAATGGTCTCAACACAAATTCGACCAATAATTCGTGATGACATGTGCGATGTTTCCCGATTTGGGACTCACGGAACGCTTCCTAGGAGTTGTTCTGCAACGCTCGTGGACGAAGGAGGAAGTAAAGGAAGGTTAGGGCGATCAGGAAAGTTAGGCCGACGATCAGGTTAACACGGGAGTCCCACCAGGTCTTGGCGGTGGATAGGAGGACTACGACTAAGCCGATGATCGATCCCCATTTGCCCAGCGGCGAGCGGGCGGGAATTTCGGCGGTCTGCGCGGCGGTGAGTCGGTGGCGAAAGGAGATGTGGGCGGCGAGCGAGACGATCCAGGAGAGCATCATGCCGAAGAACGCGCCGCGGAGGATGTACTCGAAGGCTTTGGCAGGGGCCCAGCGTTCGAGCACGAGGGCGACAAGGATTCCGTAAGAGGAGGCCAGCAGCGCCAGGGTTGGAGCGCCTTTTTTGCTGAGCCGACCAAGCGCGCGGGGAGCCCATCCGGTGCGGGCCAGCGAGAAGAGCATGCGGGAAGAGATATAGAGGGCCGCATTGGCTCCAGAGAGAGCGGCGGTCAGGACCACGAAATTCATAAAGTGAGCGGCGCCGGGGAGGCTCACGGAGCGGAAGACGGTGACAAATGGGCTTTCGGTGACGCCGGCGCGGTTCCAGGGCATGACACCGACCAGAATGATGATGGCTCCGAGATAAAGAAGGGCCAGGGTAAGAAAAGTCATGCGCGCGGCGCGACCGACGGCCGTGGCGGAAGTGGATTCTCCGGAGGTTACGGCTACGAATTCGACGCCGCCGAAGGTGTAGATGGCGAAGGTGATGGCGAGGAGTGGAGCGGCGGCGCCCAGCGGGAAGAATCCGCCCTGCGTGGTGTATTGGGGAGCGGCGCGTCCGGTGAGTAGGAGGGCGGCACCGAGGGCGATGAAGGCGGCGATGACGGCGACCTTGATCATGGCGAACCAGAATTCGAAGCGTCCGTAGCTGTGCACGGCGAGGAGGTTGGTGGAGAGAAGGAACGCAGAGAAGACGAAAACCCAGAGGATGGCGGGCACGCGTGGAAACCAGAGTTGCATGTAGGTGGCGGAGGCGACCATCTCGGCTCCAATGGAAACGGCGATGGCGAGCCAGTAGCCGGCTCGGGAAATGAATCCGGCCCAATGGTTGAGATAGAGGTCTCCATAGACGCCGAAGGAGCCGGCGGCAGGATGAGTGCTGGCGAGTTCGCCGAGGGCGAGCGCGACGATCCAACTGATGAAGGCGGCTAAGACAAAGCTGAGGATGACGGCGGGTCCGGCGAGTTCGATGGCGGCGGCGGTGCCGAGTAGGAGTCCGGTGCCGATGGACCCACCGACGGCAACCATGGTCATCTGTCCGGCAGTAAGTTGGTGGCGGAGGCCGGACTCTGGGTTTGGAGTGGGCATGGGACTCGTATTCGTATATCAGAAGCGGGGGCGAAGCGGCGGGGAAAAGGGGAAGATCGAGCCGCGACTAAATTATTTCGGTCGAGGTGGATGGAGCCGGTTCGGTGAAATTTAGTTCTGGTAAACCGGATGCGGGGCGGGCGGCGACGACGCGGTCGCGGCCTGCACGCTTGGCCTCGTAAAGAGCATCGTCAGCGAACTTGAGGAGAAGATCGGCAAGAAGATCGCATGACTTTCGTAATCGTGGGGCGGGAGAAGTGCGTTGCTGGTGCCTGGGGTCAATCCTAGAATCAAGGAGGAACTCTCTCTCCCAAGACCGCCCATGCCGGAAACCCCTAATCGTGCCGAAATAGCTCGCCGCGTAGAAAAGGCGGAGAAGCTCTTGCAAAAGGGAAAGACGGCCGACGCCCTGGCGGAGTACCTGCAAATCCTGGAAAGCGATCCGCAAAACGACAACGTGCGGCAGATGACGGCGGACCTGTGTATCTCCTTAAATAGAGGAAGCCAGGCGGTGCAGTTGCTGGGGGAGTTGTTTGAGCGGCATGTGGCGGCCGCGGAAGCGACGCGAGCCAGTCTGACCTACAAGAAGCTGGCGCGGTATGCCACTCCGACGTGGGAACAGAAAGTGCGCTTCGGGCAGCTTCTGGAACATTCGAACAAGAAACTGGCGATCGGGACGTACGAAAATGCGCTGGAAGACTTACAGCGGCAGGGCCGGAAAGAAGAGGCGTTGCTCGTCTTGCGGCGGATTGTGAGTCTGGAGCCGTCGCAGCCCAACCATCTGCGGGTAGCGGAATTGGCGGCGCAACTGGGCGAGCACGTGATGGCGTCGCAGTCATTCTTGCAATTGGCGGAACTGGCGGAAACCTCGGGGGGAAAAGGTGGTCCGTGGTTCGAACGGGCGTACACGGAGAATCCGGTGGATTCGAAGATCGCCATGGCCTATGGCAAGAGCCTGCTGTCGCGAGGCGAGGCGGGGGCGGCGATTTTTATTTTCGAGCCGCTGGTGCATGCCGCAGATGCTTCGCTTGAGCTCCGCGACCTGTATGCGCAGGCGCTGTTGCTAGCCGGGCGATTCGTGGAAAGCGAGCCGCTGATCTGGCAAATTTTTGAGCATAACCCGGGGCGCATGCACCAGGTGGTGAACCTGATCGGGAAGATGATCGATTCCGAACTGGATGCGGAGGCGGTGGTGCTGGCACGGAAGCTGGAAGCCTTCCAGCGCCGGCGTGGAGAACGACGATCATTCATCACCACCATGCAGGAACTGCTGACCTCGCACCGTCCGTCGGCGGAAATGCTGGAATTCCTGGCAGAGTTGTTTAACGCATCGAACCGCGAAACGGACTACGCGCAGGCGCTGGTGAAACTGTTTGATCTGTACTGCAAGAAGCACGATTACCAGAAAGCCGGAGAGTGTCTGGACCGGGCAGCGGAAGTGGATCCGTACGAGCCGGGACATCAGAAACGGCTGGAGGCGCTGCGGGGAAGGATCGACGATCAGCGCTTCAATCTGATCGCATCGCGGTTCACGACGGTCAAGAAGGAAAAAGAACAAGAGCAGGCAGTCAAGGTTCCGGAACCGACGTTGGGAGCGGCCGCCTTGCAGGATCTGATGCTGCAAGCCGAGATTCTGGTGCAGTACGGGATGCGCTCGAAGGCCATGGAACGTTTGCAGCGCATTCAGGAACTGTTTCCGCGTGAGGAAGAGCGCAATCAGGAGCTGCAGAAACTGTATCTCGCGGCCGGCATCGAACCGCAGTACGAGAAGTCCGCGACGCCGGTTGTGCCACCTGCGCCGCCGCCAGCGACGACTGGCGATCAGGCAGCACCGCCTGCTGCCAGACCGGCGGCGGCGAGCGATGCGGCCGACGTCAGCAGTCTGGCGAAAGTGGCGGAGATCACGCGCAAGCTTTACCAGCAGGGGAACGCGGAAGGCGTTTTGAAAACCACAGCGATCGAAATCGGAGCGAACTGGCGGACGGCGCGCTGCATTGCAGCCTTGCGCAAACCCGGTCTCCCGCCCTCGAGCGTGCAGGATTATCACATGGAAGGTCTGAACCGGGTGAGTTCGGCAGCGCTGGTCAGCCTGGTGGAAACGCTGCAGGATCTGACAGTGGCACGAGGCATCGTAACCATCGGCTATGCGGGAAGCGCTCCGGAGTTGGTGGAAGCGCGCGGCGCGGTCGAGGAGTTGCAGATCGAATCGCTGCTGGCTATACCGCTGACTGAAGGCAACGACCAAATCGGAGTGCTGATCCTGACCCAGAATACGGGCCGGGTGTGGCAGGCGGCGGAGATACTCGTGATCCGGACGTTGAGCGACCAGGTGTTGATCGCCCTCAACAACGCCGGGCTGCGGCGGCTGGTGAAAAATCTTTCCGTGACGGATGAGAAATCGGGGCTGATGAAGCGGGCTTCGTATCTGGACCTTCTGCAGGCGGAAACCCGGCGCGGGTTGCAGCAAGGAACCGGGTTAACCGTGTTGCTGATGCAATTTGGACGGCGCAGCGCGCTGATCAAGGAATATGGCGAGACGGCGGTGACGGCAGTGATGGAGCAAGTCGGGCAGCTGTTTGCGGGCAACATCCGGACGAACGATCTGGCGTTCCGCTACGAGGCGACAACGGTCGCGCTGGTGCTCGGCGATACCGGCGAAAAAGAAGCGCTGCTGGCGGTGGAGAAACTACGACGGCTCCTGGGGGAAATGCGCTTCCCGGGTAACGACCATCGAGTCGAGTTCAGCGCCGGGCTGGCCCAGGCGGTGATGGTGCAGCATTTCGATCCGGTGGACATTGTGACCGAAGTGGCCAACCGCGCCGATCACGCGCTCGAACTGGCAATGTCTCAGGGCCCGGGGAGCATTGTGAGTCAGGCGCCGCAGTTCGCTGCATCGGCGGCGGTGGCGTAGAGTTTGCTCGTGTAGAGCGGACACTTTTGTCCGCTGCCGTTGCTCTTGCAGTTGGTTTTGCTTGAGCGTGTGTCCCGAGATTTCGGCCCTCAACTTCCCAGTCGCCGCCAATTTTTTCGCGGGCAACAGTGTCCGCGCTACACACGCAAGTCCCGTGGAATGAGACCCTGTACGCTGAACCTTGCCCCATCCCCTTTTACTGCTGTTAAACTCACAGGTTGGCCTTAGGCCAACGGACTCTTCTGCATAGTTAAGGACTTATGTTGAAACCAGGAGACATTGCCATAGTCAGCGGGGCGCGCACGCCCTTTGGACGCTATTGCGGGAAGATCAAAGACTACACGGCGCAGGAACTCGGCGCAGTAGCGGCGAAGGCTGCGATCGAGCGGGCGGGGATCGAAGCGAAAGAATTCGACCATGCCGTGTTTGGCAACGCGCAGCAGACATCCGGCGATGCGCTCTATGGAGCGCGGCACGCGGCGTTGCGGGCGGGCTTGCCGATTGAGACTCCGGCGCTGACCGTAAATCGACTGTGCGGCTCGGGAATGCAGGCAATTGTCAGCGCAGCGCAAATGATCCAGACCGAAGAAGCGAAGATAGTGCTCGCGGGCGGAATGGAATCAATGTCGCAGGCGCCGTTTTCGATCCGTGGACGCGACGGATTCACGCTGGCTCCGGGCGGGAAGCTGGAAGATTCGCTGATGGTGGCGCTGCTCGATACCTATTGCGGACTGTACATGGCAAATACAGCCGAGCTGTATGGCGAGCAGCAAGGCATCACGCGTCAGGCGCAGGACGAATTCGCGCTGCGTTCGCAGCAGAAAGCTGACGAGGCGTACAAGGCAGGGCGACTGCAGGAAGAGCTGACGCCGGTGCCGCTGCGAAATTCGAAAGGCGAGCCGACAGGAGAGATGCTGACTGAGGACGATCACCGGCGTCCGCAGACAACAATGGAGGGCTTGGCAAAGCTGCGTGCTGCATTCGGCAAAAACGGCACGGTAACGGCGGGCAATGCCAGCGGCATCGTGGATGGCGCGGCGGCAGTGGTGGTGATGTCGCTGGAGCAGGCGCAGAAAAGAAATCTGAGTCCGCTCGGACGAATCGTAAATTGGGGCATCGCGGGCGTCGAGCCGAAGATCATGGGAAGCGGTCCGGTTCCGGCCACGAAGATTGCGTTGCAGCGCGCGGGGCTGACTTTGGACTACATCGACCTGATCGAAGTGAACGAGGCGTTCGCGGCGCAGTATCTGGCGGTGGAAAAAGAATTGGGACTCGATCGCGAAAAAGTGAATGTGAACGGCGGAGCGATTGCCTTGGGCCATCCGCTGGGAGCGACCGGAACGCGCCTCGTGATCACGCTGCTCTATGAATTGCGGCGGCGGAAGAAGAAGTACGGCCTGGCAACGGCGTGCATCGGCGGCGGCCAGGGGATTGCTATGGTGGTAGAGAGCTTTCACTGAGCGCTTGAATTAGTAGCGCCGGCATCTTGCCGGCTGTCGCGAGGCCATCTTGGCCTCGCAGAGCGGGCGAGACGCCGGCACCACAGCCGCCGGGACGGCGGCGCTACGTTTCTGAGGATCACTAAATGGAGATCAAAAAAGTCGGCGTTCTAGGTTGTGGCTTGATGGGTTCCGGCATTGCGCAAGTCTGCGCTACTGCTGGTTTCGACGTCACCGTGCTCGAAGTCGAGCAGAAGTATCTCGACAAGGGCTTTTCCGGGATTGAGAAGTCGCTGGCCAAGTTTGCCGAGCGGCCGGTGGAGAAGGGCGGGATCACTCCGCAGCAGAAGGTGGAGATTCGGGCGCGGCTCAAGGGGGTCACTAGCCCCAAGGAGCTGGCCGATTGCGACATCGTCATCGAGGCCATCATCGAGAACGTCGAGGAAAAGAAGAAGATGTATGCGTCGATCGACGGCGTCGTGAAAAAGGACGCGATCTTTGCTTCGAATACTTCTTCCATCTCGGTGACGGAGCTTTTGACGGCGGTGAAGACGCCGGAGCGATTTATCGGGCTGCACTTTTTCAATCCCGTTCCTTTGATGAAGCTGGTGGAGGTGGTGAAGACGATTGCCACCTCGCCCGCCGTGTACGATGCGGCCTACGAGTTTGCGAAGAAGCTGGGGAAGGTTCCGGTGCGGACTTCGGATAAGACCGGATTCATCGTCAACCGGCTGCTGGTGCCGTATCTGCTGGATGCGATCCGGGCTTATGAAGAGGGCGTGGGGTCGATCGAGGACATCGACGAGGCGATGAAGCTTGGCTGCGGCTATCCGATGGGGCCGTTTACTTTGCTGGATTTTGTCGGGCTCGATACTACTTACTACATTACTCATGTGATGTATGACGAGTTCAAGGAGCGTCGGTTCGCTTCGCCTCCGCTGCTGAAGCGGATGGTGATGGCGGGGTGGTATGGGAGGAAATCGGGGCGCGGGTTTTACGATTACTCGAATCCGGAGAAGCCAGTGGCTGGAAAATTCTGAACTTACTCATGAGCGGACAAACACCAATTTAGTTAGTTTGTCATCCTGAGCGAAGCGAAGGACCTCTGTACTCCGGCGCCGCTAACAAATGCACAGGTTCTTCGCTTCGCTCAGAATGACAAGAATTTTAGAATGGGTTACCCATGACCTACGAAAACATACTCCTCGAAAAGAAAAACGCCATCGCCTACGTCACCGTCAACCGTCCGAAGGTGCTCAACGCGCTCAACATGGCCACCATGGAAGAGCTGGGGGCGGCGTTTCTTGACATCAGGACTGATTCCTCGATCCGCGTGGCGCTCTTGACTGGCGCGGGCGAGAAGGCTTTTGTGGCGGGCGCGGATATTGGCGAACTGGCGAAGCAGGACCCGGTCTCCGGCAAGGAGTTTGCGCACCGGGGACAGGCGGTGCTCGACCTGATCGAGAACCTCGGAAAGCCGGTGATTGCGTGCATTAACGGATTTGCGCTAGGCGGCGGATGCGAACTGGCTCTCGCTTGCACCTTGCGCCTGGCGAGCGACAACGCGAAGCTGGGGCAGCCCGAGGTGAAGCTGGGAATTATCCCGGGATATGGCGGGACGCAGCGCCTGCCGCGTCTGGTGGGCAAGGGGCTCGCGATGCAAATGGTGCTGTCCGGGGAGATGATCACGGCGCAGGAGGCGCATCGGATTGGGCTGGTGAATGAAGTAACTTCGGCGGCGGAGTTGATTCCTCGGGCGGAGGCGATTGCGGCGAAGATCATCGCGAATGCTCCGCTGGCGGTGCAGTACGCAATGGAGGCGGTCAACAAGGGTATGGAGATGACTTTGGCCGAAGGACTTTATTTGGAGGCTACTTTGTTTGGCGTCTGCTGCGCTACCGGGGATAAGAAGGAAGGCACGACTGCGTTTTTGGAAAAACGCGCTGCGCAGTTCAAGGGAAAGTGAATCATCGGGCCATCGGGTAATCGGACAATCGGTGATCTGAAAGTCACCAGCGGCCGAGGGAATCACCAGATCAATCCAATGCTGAAGTCATTACATATCGGGCGGTACGTCAGCGACCCGAAGGATCTGCGGGTACTCGCAGAGTTTCTGCGTGCGATTGGATTCGAAACGGTTGCCGGCGAAGATGGAAGGTCCGCGATCTTTTCGGCGCCGCTCGCGCTGTTCAGCTTGAACTCGCTAGGGAAGGAATATCCCGCCGAGGTACGCGAGCGATTGAAGGATGTGAACCGGTTGCTGGTGCTCGAGGTCACGAATCCGGAAGCGGTGTTTGAGATTGCCGAGAAACGGAAGTTCAAACTGCTGGCCGACTCGAGCAATACTAAAACGAATGACCGCAGCTTTTCGCTGGAGTTGCCAGGGGAAATCGTCCTCACAATTCACGGTCGGCCCGAGGAAGCTACGGCCGCGACCGAAGGGCAACTGAACGCGGCAGGAAAACGCTTTGCCATCGTGGCTTCGCGCTTCAACGCTTTTATCACGGAGAGGCTTCTTCAGAGCGCTTACGACGGACTGTTGCGCACTGGCGCGAATAAAGAAGACATCGCGCTGATCCGTGTTCCCGGCGCATTCGAAATTCCCTCTGCCGCCCGCACCCTCGCCGAAACCAAAAAATACGACGCGATCATTTGTATTGGCTGTCTGCTGCGCGGCGACACGGCGCATTACGACGTGATTGTGAACGAGGTTACTCGGGGGATTGGGCAGTCGGCACAGGAGACTGGGGTGCCTCATGCCTTTGGAGTCCTGACCTGCGAGACGCTGGAGCAGGCAATCGATCGCGCCGGGCTGAAGATGGGCAACAAAGGGCTTGAGGCGGCGCTGGCGGCGGTGGAGATGGCGAATCTGAAAAGAACAGTCGTTGGTCGTCGGTCGTTGGTCGTTGGGAAAAACAAAGGCAAAAGCAAAAAGCCAAAGCGGTGACCGCACTCGATCATGGTGCAATCCGACCTTGTACACTAAAGGCGAATCGCTAACGACGAACAACTAGCGACCAGCGACCGACCATGGGCACTCGCCGTAAATCCCGCGAACTGGTTCTACAGATGCTCTTTCAGGCGGACATGGGAAAGCAGACGCCGGAGCTTGTCCGGGAGACGTTCTGGGCGGAGCGGACCAACGTGGAGGAAGAAGTCCGTGGATTTGCCGACGATCTGTTTCGCGTGGCCAGCGACCGGCTAACTGAGATCGACGACCTGATCGGCAAACACACGCAGCACTGGCGGATGGACCGCATGGCGACGGTCGACCGGAATGTGTTGCGCGGAGCGGTGGCCGAGTTTCTGGCGTATCCGGCGACGCCGCGGGCGGTGGTGATCAATGAGGCGCTTGAAATTGCGCGCAAGTTTTCCACGCCCGAGTCGGTGCAGTTTATCAATGGAGTGCTGGATAGCGTGGGAAAGGACGTAGCGCCGTAGAACAGCTCTCAGCTGTGAGCTTTCAGGAAATGCAAGGCGCACGCGTTTACAATTGACTTCCATGCCCGCTGATCTTCATCCCAATGACCTTTTACCCGATGACCTTCTGCGCTATCGCTCCGAGTTTCCGATCCTGGAGCGTACCAACTACATGATTTCCAACTCCCTCGGAGCCATGCCGCGCGCCGTTTACGTCGCCCTTCATGCCTATGCCGATGTCTGGGCAACCCGCGGCGTTCGCGCCTGGGAGGAACGCTGGTGGATGCTCGCCCCGGAAGTTGGCAACGAACTCGGCGCCTTGATGAACGCGCCCAAGGATTCCGTCTCTCTTCACCAGAATGTCACCACCTGTCAGGCCGTGGTGGCTTCGTGTTTTGACTTCACCGGCAAGCGCAACAAAGTCGTTTACAGCGACTTGAACTTTCCTTCCGTCATGTATTTCTGGGAAGCCCAGCGCCAGTATGGCGCCCAGGTTCACATGGTCAAAACTGATGATGGCGTCAGCGTTCCCACCGATCGTCTGCTCGACGCCATCGACGAACACACTCTGATCGTGCCCATTTCTCACGTTATTTTTCGCAGCTCCTACATCAACGACGCCAAAGCCATCATCGACAAAGCGCACAAAGTTGGAGCCCACGTCGTGCTCGACACGTTTCAGTCCCTCGGCACGGTCCCGGTCGACATCCGGTCTCTCAACGCCGACTTCGCCTGCGGAGGCGTGCTCAAATGGCTGTGCGGCGGTCCTGGGGTTGCCTACCTCTACGTCCGCCCCGACCTCGGCAGGAAATTGGAGCCGAAGCTTACCGGATGGTTTGCCCACGAAAATTCTTTTGCCTTCGCCACCGGCCCCATCCGCTACGCCGACCCTCCCTTCCGTTTCATGAACGGAACCACGCACATTCCTTCGATCGAAGCGGCGCGTCCCGGCCTCAAAATCATCCAAGAAGTCGGTATCGAGAAAATCCGCGAGAAATCCAAACGCCAGACCGCGCGTCTCATCGCATTCGCCGATCGGCAGGGATGGCGCGTCAGCACTCCCCGCGATCCCGAGCAACGCGGCGGCACCGTCTCCATCGATATGCCCGATTCCCAACAAGTGAGCCGCGAGCTTCTGGCCCGCGACATTCTTGTAGACTGGCGTCCTAAAGCCGGAGTTCGCTTCTCGCCCCACTTCTACAACACCGACGCCGAGGTCGATGCCGCCATGGCAGCCGTGGCCGACATTCTGAAGGCTCGCGCCGTAACCGCATAGCAAGGGGACGAGGAAAAAGGCGGCTGGTCGCGTCTCCGCCGCCCCCTCCGTAACAGTTACTTACTTCCGTAAGCCGATCCCATCTCTTTCTCCGCGTCGGTTTTGATGTCTCTCCTTATCCTCTATATCAGATCATTCGATATCAGATCATCGCGGCAATCCCGGAAAGCACTGTGACCGTCTGCCTTTTCCTTTTGATCCCGATCAAGTACCTCTCGATCCTCTTGTCGGTGGCGATTGCCGTGGGCCTGTACTTCTTCTTTCTCGGATTCCGTGAACTCGCTGGCAAGCGCGCATTGCTGACCATACCAACCTCCAAGATTCGCAACGCCAGTCGGGGATTGGTTGAGGTCAGCGGCGTGGCTGCCGGTTCTTGCACCACACCGGCGCCGATCACGGGCGAGCCTTGCTTTCTCTACCGCACCACCGCCTGGCAGCATTGCGAGGGTAAGAGGAACGAATGGGAGAAAGTTGCAGAGGAAACTCTGCACCTGCCCTTCTTCATCGACGACTCGACGGGCCAATTGCTCATCGAAGCACTCGGGGCGGATCTCGACCTGCATCCTCGGTTTCGCAGGGAATATGTGGTATCGCTTTTGGACGTGGATGACGCTCCGCCAAGCGTCGGCGTTTTTCTTTCGCGCCACGGCATCGCCCTGGACCGCGACTTGCGTATCGAAGAACGTTTGATCAAGGCCGAAGACACGCTCTTCGTCGCTGGAACTCTCACGGAAAATCCGGGGGTCCAGGTGCGTCCGTCTGCGCCATGCAGCGACGTGGGCACCGATGTGGGCAATCCCGTTCGCGACACCGTTCTCAACATGCTTCTCGACAACGACCGGCCCACCCCCGCACGCAATAATTCTTTTGAACTGGTTCCGGCTCCGCAGATCATCCGACTTGCCAGTGGTCCGGCTCCTTCCTCTACCCGAGAAATGAGCCAGCAGGCTAAAATCGCGGCCGCGCTGACTCGCGCCGGCATGGCTACACCACAGGCGTGGTCCTCTGCCGAACTCCCGCACGAAGCCGTGGCCGTCGAAGAGCAAGAAAGTGTGCCGCCCGCGACCTCCACCCGATCTGAAGTTCGCCTGCCCGAAGCGCGTCCGAACGAAGCACTTCCAGATGAAGATCATCCTGAGTCATCCGACTTCAATCTCAGTCCGCCTGTTGTATTGATGAAGGGCGCCAACGATCCGTTCGTAATTTCCTTCCGCAGCCAGAAGGAGATCGTCACTGTGCTCGCCTGGAAATCGGCAACCATGGTCTGCGGAGGTACCGCCCTCATGCTGCTCGGTCTCTACGTGCTGTGGGCGCAGATTGGGCTGGTGTAGGCACGCGCGGCGAAAGTGACGTCACTTCGGCTCTCATTCATCTTGAAAAGGTATCGACTTCGGCGAAGCGGGTAGCTAACTGCTCACTGCCAACGGCGAACCGCTAATTTAGAATGTCGCTTGTGACCGAACCCCTCCGAATCGGGATTCTCGGCGATTTCAATCCCGAATTCCGTTCCCATCACGCGACCAACGATTCGCTCCAGCACGCCGCCCGGAAGCTCCAACTCGAAATAGAATCGGCCTGGCTTCCGACGCCATCGCTCCTCGAACCGGGTGCACCGGCCATACTGGATTCCTTCGACGGTCTGTGGGCCTCGGCGGGCAGCCCCTACAAGAGTTTCGACGGGATGCTCAAAGGTATCGAGTTCGCGCGCGTCCATGATCGCCCCTTCCTCGGCACTTGCGCCGGCTTCCAGTACGCGCTGATCGAGTGCGCCCGCAACGTGCTCGGCATCCACGACGCCACCACCGCCGAAGAGGATCCGCACGCCAAGAATATCGTCATCTATCCCGTCGCCTGCGCGGTTCCGCACCGCGATCCGAACGCACCTAAACTCTCTGGTAAAGTCGGCCAGATCCGCCTTCGTCCCGGCTCCTATCTCGCGGCGTTCTATGGGAAAGAAGTGATCGAGGAAGAGTTCTTCTGCAACTACGAACTGAATCCCGAGTTCGAATGGATGGCGATGGAAGCGGGCTTTCCGGTCGTAGCTCGCGGCTCCAAGGAAGAATGCCGGGCCATCGAATCTCCCGCGCACTTGTTCTTTATCGCGACATTATTCCAACCGCAACTTTCATCGCGCGAGGACAATCCGCACCCGCTGGTCATGGCATTCGTGCAACACGTAGCCGACTTCCACCGCAAACGACTGGACGACTCCATCCTCACGTAAGGGCGGCTCCGGTTTGCCCCTTCGTCTTGCACTGCGGTAGGGATCGTGAGTGTAATCGGGATTAATGAGATGGTCCGCCGCCGGGTAGCATAAACGGCTCGGCAGTTTACATCAGGAGGATCATCCATGAACATCGCATCGATCGGCATCGATCTGGGCAAGACCACCTTTCACCTAGTTGCATTGG
>DATEQN010000054.1:0-81713 GCA_035272625.1 Terriglobales bacterium | reverse complement strand
AGGCACGCCGCCAGCGTTGATTCTGAGCCAGGATCAAACTCTCATTTGAAACCTGAGTTGGTCTGGGTAGACCAACGGCCTCCGTCTGCTGTGACGAAGGTCCTATCTTGTGAGTACGTTCAGACTTGAGCCCGAACATTTCCATCTCACGACTGGCACGTTCAACCTTTTGTCAAAGACCGATCCGCATTTCCGCCTGAGCGGTGCGTTTTCAGTCCGCCCAAACCCCTTGCGGAATTTGTGCGTCCTCGAAACCTGATAAAACTATAGCGCCCGGCGCGTGCTGTCAACCCGCTGAGATCACAGGATTTCCACCTGATTTCAACAGGGCGGGGAGCTCGCAAATCGGAGGGTGCGTCCCTCAGCGGCTAAAGCCGCATTTTGGTGGGCCTTTAGCGGCACGGCTGAAGCCGTGCCCTGCCCAAAACCACTCGTTCCAAAACCGATTTGCGGAATGTGCTCAAGAACTCTTTGTGGGAATTCTTTACAGCGCGTCCGAAAACGCTCTTCCGCGTTGGCTCGCCACGAAATCCGGCGCAGGCCGAAACGGAAGACAGTTCAAAAATTAAAGATCGCTTGGAGGCTCTGCTATTCGCGGAAACCCTTCAGGGAACTCTGTCCCCGAATGCGAACCCCGGAAAGGGGTCAGTTGGAGGCTTACTGAATTGGATGCCCAAAGCTACCGCGAGGATTCAGCGGGCAGCTCAGACACTTGTTCACTTGTCCTCGACTCGATCTTTTATACCAAACCAGCCGGCATTGCGCAAGGGGAGAATCAGAAAAGTTACTGGAGGGTACGGCAGGATTTCAGAAAGGCAAAACCGCGATCGCGAAAAGTCGCCTGATCCCATCTTCCTGGTGCTCACCGTGCGTGGTGCTCATCCTTCGAAAACCCTCGAGGCGAGGCAGCCGAAGCTGTTGTCGCGCAAAAGCGGGCCAGTCCCTAAGAACCATCAGGTTCTCTAGCTCGGCTTTCGTCTCGTTCCGATCACAGACCGGTCATTCGCTGCAGGTGTTCCGGATAGCGATCTCCTTGCACCGTGATGTCCGAGCTCGCGCAGTCGATTTCGCGCAGGTCATCTGCTGTGAGTTTGATTGCGAGCGAGCCAATGTTCTCCTCGAGGCGAGACAACTTGGTCGTGCCCGGGATCGGAACAATCCACGGCTTTTGCACCAGCAGCCAAGCGAGCGCGATCTGAGCAGGCGTCGCCCCTTTGTGCTTGGCGATCCTGGCGAGCAGATCGACAACAGCCTGGTTTGCCTTCAGAGCCTCGGGCGTAAAGCGAGGAAGAGTGCTGCGGAAATCGGAGCTCCCAAACTTCGTATTTTCGTCCATCTTTCCGGTGAGAAATCCCTTCCCCAGCGGACTATACGGAACCAAACCAATTCCAAGTTCCTCGAGAGTCGGCAGCACTTCCGCTTCGGGCTTCCTCCACCACAGCGAGTATTCGCTTTGGAGTGCAGTCACGGGCTGAACGGCGTGCGCGCGACGGATGGTTTTCACTCCTGCTTCCGAAAGGCCGAAGTGCTTTACCTTGCCGGCTTGAATCAGTTCCTTCACCGTGCCGGCGACATCTTCTATGGGCACGTTCGGGTCAACCCGATGCTGATACAGCAGGTCGATGGTATCAACCTGCAACCGCCTGAGCGACCCTTCTACGGCCTGTTTGATGTGCTCGGGCCGACTATTCACACCTGCCGCTCCCGGCCGATTATCGCCGCCACTCAGATCGAACCCGAACTTGGTGGCAATCACCACCCGGTCGCGAAGAGGGGATAGCGCTTCGCCGACGAGTTCTTCGTTGGTGAACGGGCCATAGACCTCAGCCGTATCGAAGAACGTGATGCCCCGGTCCACGGATGTGCGCATGAGAGAGATCATCTCCTGCTTATCCTTCGGCTCCCCATACGAGAAGCTCATGCCCATGCAGCCGAGGCCAAGAGCAGAGACCTCCAAGTTGCTTTTTCCGAGTTTGCGCTTTTGCATTGTTTCTCCTTCCGAAACCTTCAGCATCGTCCTTTCAAGACTTTGCCGCCTGTGCCAATGCTAAGTCGGCGATTCTAATATACCGGGGAATAGGGGGTAACCCCACAAGCGGTCTCTGGCATCCGCTGCGGGCCTATAATTTCAATAGCAACGTGATTTCCGTCGTCCAACTCGGGGTGCTCGACTACGGCGAAGGTCTGCACTTGCAGCGTAGGCTGGTTGACCTGCGCAAGGCTGGGCACATCGGCGATGTGCTGCTGCTGCTTGAACACACGCCCGTCATCACCCTTGGACGCAACGCCAAGGCTGCCAACGTGCTGGCTTCGACCGAAGCGCTGGCCGCTCGCGGGGTCGAGGTGTTCGAGTGCGATCGCGGCGGCGACGTGACGTTTCACGGGCCGGGACAGTTGGTGGGGTATCCGATCTTTGATTTGCGTTCCCATGAATTGCTTCTGCTCGATGGTAGTTTGCGTTCGCGTAGTTTCGCGGGCGGGGGCGCCCGCGCCACACAGGCCCGCAAGACACTTGGCGCTGTGGATTATGTTCGGCGGTTGGAGGAAGTGCTGATTCGCACCTGCAGCGATTTCGGAATTTCAGCAAGCCGTGTTGTGGGCCTGACGGGCGTGTGGACGGAACATGATCGTGCGGGATCGGGTCTCCGACCTGATCGGGGCGGGTCAGAGACCCGCCACCACACAACCGAAGCTAAGATCGCGGCCATCGGAGTACACATTTCGCGGTCGGTTACCTCGCACGGCTTCGCTTTGAATGTGAATACGGATCTCAGCTATTTCAACCTGATTGTGCCTTGCGGGATTGCGGCGAAGCCGGTGACCTCGATGCGGAAGGAACTGGGGCGGGAACTTGACCTGGGCGCCGTCGCTCAATCAGTGGCGCGGAACTTTGGCAGCGTCTTCACGAGTCAGATGCTTTGGGTCGAGACGCTTGATGCTCTGGTTGGGCATGTCGTCGGAGTTCCTCTGAAGACGCCCGACGCGTTGCGCCGACTGCACGGCGAGGATGATCTGGCTTTGGGCTGACGCGCGACGTTGTTTTCGCTGCTAACTTTCGCGGACAGGAGTGTCCGCGCCACACGATTCTGCGCTAGCATGTTTGCCGGACTGCTATGCTGAAGAAGCGCATCGCCACGACGCGAGTTGCGAAAAAGAAGCTGGCCCGTTCCCCGGAACCGCCTGTCAACGGCGATCTCCGCACTTACTCCATCCGCGATCACCGCCTGGAAAAGCCAAGCTTCATTCTGCGCCAGGTTCGCTCGGGCGAAGAAGTTCGCTATGAAGTGGAGAGCGGCGATCTCTCGGCGCCCGCGCCGCCGATTCGCGAGTCGAAATACCTCCGCCGAGAGCAGTGCATCGAAATCTATCGCTGGATGCTGCTCAACCGGCGCATGGAAACGGCGCTGGAGAATCTCTACAAGCAGGGACAGGTCGTCGGCGGCGTTTACTTTGGACTGGGGCAGGAGGCTTGCTCTTGCGCCTCTGCTTATGCTCTGCGTAAAGACGAGTGGCTGGGGCCGATGATTCGCAATCAAGGAGCGCTGCTGGTGCGCGGCTTTTTGCCGGCCGACATCATGATGCAGTACATGGCGAAGTCTGGATCGCCGACTAAGGGGCGCGATGCTTCTTCACACTTTGGCGACATCGAACGGCGCAATGTGGTCTCGCCGATTTCTACTCTGGGCGATTTGATTCCGGTGCTGGCGGGTGTGGCGTTGGGAGCGCGGCTGCAGGGTAAGCACATTGCGGTCATGACTTATATCGGCGATGGGGGGCAGTCCACCGGCGTGACTTACGAAGGGCTGAATTTCGCGGCGGTGCAGAATCTTGGACTCGTGCTGATTGTCGAGAACAATCTTTGGGGATACTCGACCCCTGCCGACATGCAGTTCAGGGTCAAGGATCTCGCCGAGCGCGCTATCGCTTACGGGATCCCAGGCGTGATCGTCGATGGCACCGACGCTTGCCAGGTTTATGACGCTTGTCACGAAGCTTGCGAACGGGCACGGCGCGGCGAAGGGCCGACTTTGATCGAAGCAAAGATGATGCGCATGAAGGGGCACGCTATTCACGATGCGGCCGAGTATGTTCCGAAGCTGCTGTTTGAGTACTGGAAGAAGCGCGACCCGATTGCGCGGTTCGAAGATTATCTGGTGTCGAAGAAAAAGTGGCTGACGATTGCGGAGAATGAAAAACTGATCGCCGGCGTGGAGCGGCAATTGGAAGCGGATCGAGAGCTGGCGGTGAATTCTCCAATGCCATCGCCGGAATCGGCCGCCGGCGGCGTCTATTGCGAGGCCGGATGCCACGAGATCAAGCCTAAGTACGCAATGCCTCAGGCGCGTGGTCGAAAGTCGCCAGGACCGAAGCGATCAGAGGCAGCGGTGCATCTGAAGTGACCCCACACCGATGGCGTCCGGGGGAGTGGTTTCACCGCAAAAACTGAATCGTAACCATAGACAATTTCGATTGGACTTGGGAGCGAGCGGCCCCTAGAGTTTTGGGAGTGCCGCAAAGCCATACTCGAACCCGAAGCTTCTTAAGATCGGTGTCCATGCCGGAACCTGCCCGCGCACTGTTCCGGCCTCCCTTCCGGAATTATCAATTCGACTCGGCCTATGATGAGATGTTTGAGGCTCCGGGTGTGCCGCGTCCTCACTATCAGGCACTTTTTCAGACGCTTCTGGGGTTGCCTCCCGAGGAGATGCGCAAGAGCCAGCAGGCGGCCGACCTGTCGTTTCTGCATCAGGGAATCACCTTCACCGTGTACGGGAACGACGAGGGCACGGAGCGCGTTTTCCCGAATGACCTTTTGCCGCGCATCATTCCCCACCAGGAATGGCGGAAGATCGAAAGCGGACTCACGCAAAGAATCGCGGCGCTGAATCTTTTCCTGGAAGACGTTTACCACCGCGGAAGAATTCTGGCGGATGGCATCGTGCCGCGGGAACTGGTTTACAGTTGCCGCCACTTCCGGCGCGAGATGCGGAATCTGACGGTGCCGCGCGGGATTTACGTCAGCATCTGCGGCACGGATCTTGTCCGGCTTCCGGACGGCAGCTTTGCCGTGCTGGAAGACAATTTGCGGGTGCCGAGCGGCGTCTCTTACATGTTGGCCAACCGCAAAGTCCTCAAGAAAGTGTTCCCCACGCTGTTCCGCGACTACGGGGTTTGCCCGGTTGATCATTACGCGCAGGCGCTGCTCGCGACGCTGCGCGCGCTGAGCCCGGTGCACAGCACTACGCGGCACGAGCCGACGGTGGTCCTGCTGACCCCTGGAGTATTTAATTCGGCATACTTCGAGCACACATTCCTGGCGCAGCAGATGGGCATAGAGCTGGTCGAAGGCTGGGATCTGCTGGTGCACGATAATGTCGTTTACATGCGCACCACCGCCGGGTTGAAGCGTGTGGACGTGATCTATCGGCGCGTCGATGACGATTTTCTCGATCCCCTCTGTTTCCGGCGGGATTCGAACCTCGGCGTGCCAGGGCTGTTCAACGCGTACCGAGCGGGCAGTGTGATGCTGGCCAACGCCGTGGGCACGGGCATTGCCGACGACAAGGCGGTGTATGCATACGTGCCGGCGATCATTCGTTACTACCTTGGAGAAGAAGCGATCCTGCCGAACGTACCAACCTATCTTCTGACGGATCCCTCGCAACGGAGTTACGTGCTGGAAAACCTGGAGCAACTGGTGGTGAAGGCTGTGGGTGAGTCCGGCGGTTACGGAATGTTGATCGGTCCGCACAGCACGGCCGAGCAGAGGGAGGAATTCCGGCAGGCGATCCAGGCCGAGCCGCGGAATTATATTGCGCAGCCGACGCTTAGTCTTTCGCGGGCGCCGTGTTTCCTCGACGGCGAAGCGCACGCGCGGCACGTCGATCTCCGTCCTTACATTCTTTATGGCGAGAACGTCACGCTGGTGCCGGGAGGACTAACGCGGGTGGCGCTGCGTCGAGGTTCGCTGGTGGTCAACTCGTCCCAAGGCGGAGGCAGCAAGGATACCTGGGTGCTGCGCGCATGAACGGACACATATGAACGAGCGCCGGCAAACGACCATGCTCTCGCGGGTGGCGGACAGTTTGTATTGGATGAGCCGTTATCTGGAACGGGCCGAGCACACTGCCCGCCTGATCGATGTCGATTTTCAGTTGCGCCTTGACCAGTCGCCCGAGGCGGGTGCGGGCCGTTGGCGGCGGCTGCTGGAGGCGTTGCAGGCGCCGCTTCCCGAGGATGGCAAGATTGATGCCACCACGCTTACGCACATTCTGACCCTCGACAAAACCAATTCGTCGTCCATTATTTCGTGTGTGGCGGCGGCGCGGGAGAATCTGCGCCAGGTCCGCGAGCAGTGCAGCACGGAAATGTGGGAGCAGCTCAATCGTCTTTATTTACAGGTCAACAGCACGACGGCGAGCGAGGCGTGGCTGCTGCACTCTTATGTATTTTTTCGCGCGGTGCGTGAGGGAGCGCACCTGTTTCAGGGCGTAACCGACTCCACCATGTCGCATGGAGAAGGCTGGCAGTACATTCAGCTGGGACGATTCGTCGAGCGGACCGACGCTCTGGCCCGGCTGATTGGCACGCACTTGAGCCGGCTGCCGTATTCGCCGGATCAGGCGGTGGAGAGCGAAGAGTATCTGGAGTGGGTGGGATTGCTGAAATCCTGCGCGGCCTTCGAAGCTTACTGCAAGAACTACACGGCGGAATTGCGGCCGCTGCGGGTGGCTGAGTTTCTGCTGTTGAACCCGGAGTTTCCGCATTCGGTGCGCTTTTCGGTCGCCAAGGTGCATGCCGCCCTGCGTGCCATTGCCGAGTTGACCGAACGAAAGGCAGAGCAACCGGTGCGTCTGGCGGGACGGTTGCGCGCAACGCTCAGCTTCAGCCAGATCGACGAGGTGATGGCCTCGGGAGCGACCGCGTATGTCGAGAGCGTGCGCCAGCAGTGTGGTCAGGCCCACAGTGCGATTCATCAGATCTATTTTGATTATCCGGTGGAAGCCGAATTGGCCTTTTGAAGTGAAGCCTGATTTCCCGTAGAGACGGGGCAAGCCCGGTCTCTCCAGAAAGGGCATTCTTGATCTACTCAGTGCGCCACGTTACGACTTTCCGCTACGAGCCCGCGGTGCGCGAGAGCGTTATGGAAGTACGCATGCAGCCGCGGAGCGAAGCGAGCCAACGCTGCCTCAGCTTTACTCTCGACGTAAGTCCCGCGGCCAACATCACGCAGTACCGCGATTCCACCGGGAACACGGTGCATCATTTCGATATTGCGGGATCGCACACCGAGGTCAAAGTGGTTGCCCAATCGACGGTACAGGTCCAGGCAGTGCCAGCCCCACGCTCATCCGAAGCGGGCGACTGGGCGGACCTGGACGCCATGACCGACGCCGACGACTACTGGGAAATGATGTTGCCCAGCCAGTTTGCCCGTTCCAGCGAAGCTTTGGAACAACTGGCGAAGGAGCTGGGAGTCGAGCGCCGCGGCGGTCCGCTCGAAGTGCTGACGCAACTGAATGAAGGCATCTACAATTCTTTCGCCTATGTGCCTAACAGCACCAAAGTGGATTCTCCGATAGAAGAGGCGCTGCTGAACCGCCAGGGAGTGTGCCAGGATTTCGCGCACATCATGATCGCTCTGGCGCGCGCGCACCGCATCCCTTGCCGCTACGTGAGCGGATATCTGTTTCATCGCGAGGAAAACGGACATCAGGATCGCTCGCTGGAAGGAGCATCACACGCGTGGGTCGAGGCTTTCGTCCCCCGCCTGGGCTGGACCGCAGTCGACCCGACCAACAATCTGATCGGCGGAGATCGCCACATTCGCGTCGCCATTGGCCGCGACTACGCGGACGTTCCGCCGACGCGCGGCGTGCACAAGGGCGAAGCCCAAAGCACACTGAGCGTGGCGGTGACGGTAAGCCCGTCGGACGCTCCACCGCCCGAACCACCCGCTCCAAGCATTGTCATCCAATCCCGCCCCGTGTTTGCGCGACTTAGCTCGCGCACCGAACAGGAGCAGCAACAACAACAATAAGTCTTCGCTCGAAGCGTCAAGAACTGGCTCGCCGTTGGCTGGTTAGTGTTTGCGGACCGGTGGCTTCCACGCCGCCGGTCCGCTTCTTCCTTTGGCGAACTGATAAAATCGAGTTTCGTCATGTCCGCCTCTTCCCAGCTCATCCAGATTGACCTTGGCCCCAGGGTCCACGCTCCTAAACCCTCATGGCTCAAGGCTAGGGCTCCGGTGGGCGACAACTTTCACAACCTGAAGAAGCTGGCGCGCGGGCTTGGTCTGCATACCGTGTGCGAGTCGGCGCAGTGTCCGAATATTGGAGAATGCTGGGACCACCACACCGCGACCTTCATGCTGCTGGGCGATATCTGCACACGGCGGTGCGGGTTTTGCGCGGTGCCTAAGGGGCGTCCGGAAGCGATTGACTGGGATGAGCCGCGGCGCGTAGCTGAGGCCGTTGCCACGCTGGGGCTGCGGCATGCGGTCGTTACCAGCGTGAATCGCGATGACGACAACGTTGGCGGCGCGAGGATTTTTGCGGAGACCATCCGGCAAATTCGTGAACTGGTGCCGGAGTGCCGGGTCGAGGTGCTGATTCCCGACTTTCAGGGTCTGGAAGAACCGCTGCGCATCGTGCTCGAGGCGAAGCCCAACGTGCTCAATCACAATACCGAGACTGTCCCGCGGCTGTACCGCACGGTGCGCTCGGGTGCGCGTTACCAGCGGACACTCGATCTGCTGGCGAATGCCAAGAGGTGGCACCCGGCGACAGTGACAAAGAGCGGCGTGATGGTTGGAATCGGCGAAGAGACTGATGAGCTGATTGAAGTCTTCCGCGACCTGGGCGAGCGCGGCGTCGATATTCTGACAATTGGGCAGTATCTGCGTCCCTCAAAAGATCATCTTCCGATGACGCGCTACTACACACCCGCGGAGTTTGTCTCGCTGAAAGAAGAAGCGCTGAAGTTTGGATTCAAGCACGTCGAGTCGGGGCCGCTGGTGCGGTCGAGTTATCACGCGCACGAGCAGGCTAAGGTAGCGGCGGGATAGATCGTTCCAGTCTTAAACTTTCCGAAGGCATCAGCGGAAATCTCTTGCTGCACGCTTGCGTGGAATCCCACCCTTGCGCATAGAACGCGCGAGGATGGGGCACCCTCGTCTTTCCTCACTGCGCTTATCACCACACCCGGCACGCGTTCTGATTCACCATCGGCGCCGTCGCCGCACAGTGATACGCTTCGCGGAACTCCGGCATATTGGAAACGGTTCCGTTCACCCGGTACCTGGGCGGCGAGTGCGGATCGACGGTAACCAGCATGCGCGACATGGCATCGGTGCGTTTGCCGCACCACACGTTGGCAAATCCCAGAAAAAAGCGCTGTTCGGCGGAGAGACCATCGATAGGCGCCGGTTCCTTGCCGGCAAACGTGCTCAGCATCGCCATATAGGCGATGCGCAGGCCGCCGTTGTCGGCTGTGTTTTCACCCAGGGTGAGCTTGCCGTTCAGCTTCAGGTCGTCGACCGCGACGAAGTTCGCGTACTGGTCCTTGATGCAGCCGGTGCGTTCTTCGAATTGCTTCTTGTCGTTCGCAGTCCACCAGTCGCGGAGATTACCGTCGGCGTCGAACTGGCTGCCCTGGTCGTCGAAGCCGTGCGTGAGTTCGTGGCCGATCACGGCGCCGATTCCGCCGAAGTTCATCGCGTCGTCGGCCCGGTTGTCATAGAACGGGGGCTGCAGAATTCCAGCCGGGAATGTGATGTTGTTCTCGAGCGGGTTATAGCTCGCGTTCACCGTCATTGGCGGATACGGCCAATCCCGTTTATCGAGCGGCTTGCCAATCTTGTTCAGCCTCCGCTGAAGATCGTTCTGATTGGCGCGTTGCGAATTGCCGAAAGCATCGCCGCGCGCGATCTGGAGTGCCGAGTAATCGCGCCACTTATCGGTGTAGCCGATACGGTTGGTGATCGCCTGCAATTTCACCAGCGCCTGCGCCTTCGTGTCCGCGCCCATCCAGGGCGAGCTTTTGATGTCCTCGCCCAGCGCCTTTTCGAGCGCTCCGACCATCGCCAGGGTACGTTCCTTACCTTCGGCGCCGAAGGTCTGCTGAACGTAAACCTGGCCCACCAACTCACCTAGGTCATCGTTCGTGTAGCCCACGCAACGCTTCCAGCGGGGACGCAACTCCTTGGTGCCCTGCAGCGTCTTGTTGAAGAAGTCGAAGTTTTCGTTTACAAACGCCACCGGCAGCACCTGCGCATTGGCGTGCACGGTGTGCCAGCGCAAATATGTCTTCCAATCGTCCAGCGAGCGCGCACTGATTACTTCCTGCATGTTCTTGATGAATTCCGGCTCAATCACGTTGAGCGAATCGAACCGGGGCACGCCCACGCCTTCGAAATATGTGTTCCAGTTGAACGCCGGGCTCAGAGCGGCCAGCTCCCGATTCGTCAGCTTGTGATAGATCTTCTGCGGATCGCGGCGGCTGGTCTGGTCGAGCGCGCCTTTGGCTAAGCCGGTTTCAATCTCCATGACGGCTTTGGCCTCCGCCGCAGCTTTACTTTCATCGTCGCCCAACAGCGCAAACATCTTCGCTACATGCGCGACGTACTTCTTCCGCAGTTCGACCGACTTCTCATCGTCTTTGAAATAGTAATCGCGATCCGGCAAGCCCAGTCCGCCCTGATCGACTTCGGCAATGATCTGGCTCGCGTTCTTGAAGTCCGATCCGGAATCGAAACCAAACAGCACATCGGTGCCCTCGCGGTGCAGCCGCACGATCTCCTGCGGAAGCTCCTGTTTCGACTTGATCGCCGCAATGCTCTGGAAGTCGTGCTCCAGCGGCTTCGTGCCCGCCTTTTCGATGGCGCTTTCGTCCATGCAACTGGCATAGTAATCGCCGATCTTCTGCTCGCTGGCGCTCCGGCCGGGACGGTCGACGGACGCCTTTTCCAGAATGTCGCGCACAATGTATTCGCCGCGCTGCTGCAATTCGTTGAAGCGGCCCCAGGACGAGCGGTCGGAGGGAATCGGGTTCTGCGCCAGCCACTTGCTACAGGCGTAAGCGTAAAAGTCGTTGCAGGGATCGATGCTCTTATCGAGCAGGTCGACGGAGAAACGCACGTCGGCGGGGGGCTTGGCGGCTTCGGACTTGTCCGCGGCTGGGGCCGGCTTGTCCTGGGCAAATAGGACAGGCACGAGCATCAGGAAGACGGTCAACACTTTCAAGAAATTGCGCATGGGATCCTCGGATTGGAATGTAAAACTGCCAGTGGCTGGGCGCGTAACACACCGAGCCATCGTATTGGACGAACGAGACCCGTAGTCGTTAGTCGATGGTCGCTAGTCGTTGGCAACCATAATCCCTCGACTCTTGCACTCAGAAGACTTTCACGTGGAACGTCAGGTATTTCTTGGGGTTTTCCCGGATCGACTTCACCAGTTCCCGCGTCTCCACCAGCATCTGGTTGCTGTTGTTGTAGAGCGCCGGATCCTTGAACAGCATCCCCGCTGTCCCCTCGCCCTTTTCCAGACGCTCGGAGAGCGCGGAAAGGTTGTTCATCAACGTCTTCAGCCGGGCGGCGAATTCCTGGTCGTGCGTCATCGTGCCGATCGCGCCCTTGCCCGCGTTGATGTCATCGGTCAACTGGCGAACGTTCGCGATTGCTTTGTTCGCATTGTCAAACAACTCGGGATCCTTGAGCAGTTTGCCGGCTGTGCCTTTTCCCTGCTGTAAGTCGTCCACCATCACGTTAATCTTGTCGATGGCGGCCATCACTTTCTTGTAGGCCTCATCGCTCGTAAGTAGAGGGCCGAGTGAACCCTTTCCGCTCTGGATGTCATCTACCAATCCCTTGAATTCGGCCACCGTGGCGTTGAGCTGGTTGTACAAAGCCGGATCGTAAATGACCTTGCCGATCGAGCCCTGGCCGCTTTCGATAAAGGCCACGATGCGATCCACTCGCTTCAGCAGGGAATCCATGTTCTGCAGCGTGCTCTGGCTGGCGCGTACCACGTCCTCGATCTGGGGCTGGTCGCGGGCCGGCAGTGTGTCTCCGTTAGTTGCCGGCGGACCCTTCGCCGTCGCACTGTCAACGTCCACGAAGGTTTCGCCCAGGATGCCGGCAGTGCTCAGCAAAGTAACGGAGTCTTTGTGCAGACTGAAAGAGTACTTGGTGTTAACCTTCATCGTGACTTCGACCGGCGTCATCGGCTTGCCGCCCACGATCCGGACAGCCGTCACATTGCCGATGTCCACACCCGCCAGACGCACGGGTGCGCCCTCGCGCAGGCCTCCAGCATTATCGAAGTACGAGTACAGAGTGATCTTGCGGGTGAACCATCCGCCGGTGCCGCTCATCAGGAAAATCAGCACGGCAAGCGTGACGCTGGCTATCAGGACGGTGAGCCCGACGCGGAGTTGCGACCATTTCAGTTGCTTCTGGCTAGGCAAGGTAGTCAGTAAACGACAGAAGCATCATAGCAAACGCCACCTAATTTCAGGGTTCGCGATTTTCTGCGAGTGGCCAAGGGCCGAGTGGAGGGCGAAAAAAGAAGGCTCCCACTTCCTCGCCCCAGGCGCGAAGAGTGGGAGCCCTTTTTATGCCAACAGTGGCAGTTTAACGCCGCTCTTCGCGGTCATTGCGTTTCTGTTCGGCTTTCGCTTGTTTATCCGCTCGCTTCTGAGCCTGCTTCTCCTGCTTGGTCGGTTTGGAGTTGTGCACCGCGTTGTCGCGGGATGACATCTGTCCCCGGTTTCCCGCTTCATGGTTCTCCGAATGTGCCATCGCGCGATCGTTGACGTTGCCGTTGCGTCCCGAGAACTCGCCCGGCCTGCTGGTGGCCGCAATTGCCGGACGTCCGTGATTCTCGGATGCGAACAACGCCCGGTTCTGGCTGGCGGCACGTTCGTGTTCCATTTGCGCTGCCACCGCCGCGGTGTGCGGCTCGCGCCCATACGCTTCCTCCTGCGGAGTCGGCCGCGCGACGATGCCGCCGGGGCCATTGAAGCTCGTGTGCTCGTTGTTCACGACGACGGTCCGACTGTAGACGTTTCTGATATTGGTCACGTTGACGTTCATCACGGCGCGGTTGTAGAAGAAGGCGCCGCCTCTCCACTCGCCGCCGGCGAAGCCGACGCCGCCGTAGCCGAAGCCGTAGTTGATTCCGCCGTAGAAGCCGACGTGCGGTCCCCAATAGCCGGCGTGCCAGCCATAGAAGCCGCCCGCAAAACCCCAGTAGCCCGGGGTCCAGAGCATGCCCACCGGCGCAACCACCCATGTGCCTGGAACCCAGTAGTAGCCGCCGTCGTCATTCCACGCCCAATAGCCCGGGGTCCAGAGATATCCCGGACCGGGACAGATGGGTTGCGCATACACCGGCAGGGCGGGCGGACCGATCCGCACCGAGATTCCAATTCCGATTTGCGCCGACGATACCGTCGAAAACGACAGTACCGAAACCGTTAACAGCAAAACTCCCAATACCAACCCGCGAACGGAGCGTTTCATTTTCATGGCCTTTCTTATAGCCCAAAGAATTTTGGCCCGGACCAGTAACCCGGCCGCATTACGTTTCGGCTATATAAACCCTCAGGTTTCGAGCATGTTGCGCGGGCGGAGAAAGTTACTTTGAATCAGCAGGTTGGTGGCGATAGCTGATGGCGGCTGGCTGACTGCCGAGAGCTGAGAGCTAATTCTCCAGAATCACATGGGCCAGGGCTTGCTCGGAAGTGTGGGTAATCGAGAGCGCGATGTTTTTCGTGCCGAGTTTGGCCGCGATGGCCGCCGCCTCACCGTGAAATTGAATGGTCGGACGCTGCCCCTTCGGGCGCACCACTTCGACGTCGCGCCACCGGACGCCGTGACTCCATCCCGTGCCCAGCGCTTTCATGCCGGCTTCCTTGGCGGCGAAGCGCGCCGCGTAGCTTTCAAAGCGGCTGGCTTTTCGTTCGCAATAAAGGATTTCGCCAACGGTGAAAATGCGATGAAGAAAGCGGTCGCCGAACCGCTCAATGCTTTGGCGGATGCGCGCCACTTCGGCGATGTCCACTCCGGTGCCAAGAATCATAAGAGTATTGTTAATTGCAAATTTGTAATTGGCAATTTCGAATTCACTCACGCTAGAGAACTCAGCGTCTTTACGAGAACAGTGTCCTGTTCTGGAAACACGGTGCGCAGGTCGACGAGGACTCGACCTTCTTCTACGCGGGCGACTATGGGCGGAATGTTGGCGCGGAGACGGGCGCTCAGTTCGTCGGCACTGAGATCGATATGGGTCAGTGCGATCAGGCGCGTGGGCAAGACCGCCGAAGGGGCCGCTCCGCCGCCGATTACGGATTCACCATCGATGAATTCCAGCTTGAGGGCCGATTTCGGCTGGGCAGATTTGACCTCGGAAACAACTTTTTCCGCGCGGCACTCGATCTCGTATTTTGACAGTCGCAGCATGCGCAGCACGGGCACGGCATCGTGGTCGCGTCTGACATAGGCGAGCAGCGTGGCTTCGAGGGCAGCATAAGTGAGCTTGTCCACTCGCAGCGCCCGGAACAGCGAGTTCGAGCGCATGCGCCCGACCAGATCGGCGCGGCCGCTGATCAATCCCGCTTGTGGACCGCCGAGAAGCTTATCGCCGCTGTAGGTAACGATGTCGATGCCGGCGCGCAGGCTGTCGAGCACGCCCGGTTCATCGTTGATTCCGACCGATCGTAGATCGAACAGCGCGCCGCTGCCCAAGTCTTCCATGAGCGGAAGATTGCGGCTACGGGCGAGGGCGACCAATTCGTCGAGTTCGGGTTGTTCTGTAAAGCCGGTGATCTCAAAATTGGAACGATGCACGCGGAGCAGGAGCCGCGTGCGCTCGCTGATGGCGCGTTCGTAATCGGCGATGCGCGTACGGTTGGTGGTGCCGACTTCGCGCAGCGTTGCGTTCGACTTCGACATCACGTCGGGGATGCGGAACGAGCCGCCGATTTCGACCAGCTCTCCGCGCGAGACGATGACTTCGCCGCCCTCGGCCAGCGAATTCAAGGCGAGCAGAACCGCGGCGGCGTTGTTGTTGACCACAATGGTGGAGATGGCCGCCGCGCTGCGCTCGGCTGGACGGACGAATGCGTCCGTCCCCACGTGGTCGGAGAGGAGCTTGCTGAATAGGCGATCTACGTGGACGTCGCGTTTCCCGCGCTCGCCGGTGCCCACATCGAATTCGAGATTGGAATAGGCGTTCGCTGTGGCGCGAACGTGATCGAGCGCAGCGGCAGCCAGCGGCGCTCGCCCCAGATTCGTGTGCAGGATCACTCCGGTGGCGTTAATCACTGACAACAAAGAATGGCTCAAGGACTGGCGGAGTTGACGTTCCACTGCTGCGGACAGGCCGCCGAGCGCGAGATCCAGGGATTTCTCGTCGAACTCTCCACTGGCGATTTCCTGGCGAAGGCGAGCCAGCACGACGCGGATACTCTCGGCGACGGCGGAATGCCCCTCGCGTTCGAGCAGCACCTGCATGTCGGGTTGGCGGAGAAGTTCGTCCGTTGAAGGCAGCTTCTGAAAGAGCGCGGATTTGTGGGCCGTGGACACCGAGGGCGATTATGCCACAGGCGGCCCGTGTGGCGCGGGCGCCCCGCCCGCGAAAATGTCGGCGCAAACTCGGAACGATGGGATGGAGTAGGAGGTACGCGGGCGGGGCGCCCGCGCCACACGGGCTACAGTGTATGCAGATAAGCGATCAGCTCTTTAATCTGCTCATCGGTCATCACCTGGCCAAAGCCTTCCATTTTGGCTCGACCATACTTGACGATGTCGGTCATACGCTCGTCATTTGCGGGCAATCCACTCAAGGACAAGTATTGATGCTTGAAAACGCCCTTCAGGCTTGGGCCCTTTTTGCCGCGCGATGAGTACGGTTCATGGCACCGGTCGCAATAGTTGTCGTAGAGTTGCCGGCCGGCGGCCTGTTGCGGGTTGAGGCCGAGTTCGGCGTCGGACTTGCGGCGCTCGACGTCGCAACCGGCGAGCGCTAGAAGCGCAACGATCACTACAGAGGCACGTAGGCACGAAGGAATCCAGTTCAAGACGTTCATGATGATTGCGGCATCGCCCGTGAGAGCTTAAAGGTAGGATAATACGGAAAGTATGGCCGTTGTCGTCAAACGCGTTTACGAGCCGGTTTCTTCGTCGGACGGAGTGCGCGTGCTGGTGGATCGATTGTGGCCGCGCGGTTTGAAGAAAGAAGACGCGGCGCTCAAGCTCTGGCTGCGCGAGCTGGCGCCTTCAGACGAGTTACGGAAGTGGTTCCATGCCAATCCTGAGGGATGGCGCATGTTCCAGAAGCGCTACCTCAAAGAGTTGGCCAGCGCAGAGGGAGCCGCGGCCGTCGAGAAGCTGCATCATCTGGCGGAGGGCAAGCGGCGACTCACGCTGTTGTACGCATCCCGGAACGAGGAGCGCAACAACGCAACGGTGCTGAAGGAATTGCTGGAAGGGATGCCCAAGCCTCCGTCGAGCGTCGGCCGCGGGGCATTGGGGCGTGGACGGATTCGGAAAGCTAAGAAACAGTAGACAGGCAGTTCCCAGTTCCCGGTTCTCAGTTCTCAGAAAAAACCGGGGGCATGCTTTGCTACCCTCAGGCTAGAGATCTTAATTGGCGCCACGGGTTTTACTGAGAACTGAGAACCGGGAACTGAGAACTTCTATAATTCCCCAGTCATGTCCAGTTCCGCCATCGAGAAAAAAAACGAGGCTTTGCGCGAAAAAATTCGCCACCACGAGTATCGCTACTACGTGCTGGACGATCCGGAGATTTCGGACGCCGACTTCGACAAGCTGATGAACGAGCTTAAGCGGCTCGAAGCGGAGCATCCGCAGCTGGTAACGCCGGACTCGCCTACGCAGCGTGTGGGGGGCAAGCCGCGGGAGGGATTCGTCAAGGCGAAGCATTCCTCGCCAATGCTCTCGCTCGACAACGCCTACTCCGAAGAAGAGCTGCGCGACTGGGAACGGCGGGTGCATGAGCTGACCGGGCGCACCGACCTCGAGTACATGTGCGAATTGAAGCTGGACGGAATGTCGCTGGCGCTCGTCTACAACGACGGGCGTTTGGAACGCGGCATCACCCGTGGTGATGGTAGCGTCGGCGAAGACGTGACCTTGAACGTGCGCACCGTACGCTCGGTCCCGCTGGTGATTGCGAAGGACAAGTTGAAGAAGGCGGGGATCCCCACGGATTTCGAAGTGCGCGGCGAAATGCTGATGCCGCTCGCAGCTTTCCGCAAGATGAACGAAGAGCGTGACCGGCAGGGACTGCCAGTGTTTGCCAATCCGCGCAACTTTACGGCGGGAACGGTGCGGCAACTTGAACCGTCCATTACAGCGCAACGCCGCATGGACTACTTCGCCTACTTTCTGTTGAAGGACGGGCAAACTTATTTCGACCGCCAATCCAAAGCGATGGATGCCATGGCACTGGCGGGGTTCAAGGTGAATCCGAATCGCAAGCTGGCGAAAAACCTGGAGGAGGTCTGGAAATTTATTCAGAGCTGGGAAACCAAGCGCGAATCGCTACCTTACGAGATTGACGGGATCGTCATCAAGGTGGATCGGACGGCATGGCAACAGGAACTGGGCTTCACCGGGAAGGCTCCGCGGTGGGCGATTGCTTACAAGTACGCGGCGCGCGGCGGCGTGACGCAGATCGAAAATATCGTGCCCCAGGTTGGGCGCACCGGGAAGCTGACGCCGGTGGCATGGCTGAAGCCGGTTCCGATTGGCGGCACGACGGTTTCGCGCGCCACGCTGCACAACATGGATGTAATCGATCAACTCGGAGTGAAGATCGGCGACTGGGTCGAGGTGGAACGCGGCGGCGATGTGATTCCGAAAGTGGTCAAAGTCGTCGATGACAAAGACCACCCTCGCGGTCATAAGCAGTTTGAAATGCCCGAGCATTGTCCGGTATGCGGCGGCAATGTGGTGCGAACGCCGGGCGAGGCGGACCATCGGTGCGTGAATGCGAATTGTCCGGCGAAACTGCAGGGGACGATTCTGCATTTTGCCTCGCGCCACGTGATGAATATCGACGGCCTCGGCGAGGCGCTGGTGAATCAGCTTACCGAACGCGGCCTGATCAAGAACGTCGCCGATCTCTACAAGCTGACGAAGGACGATCTGCTGCAGCTTGAGCGCATGGGCGAGAAGTCGGCGGAGAACGTGCTGGCGGAGATCGCGGCCTCAAAGAGGCTGCCGCTCGAGCGCGTGATTTACGGCCTGGGGATAAGGTTTGTGGGTGAGCGCACGGCGCAGTTTCTGGCGGAGCACTTCGGGTCGCTGGACGCGATCATGAAGGCGAGTGCGGAGGAACTGGAGGAAGTGAACGAAGTGGGGCCACGGATTGCGGAGAGCATCGTGGAATTCTTCGCCGATGAACACAATCGGAAACTAGTGAACGATCTGCGCAAGGCCGGGCTGACGTTCACCGGGCAGCGCAAAGAAAAAGGCACGAAGCTGGCAGGAAAGACTTTTGTGCTGACGGGCACGCTGGCGCGCCACACGCGCGACGAAGCGAAGAAGATGATTGAAGACGCGGGCGGACGCGTTTCGGGGTCGGTGAGCAAAAAGACGGACTATGTTGTAGCGGGGAGCGATGCGGGATCGAAGCTGGACAAGGCTCGGGAGCTGGGCGTAAGCGTGATTGGGGAAGAAGAGTTGGAAGGGCTGGTGGGTTAGCGCTCTCAATCTCGCCTTCGAACCATTTGCAGATGCTCCAAACTTATGCTGAGGATGTGGTCAGCGCCTGCAGCCTCAGCCAGAGCAACACACCCACCACTCCAAGCAGTGGAGAAGTAATCAGGCCCGGGAAGTATCCTCGAGCCACGACCGCGAGTATGGGGTGTGCTACTCCATTCACATCGCTGCAATCGCGAAGAACCACACCGGGAACAGAGCCAACCGATACCCTCTTTGCAGCCCAATCGCGGACAGGATCCAAACGCAAAGCCATGTCAAGTTGAAGACTACGAAGAAGTCCTCAGACCATGCGGGGAGGCCAAGCAGTGCGGGAAACCGATCCTCGAATCTCGTAACAAACTCCTCCATGAAATGCAGACTTTGCGCAGCCAGCCCGATCAGGAACAGGCGTGCCGTTCGCTGACGACCGGTCAGATCGTCATCTACTGGCCGGCGCAGAATCGTCAGCAAAAGCGCTGTTGCAGCTGCAACTGAAAGCCCGGCCGTTCCTGTGAGCACGCTGCGCAGATTTTCGTACACGCCGCTTTGCCCGCTACTTTTTCGCGGTCGGCGGCAATATACCGTTCAGACGCAGATACATGGCCGCTTCGGCGTAGTGGTCGGCCCAATTGCTGGCGATACCCATGGCGAATCTGGCGCGGGAGACTTGCTGGCCGTTCGGGCCATCAGTTATTTCGCCCAGTTTCGAATCGTCCATTTTCGCCAGCGTGTCGGAGCAGAAATCGAACGAGGCTTTGAGCGCGGCCACGAGTTTGTCTTTGGAGTCTTTTTCTGTTACCGCTTCGACTTTGGGAGCCGGGACGGCGGCTGCTTTGCTGCACAGCATGTCATTCGCTTCGACCATGTGGGCGACGAGATGGCCGAATGTGTTCTGGTCGGGAGTGGGTTTGTAGTTGAACTTGTCAGCGGGCATCGCTTCGACGGCCGCGATGGTGTTTTTCTGGCGGCCAGGCAGGACGTCTCTGAGCGCGCTGCTGACGGGGTTGTTGACTTGTAATGCCGGTTTTGGGGCTGTCGTTGTCGGGGCTGTCGTTGTTGGGGCTGTCGCTTGTGGAACCGCGGTTTGTGCGATCGTCGACGCTGCTAGTAACAATAAGGCTGGAATCGCGAGAGTTTTCTTCATTTTGTCCTCATCTTCTTAGGTGGGTTGTTCCGAGGAAAAGCATAGCGCGAGCGTGACGGTCTGCGCTACCACAGTGGGGGTAGAGTATGCCAAGCTGCTTACACTGGCTGAGTTGTGCTCGGCGTGGACGGGCGGCCCGTCACTACACGGGCTACCTTGCGCTATCCTATGTACGATGCACGCGCATGGCGGACACGGGCATTCTCATGGGACGGGGCGGGTGTTGCGCATCTCGCTGGGCGTCACCATGCTCTATGTCGTCCTGCTGGTGGTTGCCGGCATCCGTGCGCACTCTTTGGCGTTGCTTTCCGAGGCGGGACATAACCTGTCTGACTTTCTGGCGCTGCTGCTGTCGCTGGTGGCGGTTTTTCTGGAAGGCCGTCCGCCGAGCGCGACCAAGACCTATGGCTACCGTCGCGCCGGAGTGCTGGTGGCGCTGGTCAATGCGCTGTCGCTGGTGGCGGTTTCGTTTTTTATTTTCTACGAAGCGTTTCAGCGGATACAGCACCCCGAGCATGTGCGCGCCGCTGTAATGATTTGGGTGGCGGCGGCGGGCGTGCTGATGAATGGCGTGATCGCGCTGCTGTTGTGGCGTTCGGGGCGGGATGTAAACGTCCGGAGCGCGTTGCTGCATGAGGTGGGGGACACGCTGTCGACCGCAGCCGTGATTGCGGGTGGCTTTGTAATCCTGTGGACGGGACAATACTGGATCGACGCAGCACTGTCGTTCGGGATCGGGGCGCTGATTTTGTGGTCGAGCGTCGGCATCGTGCGCGAGACGCTGAATATTCTGCTGGAAGGCACGCCACGCGGCATGAGCCTGGAGGCAGTGGAATCGGCGATGCGCACGATTGCGGGCGTGAGCGATGTGCACGATCTGCATGTGTGGAGCATTGGCTCCGAAAACCACGCCCTCTCGGCGCACGTCAAGATCGCGGACATGGCGACTTCGGAGAGCGACACAATTCTGCGCGAGATCAACGAGAAGCTTGGGCAGGGTTTTGGGATCCACCATACGACGATCCAGTTGGAACACGTGGTGTGCGAGACGGCGCATAGTTGCGTGATCGCGGTGCGCGAGGAACAGCACGCCGAGCGCGATCATTCCGAGCCCGGCCACACCCACTGATGGCGTTTTGTTGATTACCCCGAGTGCTGCCGGCCGTAAATCTCTTCCACGGTCTCGATGGTGTCGGCATCCTCGGGCCGCTTGTCCGGGCGCAGACGCACGATGCGCGGAAAACGCAAGGCGTAGCCACTCTCGTGGCGCGCGGAGCGCATCATGTTGTTGAAGGCAACCTCCAGGACAATCTTTGGCTCGACTTCGAGTCTTAATCCTTGTTCGCTAATCTTGTGCGCGAGAAACCATTCGGTCATTTCCGCGATCTCGGCATCCGTCAGTCCGGAGTACGCTTTACCGATATTTACCAGACGCTCGCCGTCCCACACCGCGAATGTGTAGTCGCTGAGCACGCCGATGCGCTTGCCGTGTCCATATTCGACCGCGGTAACGACCACGTCGAGCGTGGCGAGTTCGCGCTTCATCTTGAGCCACGATTTGCCGCGGCGGCCGGGCGTGTACGGAGAATTGGGATCTTTGATCGCCAGTCCCTCGTTGCCTCGATTACGCGCGGCCCCGAAGAGAGCCTCTAGATCGTCGGTTGAACTGGCCGTCGCGACGGAAGCACGGAGAACAGCTGCGAGGAAACATTCGCTGGCATCTTCGAAGCGGAGGCTCGACTGGGCTTGGAGTTGGCGAACGGCCACGATTCGAGGACCCGCGAGTAGGTCTTCGAGAAGGAGGCTGAGAATCCGGGAGCGCTCGCGAAGAGGACGGTCGAGGAGAAGTTCACCATCCGCATAAAGAACGTCGAAAACGAGATAGGCGATAGGGACATCATGCATGATTTGTACGCTGACTCTTTTCCGTCCAAGGCGCTGTTGGAGTGTGCTAAAGGGTAAGGCTCGACCGACGGGATCCGAGTTGGAAGCCGAAGTCCAGGCGACGATTTCGCCGTCGAGGATCGCGTTTTTAGGCAGGCCAGCGAGGGCGGTCGGCAATTCCGGGAAGGCCTCGGTGATCTCATCGCGGGTGCGCGAAAAGATGCGGACTTCACTGTGGCTGATGTGGGCCTGGGCGCGGATGCCGTCGTACTTGTCTTCAACCGACGCGTTCTGAAAATAGCTCAGGGCCTCTTCGGAAGATTCGACGGGACTCGCCAGCATGAAGTCGATGGGATGAAACAGGCGAAGGCGCGCCTCGGCCAGTTTTCCGGTAGAGGCCAGACGCAGCGTTTCTCCGAGATCGCCAAGCAACATGTTGGCGCGTTTTACGTGGTCGAGGGGCGCTTCGAAAGCGCGAGCGATGGCTTCCTCGACCAGGCTTTCTTTCAGACCGATGCGGAGGTCTCCGCTGATGATCTTCACAATGTATTTGGCTTCGAGCGGCGTGGCGCGCTCCAGAAGTCGCCTCAGAACAGCAACTTTCGCCGCGGGCCCACGGGCGGTTGCGATCTCCGAAAATACGTGCCGCACTCCGGCGAGTGACAGACCCGAATCCGTTCTTTCAGGAAGCGCCTCGGCCGCGACCGATCCAGCGTCGCCATGCTTGCGATAAATTTGGGTCAGTTCGTCCTCCGATTTTCCCGAGAGATCACTGATTACGCGCCAGAGCGATGCCCCTCCGATCTGCAGAGTCGCTTCCTCGTTTGCCGGGAAGGATCGCCCGGAAAGAAAAATGGCGGCGAGCGCGGCCTCGTCCACAGGCAACGATCGTAAATAGGTAGCGACCAGCGCCGTTTTCTCCAGCCTCTTGGTGGTTGCGGCGATTGCGTCGCAGGTCTGGGCGAGGCGCAGCATGATCCATTGGATTCTATGGCCGACGGCACCGACTCTGCAGCCGTCGCGAGGCTCAGATTGCAGGAGTAAGTATCCCGTAAGCTATTGATATAAGAAGATATACTGGTATATCGTCCACCCAATCAATGCTCAGGATTTTCGCGATCTGTGGTAGTCTGGAGATTGGAGTCGTCCTTCCTCGATGCAACATCCAATGCCTATGCGACGTTGGCGGCAAATCTTGCGTTTTTTGGCGGCGGTGCAGCTGCTGCCGGCTCTCGAGAGCGGTGAGGAAACCCTCGTCGGAGGGCAGGCGGTGCTGGAGGGCGTTATGATGCGCTCGCCGCATGCGTGGGGCATTGCGGTGCGCAAGCCGTCGGGCGAGATTGTGACTCACAGTGAGCCTCTGGAACGGCCTTCCGAGCAGCATAAGTGGATGGGATGGCCGGTGGTGCGCGGGGTGATGACGCTGGGGCACGCGATGACGCTCGGATTCCGCGCGCTCAAGTTTTCCGCCAATGCGGCACTGGAAGAAATATCCGCCAGCGATCCTGACCACAACGATCCCGATAATAAGGACCAGGGCAAGAAGTTTGAAATTACCGGCTGGATGGCGGGGTTGAATATGGCATTCTCCATCGCCTTTTTCATCTTCATGTACAAGTACCTGCCGCTGCTGGCTACGACGGAACTGAAAAGGGTGAATCCAGTTTTCGGGCAGCAGTTCGTGTTCAATCTGGTGGACGGGCTGATCCGCATCACGATGTTCCTGCTGTTTGTGTGGGGCGTTTCACTGTGGAAGGACATTCGGCGCGTGTACGAGTACCACGGGGCGGAGCACAAGACGGTATTTGCGTTTGAGAATGGCGATCCGCTTGAAACCGCGGCCGTGCAGAAGTATTCGACGTATCATCCGCGCTGCGGAACCAGCTTCCTGATGACGGTGATGATCATCTCGATGCTGGTGTACATGGCGGTTCCTGTGCATACTTTCTGGGCGCGATTCGGCATACGAATTGCGCTGCTGCCGCTGATTGCGGGCGTTTCCTACGAGATCATTCGTTTCGCGGCCAAGCATCGCGGCTCGCTGTTCGCGCTGATGACGGCACCGGGACTGTGGCTGCAGAGGATAACCACGCAACCTCCGGATGACCGCGAAGTCGAATGCGCGATTCTTGCTCTGGATGAAGCCATGAATCTGGAAAAACAGCACGGCGGAGAATTGGTAATCGCTTAGCGGTGCCCACCGCGAACTCTTGTTTTCTTTCTCATTCCACCTAAAATCATTAGAGTAGAAACGCGGCTTGCCGCGTCTCCGCCCGCAGAGTGAGACGGGGCAACCACCGTCTCGACGGATAAAAATCATGTTTGAACGCTTAGACCAAACCGAGATGCGCTACGACGAATTGACGCAAGCGCTGTTGTCGCCCGAGATCACGAACGATTCGGCGAAATACCAGAAGACCGCTAAGGCGCATAGCGAGATTAAGGAAATCGTCGAGAGGTATCGCGAGTACAAGGATTTGAAGCGCGGAATCGCCGAGAGCAGGGCCATGCTGGCCGACGAAAAAGATCCGGAGATGCGGGCCTACGCCGAGGAGGAACTCACAAAGCTCGACGCCCGCATCGTGACGGTTGAGGAAGAACTCAAAGTTCTGCTGCTGCCGAAGGATCCAAACGACGAGAAGAACGTGGTTCTGGAAATTCGCGCGGGGACGGGCGGCGATGAGGCCACGCTGTTTGTGGCCGAAGTCTTCCGCATGTACAACCGCTATGCCGAGACGCAGAAGTGGAAGGTGGAAGTGCTCTCCACGTCGGAATCGGGCGTGGGCGGGTTGAAGGAGGTGATCGCGCTGATCGAGGGCGACCGCGTCTATTCGCGTCTGAGATATGAGAGCGGTGTGCATCGCGTGCAGCGCGTGCCCGCGACCGAGCAGCAAGGACGCGTGCATACGTCCGCGATCACGGTGGCGGTACTGCCGGAAGCGGAAGAGGTGGACGTCAAGATCGAGGCCAAGGATCTGCGCATCGACACATTCTGCTCTTCGGGGCCGGGCGGGCAGTCGGTGAATACGACTTATTCGGCGGTGCGGATCACGCACATTCCGACGAATACGGTGGTGAGCTGCCAGGATGAGAAGTCGCAGATCAAGAACCGCGAAAAGGGCATGCGCGTGCTGCGCTCGCGGCTCTACGAGGTCGAGATGCAGAAGCGGCAGGACGCGCTGGCGAAAGAACGCAAGCAGATGGTCGGGTCGGGCGACCGCTCGGAGAAGATCCGAACCTATAATTTTCCGCAGAACCGGCTCACGGATCATCGCATCGGCTTCACCATCCACCAGCTCGAGCAGGTGATGGACGGAAAGCTGCAGCCGATCATCGACGCGCTGATCACGCGCTATCAGGCGGAGAAACTGAAGGGCGACAACGAGGCGGGCGCCGCCGGCGTGGCGTAAGACTTGGCTCGCGTAAGGACGGCCCGTCCCCACACGCCTTAAGCACGGATCACGATCCCATCGAGATTCCTTTTACGCGGGCTCGGAATCGCTCCCACACTGGCCGTCACCGCGCCGGACATCACTTTCTGCCACGCGGCCTGGAACTGTTCCATCTCGGGGGCGGTGCCAATGGTGATGCGCGTGTAGGTTGGCCATACCGGCCAGATGCGTCCTATAAATACATTTTGCTTGGCCATGGCATCGATCGCTGGTTTCGCCGGACGTTTCGTGTCGAGCATGAAGAAGTTCGATTCCGATGGAATGTAGGAGTATCCGTTGCGGTCGAGCCAGGCAAAGACCTCGCTACGGATGCGGGCATTGATGCGCTTGCGCTCGGGCACCAACTGCGCGTCTTTCAGGCTGGCGCTAGCGGCGACCAGCGCGGTGATCGGCATGGGATTCCATCCGCCATAGTTTTCGATTTTCTCCAGCAGGTCGGGGCGGGCAAATACGGCTCCACAACGCAGGCCGGCCATGCCGTAAATCTTCGAGAAGGTGCGCAGCAGGATCACGTCCTGGCCGGCTTTCACCAGATCCATCACCGAGGGCGCGTCGCAAAAATGAATGTAGGCTTCGTCCACCAGCACTACTGAACCTTTGGGCTTGTTCTCGACCAGATATTCGATATCGGAATGACTGGTGAGGGTGCCGGTGGGATTGTTGGGGGTGCAGACATAGAAGACGCCGGCTTCGGGAGCCGCGGCCAGCATCGCCTTAACATCGTGGGCATAGCTTTTTGTTAACGGTACTTTCACAACCTTGGCGCCGATGGCGTTAGCGGCGAACATGCCGGCCTCGTATCCGGGATCGGCGGTGACGTGGCTGCGCTGCGGCGAGGCGAACGCGGCGACGGTGTGATGAAGAGGCTCGCTTGATCCGGGATAGACGCGAATCTGTTCCGGCTTGAGGCCTTCCATTTCCGCCAGCGTCTTGACGAGATCGTCGGTAAGCCAATCGGAATAACGGCCGCCCTGTGGGACGATGGCGGCTGCCGCTTCGCGCGCCGAAGCACACGGCCCGAGCGGGTTTTCGTTGGCGTCGATACGGATCCCATCTTTCGGAAAGGTGTGCAGGCGCGCGTGAGCAAGCATCGGCTCGGTGACGATGCGCAACGCGATTGCGGCCGATGCGGCAGCAGAGAGGCTGAGAAACGAACGACGGGATGCGGAAGGAACGCTGAGATCGTTGTCTTGGGTGGCCATCAATCACCTCGTGCGGGAAATCTTACCGCAATCGGGCTTTTGCAGTCTCCTCACTGCCCAGACGGAGAGGATCGTCGTGTTTTTGTGTTAACCTTCATCCCTCGAACTGCTTGCCAGAAGATTACTGGCAAAGAGTAGATTTCCGTTTCCCTCAGGAGGCCTTCGTGAAGCGTTCACTCGTCGCATCAATGATGATGATTTTTATTGCGTTCGCAATTGCCGTTTTTCTTCCCACCGCCAGATCCGTGCAAGCCGGCAGTCCTCAAGCTGGCAGTCCTCAGAATGTGAACCAGGACGATGGCAGCGATTTGAGCAAAGCCGAGAAGTATTGCGTTAGGCATGGCGGCGAAGTCGACGTTCGCGAACCTTACTTCAACACCAACGACATCGAACAGAACTGGTTGCAACTTTCCGGGTCGCGCGAGTTTTGCAAGTTCACGTCCGCGGAAGATGGATCGCGGATTCATGTCGAGTTGTCGACGCTCTACACCGACCAGCCCAGCCTGGCAGCCCTGGCCTACTACGCGCAGGTTCCATACAGCGGCAATTGCAATGGCAATCCGGCGTCTTGCTACTGCTCGCAGCTTGGTGGCAGCGATCTGTTCGGTGGAATCAATTTGAACGGCGGCGGGTGGGTGCAGAAGTCGGATCCGGTCGATACCGTGCTCGAGGCCTGCATTTTTCCGGATATGTCTACGATCGATTCCTGGGGACTGACCTATCACCAAGCGGGAATTGTACGCGGCAGGAATCTGGACAAGGTGCTGCGCTATCCCAATCCGTACGGTGCGAACTAGCTGGCGGACCTGCGTGCGCTGTGCGGCAAGGTCAGCCAACTCGGATTCCAGAGCGCTAGTGTGCCAATAACTGCTTCACAGTGGTGATATCGTCGGTCAGATCTGGAGTCATGCGGGCGGCTTGGGACTGCGCTGCGCGGGCCGCATCTGCCTGTCCTGCGAGGTCGAGGGCCTGGGCCAGAAGCAGATAGCCGACAGGCGATGGCTGGAGCTCGACCGACCGTTCGTAATTCGCAGCCGCGCCGGCGATGTCGCCCGCGCGTTGTGCCACCAGGCCCAGTCCGCGATAGGCCGGAGAATTCCACGGCTGCTGTTTGACACCTGCTTCGAAGTCCTGCTTCGCGTTGTCATATTGTTTCAGCGAGTAATGCGCATAACCGCTGTTGACTCGGGCCGTCTCCAAAAAAGAAGGGTCTTTGGTGAATTGCATGACTCTGGCATAGCCCTCGAGAGCGGCCTGGTAGTTGCCACGCATCTGGTCGTAGGTTGCGATATTGAGCGTGGCCAGGGCGTCGTCGGGCCGCAAGAATCGGGCCCGCTGCAGGTGTGGCATGGCTTCTTCGATCCTGCCCTCGGCAAGCAACGCGGTCGCCAGGTTATCTTCGGCGGTGTAGTTTCGCTCGGTGATCGCTAGAGTGTGGGTCCACAAGGTGACATTGTCGCTCCAAAAACTTACCTGCCGATGCAGTGCCATTCCAAGCGCAAGCAGGATCGCCAAAGTGGCGACCGCCGACACCGCTATCGGAACATGCCAACGTTCCAGCAGATCCGCCGCACCCCAGCAGACAATTACGAAAATTCCCAGCAGCGGAATATAGACGTAGCGGTCGGCCATGGCGTGAACGCTAATCTGAACCAGTCCAATCATCGGCACCAGCGTTCCCAGGAACCAGAACCACCCCACAAAAAAAGGGCGGCGCTGCCAATAGATCACGGCCAGAATCGTGAGGGCGACAATTGCGCACGCGGAAAACGCGGCCGCGCGCATGCTGATCGCAAGCTCCGGATGCGGATACACGAGCGCCAGATTGACCGGCCAGAACGCTTTTTCCAGATATTTGACGTAGGAGATCGCCGCATTTCCGAAGTGTATCCAGAGCGGGAGTTTCGCCTGGGTTGCGTTCGCCTCCACCTTAATAGTGATGACCGCGCTCACGGCCGACATCGCGAACCACGGCACTTTCTCCCAAACCAACTTCGAGAAAGTCGGGCCGTGGCAGGGTGCGATTGCCGGATCGCGTCCAACTCCATCCGGTCGTGTGAGACGTTGCTCCAGACGACACAGGGGCCAGTAGTCCAGCAGAAGCAGCGCAAACGGGAACGTAATCACCTGCGCCTTGGTCATCAGGCCGAAAGCATAGGCAATGGTGACGGCCAGGTAGCATCCGACGCTGGGCCGGCGCGTGTACCAGCCATAGGCCGCCAAGGCGGCCAGGAAGAAAAACATGCTGAGGACGTTTTTGCGTTCCGAGATCCAGGCCACCGACTCGACATTGAGGGGATGCAGAGCGAAGAGCGCGGCGACCACCAGGCTGCGCCCAGCCAAGCCCGTGGCACTCTCGAGAATCAGAAACAGGAGCACCGCATTGGCTGCATGGAGAAGCACGTTGATGATATGGGGGCCCGCCGGGTTCAAGCCGAAGAGTTCGCAATCGAGAGCATGCGACAGCCATGTGATCGGGTGCCAGTCCGAGGTCTCCGAGGTTTGAAAAGCCCAAACCACGGTGTTCCAGGTGAGTCCGGAACGAACATGGAGATTGTCGGTAACGTGTGCGGCGTCGTCGTAATTGAGAAAGGGAGCGCGGGTGACCGGGCTGTAGAGTGCGAGCGTTGCCAGAAGAAGCAGAAGGCAGCTCATCAATCTCCGCTTTTGCGGGGATTGGAAAATATAGGACTGCTTCGGATCCGTCGAATCCATGGTTTCATTAAACCTGATTTATTGAACCTAACCCTCCACTCTAGCGCCAGTACGGGACATGGTGCGCCACCTGCAACTAATTTGGGTTGACGTAATCTGGCCGACCTAATTTCGACCGACGGTGCCTAGTTTGCCAGCAACTGCTTCACGGTCGCGACGTCGCCGGTCAGGTCGGGAGTCATGCGGGCAGCTTGGGATCGCGCTGAGCCTGCCGCTTCCGTTTGTCCACCGATCTCCAGGGCCTGGGCCAGAAGCAGATAGCCGAGCGGCGTGGGCTGAAGCTCGACCGACCGTTTGTAATCTTTCGCAGCCTCAGTGACGTCTCCAACTCGTTGGGCCACCAAGCCAAGCCCGCGATAGGCCATCGAGTTTCCGGGCTGCTCGTTCAGTGTCGCTTCGAAGTCCTGTTTCGCCCTGTCATATTCTTTCAGCGAACAGTGCGCATACCCGCTGTTGACCCGCGCCATCGCCACTAAGTAGGGAATTTTTGTGAATCGAGGAACTCTCGCAAAGCCATCGAGAGCCGCCTGATAGTTGCCGTGAATCTGCTCATAGCTTGCGATATTAAGTGTGGCCATGGGGTCGTCGGGCCGCAGGAATCGTGCGCGCTGCAGGTGCGGCAGGGCTTCCTCCATCCTCCCTTGGGCAACCAACGCAGTCGCCAGGCCATCTTCGGCGATGTAGTTCCCCTCGGTGATGGCTAGAGTGTGGGTCCAGAGAGTGACATTGTCGCTCCACAAACTCACCTGCCGATGCAGCGCAAGGCCCAGCGTCAGCAGGATGGCTGCAGCGCCGACCGCCGACACCGCCGCGGGAACATGCCAGGTGTTTATTAATTCCGCTGCACCCCAGCAGAGGATTACGAAGATTCCCAGCAACGGGATGTAGGCGTAGCGGTCAGCCATGGCCTGAACACCAACCTGCACCAGTCCGATCATCGGTACCATCGTTCCCAGGAACCAGAACCACCCGACAAAGAAAGGGCGACGCTGCCGAAAAATCACGGCGAGAGTCGTGAGGGCGACGATCACGAATCCGGAGAGCGCAGCAGCCGCCAGGCTGATCGCAAGCTCGGGATGTGGATAGACGGGCGCCAGATTGACCGGCCAGAAAGCCTTTTCGAGATACTTGACATAGGAGATCGCCGCATTTCCCAGGTGTATCCAAGGCGAGAGTTTCACCTGGGTTGCACCCGCCTGCACCTTCATGGTGATGACCGCGCTTGCGGCCGACATCGCAATCCAAGGCGCTTTCTCCCCAATCAACTTCCCGAAAGACAATCGATCGAGTCGACACAACGGCCAGTAATCCAGCAGCAGAAGAGCAAATGGGAAGGTAATCACCTGCGGCTTGGTCATCAGGCCCAAGGCGTAGACAGCGGTAACGACCAGGTAGCGTCCGACACTCGCCCTGCGCGTGTACCAGCCATAGGCAGCCAGTGCGAGAAGGAAGAACAGCATGCTGAGGACGTTTTTGCGCTCCGCGATCCAGGCCACCGACTCCACATTAATGGGATGCAGAGCGAAGAGCGCGGCCACTGCGAGACTGCGCCAAGCCAGGCCCGTAGCACTCTGGAGAATCAGAAACAGAAGCACGGCGCTGGCCGCATGGAGAAGCACGTTGACGGTATGCGGGCCCTCCGGGTTCAAGCCGAAAATCTGGCAATCGAGCGCGTGCGAGAGCCAGGTGATCGGGTGCCAATTCGCGGCTTCCGAGGTGTGAAATGCCCAAACGACGGTGTTCCAGGTGAGTCCGGCACGAACCTGGGGATTGTCAGTGACGTACACGACGTCGTCAAAATTGAGAAAGGGATCGCGGGTGACCGGGTTATAGAGTGCAATCGTCGCCAAAACCAGCAGCAGGCAGAGAATCAGTCTGCGTTTTTGCGGGGATTGAAAAACGGACGACCCAACCGGGTGCTGGCCGGGCCTGTGCTCCGTCGAATCCATCGATTTCACTGCACCTGTTCCTCCCTTCCAGCGCCGTATCAGATGCGTGCAGCGGGTGTCGCTTAGCCTGGGGCAACAGTACTAGATTGTCAATAACTGCTTCACGATGGCGATATCGGGGTTGAGATCTGGGGTCATGCGCGCGGCCTGGGACTGCGCCTCACGGGCGGCGTCTGCCTGTCCGCCGGTCTCGAGGGCCTGCGCGAGAAGCAGGTAACCCAACGGCGAGGGCTCGAGCGCGACCGCGCGTTCGTAATCCTGGGTAGCCTGCGCGATGTCGCCAGCTCTCTGTGCCAGCAGGCCCAGTCCGCGATAGGCCGGCGAATTTTCCGGCTGTTCGTTCAGAGTGGCTTCGAAGTCTTGCTTCGCGTTGGCGTATTGTTTCAGCGAGTAGTGCGCATAGCCGCTGTTGACTCGCGACATCGTCACCCAGTAGGGATCCTTTGTGAATTGCAATACTTTCGCATAGTCATCGAGAGCGGCCTGATAGTTGCCGCGCCGCTGCTCGTAGGTTGCGATGTTAAACGTGGCGGTGGGGTCGTCGGGCCGCAAGAAGCGCGCCCTCCGCAGGTGCGGCAGGGCTTCCTCTACCCTTCCCTGGGAAACTAACGCGGTCGCAAGGTTATCTTCGGCGATGAAGTTCCCTTTGGTGATTTCCAGAGTGCGCGTCCAGAGGGTGACATTGTCGCTCCAAAATCCGACCTGCCGGTGAAGCGCAAATCCCAGCGTCAGCAGGATGGCCGCAGTGCCGGCCGCGGACACCGCCGCGGGAACATGCCAACGTTTTATCAGATCGGCGGCGCCCCAGCTGACGATTACGAAAATTCCCAGCAGGGGGATATAGGCGTAACGGTCGGCCATGGCCTGAATGCCAACCTGAACCAGTCCGATCATCGGTATCATAGTTCCGAGGAACCAAAACCACCCCACAAAGAGAGGGCGGCGCTGCCGAAAGATCACGGCAAGAGTGGTGAGGGCGATGACGGCGAATGCAGACACAGCGACTGCGGGGATGTTGATCGAAAGCTGGGGATGCGGATATACGGGCGCCAGATTAACCGGCCAGAAGGCCTTTCCGAGATATTGGACATAGGAGATCGCCGCATTTCCCAGACGTACCCAGAGCGGGGGTTTCACTCCCATGGCGTCCGTCTGCACCTTCATGGTGATGACCGCGCTTGCCGCCGACATCGCAAACCACGGCACTTTCTCGACCACCAGCTTCCACAGAGATGCCCCCCCGGGGATTGCGTCTTCCCGATCGCCTGCAACCCCGCTCGATCGCCCCGAGCCCTGCTTGATCTGTTCCTCGAGACGGCGCAAAGGCCAGTAGTCCAGCAGCAGCAGCGCAAACGGGAACGTAATCACCTGCGGCTTGGTCATGAGGCCTAAAGCATAGGCAAATGTAACGGTCAGGTATCGTCCGACTCCGTGCCGGCGCGCGTACCACCCGTAGGCACCCAGCGCGAGGAGAAAGAACAACATGCTGAGGACGTTCTTACGTTCGGAGATCCACGCCACCGACTCGACATTGATGGGGTTCAGAGCGAAGAGCGCGGCGACCACCAGGCTGCGCCAAGCCAAGCCCGTAGCACCCTCAAGGATCAAGAACAGGAGCACTGCGTTGGCGGCATGGAGAAGCACGTTGACGGTATGCGGACCGCCCGGGTTCAAGCCGAAAATCTGACAATCGAAAGCGTGCGAGAGCCATGTGAGCGGGTGCCAATTCCCCAGTTCCGAAGTACGAAATGCCCAGACCACTGTCTTCCAGTTGAGTCCGGCACAAACCTGGGGATTGTCAGTAACGTAAACGGCGTCATCGTAGTTGAGAAATGGAGCGCGGGTAACGGAGTTATAGAGCGCAAGCGTTGCGAGAACGAGCAGCAAGCAGAAAATCAATCTACGTGTTTGCGGGACTTGAAAAATGTCGGACCCAACCAGGCGCGGATTGGGCTTCTGCCCCGTCAAAAGCATAGAATTCATTGAACCTTAGCTCGTGGTTATGGGGAGACAATAGCATGTATGGAACGGCGCTTCCGGTTACAAAGGTACCCTCCGCAGTCTGCGATTTCCCTGACTTTGGCTGTCTATTAGGAAGGTTGGCTTCGGCCCAGAGTGAAATTAGCGGGCAGCCGGTTGCTCCGCGGGAGATGCGGAATGCTTGGGGCTCGCTCGGTGCTCGCGCCGGATGGCCAGCAGATCTTTCTGCAGAAGATCAAGAACATTGGAGGGAATCTCGGAACCCCATTCGTCGATTTCTTGTTCTTCCCAATGGCCGTTGAGGCGGAGAGCGGAGTCGGTGAGGTCCTCGGGAAACGCCTGGCGGTAATTTCCTTCGCGCACCAGCACATCGCCGAACTGGCGTCCTGTGTGCATTTCGTAGATGCGCCGCGTCGAACTGCCGCCGCTATTGGTGAACACCAGCAGCACTTCACCTTCTTCGCGGTAATCGGGACGGTAGAACCATGCCTGGGGTGCATCCGCCTTGGGGCGAGGGCGTTTTCTTCCGGTGACAGTCACGACTTCCTGCTCCGGCTTCACTTCGTTCGCGGGATTGAAGTAATAAATTCTCTGGCACGACTCGCAGACCATGACCTTCTCGCCATTCCTGACTTCGTTGTAGGTCTGCGGCCGCAGCATCACCTGGCAGCCCATGCACTTGTGGTCGCGGACTTCCGCGAGGCCACTGCCGCGGAACTTCGCCACCCGCTCATAGTGGCGAAGAATATCTTCGGAAATTCCGTGGCGCAGGGTGGCGCGCTTGGCGTTCCACTCGGAGAGCTTCTTCTGATCTTCGGCGGTAACTTTTCGTGCATCTTCTTTTTCTTTTTCAATCTCGGCCGTCTCGGCCTTGAGCTCGGCCTCCGCCGCTTTCACTTCTTTTTCGCGCGCGTCGACGTTGACCATCACCTCCAGGATGCGGTCCTCGTTGAGGCGGATCTCCTGTTCGGCAAACTGGATCTCGTGCAACAGCGCTTTGTATTGTTCGTTGGTTTTTACGTCGAGAGACTGGTCGCGATACTTGGAAATCTTGCCCTGCAGATCCTTGATATTAGCTTCGAACTTCTTGCGGTTGGCCTCGTCGCCTTTGGCTGCGACCCGCACCTTTTCCAGGTGCGCCTTGGTCCCCGCCAGCTTTTGCTCAATCACCGCCACGCGTTTCGGCAGCGCGGCGACTTCGTCCTGCAGTCTGCGGATTTCTTTGTCCGCGATCTGCAGCTCCAGTAATTTGTCGATATCAGGAAGCATCGGCCCGGGGCATCACAATAACGATTCTAGCACGTGAGTACGACGGGCCTGCTGGGGCGGGCAGCCGGTGTTCAGGCTCAAGGAGCACCGCTGAGTTGCCCCGAACTTTCGCTCGGCAGTTATGGAGCAACTCGCCGATACCTCATAATGCGCAGATCCGTGCCAATCGGATGCCCACCATAAGGCGCTGTGTAGTTGAAAGTGGTTTCCCAAACCAGAATCGAACCGTCCAGTCTCCACGTAAATGTATCCACCAAAGCCGCCTCGGCTTCGTTTTCTACGGTGTGCCTACGTTGGCCGTCTTGCGCGTGAAATGTCTTGTACGTCACCTTGCCCTCTCTGGTAATCGGCGTCTCGTGCCCCCAGATTTTCACCAGCGATCCGTTCTGGGCAATGGTGAGGCGATTCGCGTTCGCACCCGCCGATTGATTTTCGCCCTTGTACGTGGCGTCGACGAGTTCCCAAGTGCCGGCAAAGTTAGGGATGGAAGGCTGTGATTCCTGTCCCTGCCGCTGAGCGGTGGCTCTCTTGGCAGCGTCCCTGTCAAGAGCAGCTTTTTGGGCGGCCTCGCGATCGGCTGCAGCTTTTCGAATGGCCTCGCTGTCAGCCGCCGCTTTTTGGTCTTCCGCCAATTGTCTGGCAGCCGCGTCCGCTGCCGCTTGCCTAACCTTAGCGTCCTCCTCCCGAGAAACTTTCCTGTATTCGTACGAGGCGTAGCCAACGCTGACTGCAATCGCTACCGCCACCACGGCTGCCACAACTAAGGTGCGCCGGGAGTTTGTCGCCGGTCGCGGCCCGACTGGCACGCCCGCGCCTTCGCTTTCGGCCGGCGCTCTAGTCTTCTTCACCGCCCGGTCTTGCGCCCGATCGCCTTTTGCCCGGATGCTCGCACCTTCAGGCGGCGGATTGTCCATGTGCCGCTGCAGTGCCTTGACCAGTACCTGAACGTCGGTGTCCCAGCGAGCGTGGGTGAGTTCTACGCCGTTGCGGTAAACCAGTTCCTTCAGGTCGTCCGGGAGTTGTTCCGCCCTCGGCATCCGCGCCTTGGCCACAAGGACGGGTACCACTGGGATGTCCCGTTTCAGCGCGGCGGCAGTTTCCAGTCGGACAAAATCCAAAGGATTGTCGAGTCGCCGCCGCCCGGCTTCATCTTCCGCATCCAGCCATGCCGGTCCGATCAGAGCTAGTAGAACGCCGCACGAAGATACGCTCGCATCGATAACTTTGCGGAAGTCCAAACCAGGGTCGATGGCAGCCACATCCATGAATACCGATCCATCCCCGAACTGCCGGACAAGATCGTCGTACAATCGGCCAGCTTGGCCCTCACTGTCATCTCTGCGGTAGCTGATGAAGATCCCACGCATCGAAATCATTGCCTCCGGTCAGTTTCTTGAAGCGGTTGCACAGAAAATTCATCCAACTGCCGGGAAGGTAACCAAGGGAAGACACATACGATAATCCAGCCCACGCCGGAATTCAATGCTACGATTTCACATCTAATTAGTTAGTACCTTTCAGAGTAAGTAGGCGTTCCCTTCCCGCCAAGCAAGCCGGTTTGTGGTAGCCTGCGGAGTTTGGTCCGGTTCGGACCAGATCACATGGAGGCCATTCTTGAAACCACTTAATTCCGCACTCTTTTTTTTGCACTTGCTCTTGCTGGCGGTGTTCGTCATCGCCACCCCTGCGCTGAGCCAGCAGGACAACGCCCGCAACGTCCTCGTCGAACGCGTCGGCGACACGGCGTTCGTTCAACTGCGCGCACCCAGCTTCCAGGCGCTGACGCCCCGGCAGCAGGCGTTGGCATACTGGCTGACACAGGCTTCGATTGCCATCGACCCTATTATTTATGACCAGCTGTCCGCCTACGGTCTGCAAGAGAAGCGTCTGCTCGAAGAAATCATGGCGCATCCGCAGGGAATCGACCCGGCGGCGCTGGCGAAGATCGCCGAATTCGCAAAATTCTTCTGGGCCAACCGCGGTAATCACAACGATTTGACCTCGCAGAAATTTCTACCCACCTTTACATTCGATCAACTGGAGAAAGCCGCGCTCGTGGCGCAGAAGGATGGAGCATTCCAGACCGCATACGCCGATCTCCCGCCGCTGAAGACTTTAGCCGACGTGGCGCGGGAACTGGAATCACTGCGGGCCCCCCTCTTTGATCCCGCGTTTGAACCGATGGTCACCGCCAAGAGCCCGGTCGGCGGAAAAGATACGATCCAAGCGAGTTCGAACACCTTTTATCCGGGCTTAAGTCTGGACGATCTGAAGGGATTTCACGCAAAGTATCCGCTGAATTCGCGAGTGGTCAAAACTGCGGACGGTAAACTTACGGAACTCGTCTACCGCGCCGGCACACCCGACGGCAAGGTTCCACCCGGACTTTATGCAACGTTCTTGAAGAAGAGTAACGACTGCTTCGAGAAAGCCCGAGCCTACGCCGAACCCACGCAAGCCGAGGCGATCGGCCATCTCGTTCGCTACTACCAGACGGGCGAATACGCAGAGTGGGTTGCGTTCGGCACCGCTTGGGTGCAGAACGACGCGACCGTAGATTTTGACAACGGTTTCATCGAGGTCTATCGCGACGCCCGCGGCGCGAAAGGAAGCTCGCAGAGTTTTGTCACCATCACGGACAAGGCGCTCACTACCGACATGAAAAAACTGGCGGAAAATGCCGGCTATTTTGAACAGAAGGCGCCCTGGGAGGCGAAGTACAAGCTCACGTCATTCAAACTTCCGGTAGTGAAAGCGGTCGATACGGTGATCGAAACCGGCGATTTCAGCATAACCACGATCGGCGATAATCTGCCGAACGAAAACGAAATCCACGAAAAATACGGCTCGAAGAATTTTCTGTTTACCGGGAGCAGCCGCGCCCTCGACGAAGCCACCGGCAAGACAGCCATCGCGGAGTTCGCCGCCGGCCCCGCCGAGATCGAGCGCAACGGAAAGTACGGCACGGAAGCGGGCAGTTTGATGACCGCCTTGCACGAAGTCATCGGGCATGGCTCAGGCAAGCTGAGCGAGCGCGTCAGTGGCGGAGCACAACCGTTCTTGAAGGAGTATTTTTCCACCCTAGAGGAAGGACGCGCCGACTTGATGGCACTTTGGAACGTGTGGGATCCCAAACTGAAAGAACTTGGCCTGATCTCAAACCAGGAAGAAGTGGCCAAGGCCATGTATGACACCGCGGCCTCGGTCGCCTTGATGCAACTGCGGCGCATTCCGCACGGCGACACGATTGAAGAAGACCACGAGCGCGACCGGCAGTTGATCGCACACTATATCGCCGACAGGGTTCCTGGCTCGATCGAACAATTCACGCGCGACGGCAAAACCTACGTTCGCGTCGCCGACTATCAAAAAATGCGCCAGGGCGTAGGCATGCTGCTGGCCGAACTCATGCGCATCAAGGCGGAGGGCGACTACGACGCGATCAAGACGCTGGTGGATAAATACGGCGTCCACTTCGACCCGGCGCTGCGCGACCAGGTGTTGGCCCGTTACAAAAAGCTCAATCTGCCCACGTACTTTGCCGGGATGAACGCTCAGTTGACCGCCATCTTTGGCAAGGATGGTGAAATTGAGAAGGTCGAGATTAATTACTTGCAGGACCCCGTACGTCAATACCTGAATTATGGAGCGATGTACGACAAGAACCTCGCACCTTAGAAGAGGAACGCGCAGGTTTTTCATAACCCACCGACCCGTGATACAACCTTGTTCTTGGGCCTGCACACAGCAATCTTCCTGTTTTTTGCCGGCGCTCTGGGCGGCGCGCTTAACGCTGTCGCCGGAGGTGGCAGCTTCATTGCCTTCCCGGCGCTGATGTTCAGCGGCGTCGCTCCCATCCCTGCCAATGCCACCAATACGGTGGCGCTCTGGGTGGGAACAACGGCGAGCACTGGCGCTTATCGCAAGCACCTCGACATTTCACGCCGCGTCATGATTCCGCTCGCGGTCACGAGCGTGATCGGAGCAGTCGCCGGCGCTTACCTCTTATTGCATACGCCCGAGCGGACCTTCTTGCACGCTCTGCCCTGGCTGATGCTCGGAGCCACGCTGCTGTTTATGTTCGGCAAACACCTGGCGCGCGGCCCTGTAGGCTCCATCGCCCGGGATGCTTCCACCTCGGCTCTGGCGATCGCAGCATTCTTTGAGTTGATCATCGCCGTTTATGGAGGCTACTTCGGCGGCGGGATTGGGATTGTGAATCTCGCCATGCTGGCCGCGCTCGGCATGACCGACATCCACGCCATGAACGCGTTGAAGGTCGTTCTTGGCGGGATTATCAACGGCGTTGCGGTCGCGACCTTCGTTGTGGCCCGTGCTGTGGCATGGAAGCAGTGCAGCGTCATGATCTTGGGCGCGATGCTCGGCGGATATTTCGCGGCGCACTACGCGCAGAAACTGCCGGGCGCGTGGATCCGCGGCTTCGTCATCGCGGTGGGAACCGGGATGACGGCGTACTTTTTCTGGAAGGGCTACCACTGACGGCGGTCCTGATGCGACGGCGGTGCTGACCGTCTCAGATTGCTGACAAGAGATTGCTGAGAAATTTGTGTTGCGCCTAACCGCGACCAGCAGAAACAGAAAGCCAGGTGGAAGACGGCGGCTTGCCGCGTCTCGGCCGATTACGATGGGGCAACCCCGTCGGTACGGAAAAGCAGCCAAAACCGACAGTCTGACTTTCGTAATCTGCCGTGCTGCCGCTGCTTGATGCAAAATTGATGCAGAATGCCCTCCACCGTCATCATGCAGAAGGGGCACCGGGGCTCGCGCGTCAGGCTCGGCGGGTCCATCCTTGCCCTGGTGCTGCTCGAAAACGGGCGTCAGATTCGCGGCCGTATGAATCAGCTTTCGGGCAACGGCGGGCTGGTCTCGCTCGAACACCCGCTCGACGAGGGCATCTGCGTGACAGTCCTGTTTCACCTCGGCTGTACCAGCATCCGCTGCCACGCGCGAATGTTGTTTCCCATGTGGGCCACCCAAGGATGCCTGCAGCCCTTCCGCTTCTTGGATTTACTCGAAGCCGACCGCACCAGTTTGAACCGGGAGCTGGAAAACCTGGTCCGAAGCGGCGCATCTGAGGCGGAAGAAGACACCGAGTAACGTTCACTTCCCCGCGGCCGCCAAGATCTGCTCCAGCGAATACTTCTGCAACTCGCCGATCCGCTCGATCGTGATATCCGGCTTCGGATACTTCGCCACTTGTGCCGCATCCAGCGCGTAGTGACCCTGGCGCGGAAAAACGGTGGTCACCCGGGCCCCCCAATGCTTCTTGAGGGCCGCCAGAATCCGCACCTTGTCGTCCACCATCACGTAGTGTGTCGCCGGATACTTCGCCTCCGCGTCGTCCAGTTCGAGTTCCTTGTGGACATAGATCAGGATGTTGTCTTGAAAAACCTCATGCAGGCCCGAGCGGTCGATCTTGCGTGGCTGAAAAACCACGTCGCCGTCGCTCATGATCGCAGCCCGTCCCAAGCGCTGCGCATGCGCTACCGCGTCCAGCGATTCCGGAAACAGCCGGTTGGCAAAGGGGTAATTGATCATGAAGTGGGAGACGGCCAGAAGTTTCGGATCGCGCGGGTGCTCGAGGCGATAACGCTGCAGCGCACCCAGATAGTCCGCGTATCCGAGTTCGGCGCGCATCTGCTCGAAAATTTCCCAATAGCGCCCGGCGCTGAATTCCCCCACCTTGTTGATCAGGTGCCGCTTCAGATCTTTCGACACGTGATCGTTATCGAGCAGCGTATTGTCCACATCGAAAAAAAACACGGTGGTCGGGTTGGCATCAGCGCGATCCATATGATCTCCAGAACGATCCTCAGAATAACGGGCTTCAGAATCAAAGAGCGCCTTATCATGCCAGAAATCACCGCCCCTGTCACATCGGGTCACGGCAGGAATTCCACGTTCTTGCGTTTGAACTCTTCCCGGGGGCGCGCAAATTGCGGCTGCCACGAGGGGCTTGTCAGAGGCCATCGCTTGTAGTACAAAGGCGGCGTCGAAACAGTCAATGAACCAACCGAGGCCGGGTATTGTGACTCTGCCTCACAAACCGGGCGAGAAATCCGTTCTCGCCTCTTCCAGGAGCCAGCCCTTCGTGGAACACATCGACCCAGCCGTCATCAATCGCTTCGACACCCGCTCCGGCCGGCCTTGTGAATTCTGCCGGGACCTCGACCCGCAATTTCCCCATCGTCGCCCGCTCGACCAGATGGTAGCCCGGAGCCGCAAAGCGTGTGCTTCGGCGCATTTGACCGAGGACGGTTACGTCCGGCACCGGATGCTCGAATTGCGCCGGCTTACATCCCGCGTCCCGCTTACTGCGGCGTAACCGGCCGGATTCTTGCCCGCGCGCAAGTTTTTCGAGCAACTTTCGACGTGGCCGCGAGTTCTAATAGGTTGGGCACCAAATTGGTGCGGCCTAGGCCGGGGGGGAGGCTTTCCATGTGGCCGGTATGCGATCCGGGTTCCTGCTTTCCTTCTTCTTGTTGGCCTTCTCCCTTGCCGCCTGCTTGCCTCTTCAAGCTCAGGTTAACGGTGTGCCTCCCTCGGTCACTTCAATAGGCTTCGGCGGGAGACTCATTAACGGCATTCCTCCCGGCGTAACGTCCCTCGGGCCAAACGGCTACGGAAGCCTTCCTTTTCTGGGTGGCTGTTGTGCCAACTTCTTCTTGCCGGCGAACCCGAATCCGCCGCTGTTCTCCGGGCGCCACCACCGCCGCAAGGACAAGGACGACGATCACAACTTTTTCGCCGTCGGGGTCGGCGAACCGGTGTACGTTCCCTACGCGGTTCCCTATGCCGAAGAAGCCGACGATGACTCACCCAACATCGACTGCGCCCGCGGTGCCGGCCCGCTGAGCGCGGATTCTCTCGGCAAGCACGCTGGAAGCCGCAATGCGGTGGCGAATGCGAACGCTGTCGACCATGCAGAAGGGCCCGTGCCCACCCAGCCTTCGACCGTGCTTGTTTTCAAAGACGGTCACCGGTCCGAGGTCCTCAACTACGCGGTCGTGGGCGATACACCCTTTGACTTTGCCGCAGACCGGACCCACAAGATCCTGCTCGCCGACCTCGATCTCCCCGCCACCCGCAAGGTCAACGACGACCGTGGCGTGGACTTCCAGATTCCGGCCGGCACAACCCGGTAATAAGTTCTTGAGCACACCGGACCCGCCATTTCCCGCTTGACATGGCCATACCCCTGGTTGGATACTTATGCATTGATCTGCATTTTTATTCATGTCGAAACCAGCGCGTCACAAAGCCATTCTCGACTTGCTCGACGACGGTCCTGTCGAAAGCCAGGACTTTCTCCAGCAGCGTCTTGAGCGCAAGGGTTTCGACGTCGGCCAGGCAACACTCTCCCGCGACATCCACGAACTGAAACTCGTCAAAGGCCCGGAGGGCTATCGGCGGGCGGGCGAGAGCTCCGGCGCGGAGGGCGTTTTGCCCTCGGTCATGCATCTGGCTCGCCAGTTTGTGGTCGAAATCCGCCAGGCGCAGAACCTGCTGGTGGTGAAGACCACGGTGGGCAGCGCGCAGCCCGTCGCCGCCGCACTCGACGCGTCGCACTGGCCTGAGGTCGTCGGCACAATTGCCGGCGACGACACCGTGCTGGTTATCACGACCGACAGGAAGCATGCACAAGCGCTCGCTCGACGGATTCGCGAGTTGTCGTAAGCGGGTTCGAACCGCGTCAGAATTTTCCGGAAATGGAGTGTTGGGAAACGCAAATGAGAACCGAAACTATGGCAATGACGGACCTCCCGAAGACGAACCCGCCGAATTTGCTGCCGGAACCGGTCGCACCGCGCGATCTCGTCTCGATCCACGACCTCGCCCCCGCCGAGATTCTCTCGCTCTTCAACCTGACCTCCATGCTCAAGCAGCGGCCTGGGGATTTCCGTGGTGTTCTCGCCGGCAAGCAGATGGTGATGTTCTTCGAGAAGCCCTCCCTGCGCACCCGCCTGACATTCGAAGCCGGCATGGACAGCCTGGGCGGCAGCACATTCTTCGTCGACCAGACGGCCAGCCGCCTCAATGCCCGCGAGTCTCTCTACGACATCGCCCACAACCTCGAGCGCTGGATTGACGTCATCGTGCTGCGCACCTTCAGCCATGCGGAGGTCGAAGAGATGGCCACCTACGCCAGCGTTCCGGTCATCAACGCGCTCAGCGAACTTGAACATCCCTGCCAGGCGCTCGCCGACTTCTTCACCCTGCAGGAGCACTTCGGCGATCTCAAGAAACTTCATTTCGCATACGTTGGCGACGGCAACAACATGGCGCACTCGCTGCTGCTGGCGGGCGCCTCGGTGGGCGCGAAGGTTTCGATTGCTACGCCCGAGCGTTACGGGCTCAACCCCGTCATCGTCACCATGGCAAAGGCGATTGCGGACGAGACCAAGGCTTCGCTGCGCATAATGACCGATCCGCGCAAAGCTGTTGCCGGAGCCGATGCCGTTTATACTGACGCGTGGGCCAGCATGGGACACGAACTGGAATCGGAAGAACGCGCCGTCATCTTCGCCCCTTTCCAGGTGAACGCCGCGCTCATGCAGTACGCCAAGCCGCATGCGCTGTTCATGCACTGTCTGCCCGCGCATCGCGGTTGTGAGGTGACCGACCAAGTCATCGACTCGGTGAACTCGGTCGTTTTCGATCAGGCGGAAAATCGTCTGCACATTCAGAAAGCCATTCTGGTATGGCTGTTGGGCGGCGGCGTGGGCCGCTTCTCGGCCAGGAGTGCGCATGCCCACGCCTAAGACCATGTCTGCCAATATGACGGCAGAAAAAATTGTTCTCGCTTACTCCGGTGGGCTCGATACCTCCATCATCATTCCCTGGCTCAAGGAAAACTATGCCTACGAAGTGATCGCCATGGTCGCCGACGTGGGCCAGGGGGATGACGTCGAGGCGGTCGTTAATAAAGCCTACAAGACGGGAGCCAGCAAGGTGGTGGTCGAGGATCTGCGCGAAGAGTTCCTGACTGGCTACGTCTGGCCCGCGCTGAAGGCGGGCGCGGTTTACGAAAACAAATATCTGCTGGGCACCTCCCTGGCCCGCCCCGTGATCGCGAAACATCAGGTGGAAGTCGCGCTGCGCGAGGGAGCATCGGCCGTCAGCCACGGATGCACGGGCAAAGGCAATGACCAGGTGCGCTTCGAGATGGCGTATCAGGCGCTTGCTCCCGAACTGAAAGTGGTGGCACCGTGGCGCGAGTGGGATTTGAAATCTCGCGAAGATTGTCTCGACTACGCCGAGAAGCGCGCGATTCCCGTGACTGCGAGCCGCGATAAGATCCACAGCCGCGATCGCAACATATGGCACCTCAGCCACGAAGGCGGGGAGCTGGAAGACGCCGGTAACGCGCCGTTCGCGAGCACCTGGCAGATGACGAAGTCGCCGCAAGAGGCTCCCGACAAGGAAGAGCAAGTCGAAATTGGATTCGAAAAAGGCGTGCCCGTTTCGGTGGGCGGCCAGGCTCTCGATCCCGTGTCGCTGGTCGAACTGCTGAACGAAGTTGGCGGACGCAACGCCGTCGGACGCATCGATCTGGTCGAGAACCGCTTCGTCGGCATCAAATCGCGCGGCTGCTATGAAACTCCGGGAGGCACGCTGCTGCTCGCCGCCCACGGCGAACTCGAAGGCCTGTGCCTCGATCGCGACCTGCTGCACTTCAAGCAACACGTAGCGCTCAAGTATGCTGAACTCGTTTACTTCGGCCTGTGGTTCACACCGCTGCGCGAAGCCCTTGACGCCTTCGTCGAGACCACGCAACAGAATCTGACCGGAGCGGTCACGCTGTCGCTCTACAAAGGCAACGTTGACATCGTCAGCCGCAAATCGGATTACTCGCTCTACCGCACCGACCTTTCCTCATTCACCATGGGGGCAAGCTATGATCAGAAAGACGCAGAAGGCTTCATCCGCATTCTGGGATTGCCCTCGCGTTGTCGCGCCCAAACGCAAAATAAGGTAGAGGTTCCGCAATGAAGATGTGGTCCGGCCGCTTCCGGCAGCCGCTTGACCCCGAATTTGAAAAATGGCAGCGGTCGTTTCCCTACGATCGACGGCTGCTGCCCTTCGAACTTGCCGCCAGCCGCGCTCACGCCAACGCGCTCGAACATGCAGGAGTGCTTTCCTCCGAAGAGCTTTCCGAGATCGTGAAAACCCTCGCAGACATCGGCCGCCGCTGCGAATCCTCGCCGGAGTTTCTCAACGATCCGGAAGCCGAAGACGTCCACCACTTCGTCGAAAAGCAACTTGCCGCGCTGATCGGCCCTACGGGCTACAAGTTGCACACCGGCCGCAGTCGCAATGAACAGATTGCGACCGACCTCCGCCTCTTCGTGCGTCAAAGCATCGACACCCTGCAAAACCTGATCGCCGATTGGATCGAGACAATCCTCGCGCGCGCCGACGCCGCGGGCAGCTTGTCTTCAGTCATAGCCATGCCCGCGTACACGCACTTGCAGCCGGCTGAACCTGTTCTGGTCGCACATTGGTTGCTGGCTTATGTCGAGATGTTTCTCCGCGATGCTTCGCGCCTCGCCGACTGCCGCAAGCGCGCCAACCTTTGTCCATTAGGCTCAGGCGCCGTAGCCGGAGCGACGCTCACACTCAATCGTCAAGCGATGGCCGCGGAGCTGGGCTTTGATGGCCCAACGGCTAACAGTATCGATGCCACGAGCGATCGCGACTTCGCCATCGAATTCGTCGACGCGCTCTCGTTGCTCGCGCTCCACCTCAGCCGCTGGGCCGAAGAGATGATCTTGTTCTCCACACCCGCGTACGGCTTTGTCGAGTTACCCGAGCCTTACTCCACCGGCAGCAGCGCCATGCCGCAGAAGAAGAATCCCGACTTGTTGGAGTTGGTGCGCGGCAAAGCGGCGCGCGTCATGGGATGCGCCACCACGCTGCAAACTCTAGTGAAGGGATTGCCGCTAGCCTACAACAAAGACCTGCAGGAAACGCAGGAACCGTTGTTCAACGCCTCCGATACGGTGAGCGGCATGTTGCCGCTCGTCACCGGATTCATGAACACCGTCGAATTCAACGACGCGAAAATGAATCAGGCGGCGCAATCGGGCTTCATGAACGCCTGGGCCGCGGCCGCATATCTCGTCGAACGCGGAGTACCCTCGCGCCTCGCCCACGAAGCGGTCGGCAAGGCCGTGCAGCTCGCCGTGGAGCGCGGATGCGAGTTGCAAGAACTCCCGCTCTCCGACTTGCAAGCGATCCATGCCAGCTTTGACGCGGGTTTCCACTCCTGCCTCGGTCTTACTGAAGTGCTCGCACTGCACGACGTGCCCGGCGGCACCGCGCCTCGTCACGTCAAACGCGCCCTGCAGAACGCTCGTGAGCGCGCCGCCTCGCTGCGCACTCAGGAATCAATTGCCGCAAGCTAACCCAGTAGCCGGATTCACTTTTTCGGAGCGCCGTCCTAGAACTGAAGGACATCCACTTCGGCGCTGTAGGTCGGAGAAGGCCCCCATGGGGATCCTATTGAGTTATACGTTCTGAACTGCAACGGACTGTTGCTGCCGACAAAAGCCGGAGAAACGCAGCTGGCTGGGATTCCAGAGGGACCAGCCACCAGAGCCGCCGCACAGGAACCTGTCGCCTCCTTTGCCCAATAAATCTGCAGTCCTTCGCTGACCGTTCCGTCATTTGCGGGTTGCGTCACATTGCCCAACAGAAGAACATTTGAGCCAGCGCTGCCTGCCGTGAAAATTGTTTGCCAGTTCGGATAGGTCGCGCTGGTCCAATCGAGCAGATTTGCTTCATAGTCTCCGAACGGACCCGCGCCTGTAGCCGGCGCTCCGAAGACAACGAGCGCGTACCACGTAGTGTCTCCCGGGTAAGTGTGAATCCAGACTTTGGTGCCTCCGGCGATTCTCACAGGAACAACCACTGATATTGCGACTGGCACCTGCAGGGAGTGGGTATTGTACTCATCTGTCCAGCTCACGTAGGGCACGTCCTTGCCTGCGTAGCCGGTGGAATACGCAATCAGCAGCGCATTGGTGCTGCCCGCAGGCCCGTAAGCGGGAAGAGCATAAACGAGGTCTCTAGTAGGCAGCGAACCCGTTACCTCGGACAGACCGCCTTGCCCTTGTACTCCGCTTGGCCAAAAACCCAGCCCCGAGACATAAAGAGAATAATCGGAACCGCTGTCATCGCCACTGGTTTCAATCGTGGGCTTCGTTTTCGCCTGGACGCGAATGTTCGCAAGCAGAGACAGGTAGCAGTTTCCCCCTCCTGGACCGACGCTGCCCTGTTGCGACTGTGCGACTCCATTTTCGTCCGTCCAGCGCAATACGGGCACGATCGTGCAACTCTCGGTTGATTCGTAGACGGTGATCAGATAGCTGGCGTCGCCTGTCGGAGCCGACATAATGGCAGTGGCATGCAGGTTGGTAGTTCGGTTGAAAAAATTTTTTCGTATTTCAGTAATCGATGCGCTTGCGCTGCCAAAAACCGCCAGCAAGAATAACGTCAGCAACAGGTCGCGATGCTTCATGGATCAATCCTTTCGGGATCGGTGTGCTCCCATGAAACGACGATAGCGGTAGGATCCCCATGTCGCACAGACCACGAAAATAGGTAAGCCGTTGGTAGCTATCGAGTCTTCCCTCGCGCAAGAAGCATCTAACCTGGGCAAGGTTTACTTGGAGTATTGCCCTGATTCTTACCCGAGTTCTTTTCTTCGCGCTGTTTCTTCTCGCCATCTACGCCGTCCAGCGCTTCTGGTTCATGCGGGCGTGGGCGTGGATTGGTTCGTTCTCAAATGCCCACTGGCATTTCGGTCTTCATGCCGCACTGATCGCGCTCGCCGCTGTGCTGCTTGCGACGCTGCTCGATCCGCTGCTGGGCCACGGAATCTCGCGCCTCAGCTTGGGCAATTTCAACCTCGGCAAGACGCTCACCACCGTTGCCCGCCTGTGGATGATCGCTTCATTCTTCGGATTCCTGGCGGTCGAATCGGTAGGAGCCATCGAGTGGGTCACGAACGTCGCAGCCCGGCTTCTGCCTCATTCTGGAGCGGTGGCGGGTGGGTTCAGTCCCTCGCGACGGACGTTTTTTCAATATGCTGCCATCCTTGCTGGAGGCTTTCCTTTTCTTGCCGCTACCTACGGATTTGCTGCCGGGCGATTGCGCTATACGATCGAGCGCGTTGATGTGCCGGTCGCCAATCTTCCTCCGGAGCTGGACGGGCTGCGCATTGCTCAGCTTAGCGACATCCACATTGGCGACTACATGCCGCCGCGCGAAATTGCTCGCGCTGTTGACATGGCTAACGATCTGCAGCCCGACATTTCTTTTGTTACGGGAGATTTTGTCAACGGCGAGGGTGATCCGTTGGACGCCTGCATTACCGAGTTGAGCCGTCTGCGCGCTCCGCTGGGCGTCTGGGGATGCAACGGCAACCACGAAATTTATGCGGGAGTGGAAGATGATGCGGAACGGCTCTTCCGCGAAAAGGGTATGCGGCTGCTGCGCGCGTCTTCCGCGGTGGTTGAGCACAACGGCGGGCGCTTCAATTTGATTGGCGTCGATTACCAGCGCGACCACATGGTGAGTGGCGAGCATACTAGGCCGGAATCTATGTTGCAGGAGATTGAAGCTCTGGTGCGCCGTGACATGCCGAACATTTTGCTCTCGCACAATCCGAATTCGTTTCGCCGCGCTGCCGAGCTGGGCATTGAACTCAGCCTTGCCGGCCACACTCATGGCGGGCAGGTAAAGTTCGAGATTGTGGATCACAGCGTCAGCCCGGCGCGGCTGATCACACCGTTTGTGGCGGGGCTTTATCGGCTGCCGATGAACGGGCATGGTGGCGCGGCGTCCGGGAACGGTTTACAGAAAGCTGCGCTCTACGTGAACCGTGGCTTGGGAACTTTCGGATTCCCGGTGCGGATTGGCGTGCCTCCAGAGATCACGCTGCTGACCCTCCGCAGAGCCTGAAGAGCCAACGGAGCCAATGGTCTGGCGCCCCCTCTGCTCTCCGCAAGCGTGGTATAATTCTGTAGTAAATCCGGTCAGATAAATGCCTGTAGATGCAAGTACTTACCGACATTTACGGTGATACAGAGCGGGGCGGAGCTTCGCTCCGCTGGACAGCCAAGGACGGCTGTCCCTACGCGAGCTTTTACTGAGAACTGACAACCGAGAACTGAGAACTGACTTTCATGGCTGACGATCCCCAAAACCCCGAACTCCCATTGACTCCTCCCGGCGGCGACGGACAATCTCCGACCGGTCCGGGCGCACTCAACATGCAGCCCGTCAACATTGAAGAGGAGATGAAGCGGTCGTATCTCGACTATTCCTTGTCGGTGATTATCGGCCGCGCGCTGCCCGACGTCCGCGACGGACTGAAGCCGGTGCATCGGCGCATTCTCTACACCATGCAGCAGATGGGGCTGGCTCCGGGACGCGCCACGCGCAAGTGCGCCCGCATCGTTGGCGAAGTCATGGGCAAGTACCATCCGCATGGAAATCTCGCCGTTTACGATGCGTTGGTACGATTGGCGCAGCCGTTTGCCATGCGCGCTCCGCTGGTCGATGGACAGGGCAACTTTGGCTCGGTCGATGGCGACCCTCCGGCGGCGGATCGATACACCGAAGCTCGTTTGACGCGCGTCTCTACCGCGCTGCTCGAGGATCTCGATAAGGAAGCGGTCGATTTTTACCCGAATTACGATGGCACGGAAACGCAGCCCGCGGTTCTGCCCGCGCGTTATCCCAACTTGCTGGTCAATGGATCTGATGGGATCGCGGTCGGCATGGCAACGAAGATTCCGCCGCATAACCTTGCCGAGATTGTCGATGCAACGATCACGCTGGTGAATAATCCCGGCGCGCAGTTGCCGGAAATTCTGAAGTTTGTTCAGGGACCGGACTTTCCTACAGCGGCCATCATTCACGGACGCGCGGGGATCTTTGAGGCTTACCGAACTGGCCGCGGACGTTTCATGATGCGGGCGCGCGCCGCCATCGAGAACATCAACAAGGACAAGCAGGCGATCATTGTCACTGAGATTCCCTATCAGGTGAATAAGGCGCGCCTGATTGAGCGCATTGCCGATCTCGTCAACGACAAAACCATCGACGACATCTCCGACATTCGTGACGAAAGCGATCGCGACGGCATGCGTATCGTGATCGAGCTCAAGCGCGGAGCCGAACCGCAGATCGTGCTCAACCAGCTCTTCAAGCACACTTCGATGCAGGAAGGCTTCAGCATGATTCTGCTGGCCGTGGTCAACGGGCAGCCGAAGGAAATGGGGCTGATCCAGGCGATCAAGCACTTCATCGACCATCGCGTCGATGTGGTGCGGCGGCGTACTTCGTACTTGCTCAACAAGGCGCGCGATCGCGAGCACATTCTGGAAGGCTACCTGACCGCGCTCGATCACCTGGACAACGTGATCGTCATCATCCGCGGCAGCGCCAACCGCGCCGACGCGAGAGAGAACTTGATCGCTTACTTTGGCGGCAAGAAGATCGACATCAACACCACCGGACGGGCTCCGAAGCTTGATCCTGAGAAACCGTTTACCGCGAAGCAAGCTGACGCCATTCTCGAACTGCAACTGCACCGATTGACCAAGCTTTCGATCGACGAAATTGCTAACGAGTTGAAGCAAGTTCGCGAGGCCATCGCCGAGTACGAATCGATTCTGGCGTCGGAAGCGAAGCTACGCAAAGTAATCATCAAGGAATTGGAAGAGGTCAAGAAACTTTACGGCGACGCGCGACGCACCGTCATCGAAGACGAAGCTGCGGAAATCATGCTGGAGGACCTGATCGCCGACGAGCAGGTTGCGGTCACGGTCAGTCATTCCGGCTACATGAAACGGACTCCGATCTCGACTTACCGCATGCAGCGGCGCGGCGGCACCGGGCGCACCGGCATGAAGACGCGCGACGAGGATTTCGTCGAGCATCTTTTCATCGCTTCGACGCACGCCTACATTCTGATCTTCACAAACACCGGACGCGTGTACTGGCTGAAGGTGTATGAGATTCCCGACATCGCCGCGGCCGGCAAGGGGAAGCACGTGGGCAACCTGGTGGGCCTGCAGCCGGGAGAAACCGTGCGCACCATGCTCGCCGTGCGTGATCTTGAAGAAGAAAACAGGTACGTCTTTTTTGTCACTCACAACGGCACGGTGAAGAAGACTGAAGTGAAGGACTTTTCGCACGTGATGTCGCGCGGCATCATCGCCATCAACATCGAACAAGGCGACGAACTGGTGGCGGCTTCGCTGACCGACGGCAACCAGATCGTCTTCCTCGCCTCGCATGACGGACAAGCGATTCGCTTCGACGAGAACGACGTGCGCTCCATGGGACGCAACGCTACTGGCGTGCGCGGCATGAACCTGGCCGAGAAGGATTACATCGTCGGTATGGCGACCACGATCAAGCCGGAGGCGAAGGCTATCGTGAAAGAAGGCGATGTCGCTCCCGAAATCGCTGATCTCGTACCGGAAAAAGGCTCGCTCATTCTCTCCGTCACCGAGAACGGATACGGCAAGCGCACTCCCGCTGACGAGTATCGGCTTACCAATCGCGGCGGCAAGGGCGTGATCAACGTCAAGACCACGGCACGCAACGGCAAAGTCGTCGGCATCTCGCAGGTTTCGGAGAAATCCGAGGTGATGCTGATCAGCCAGTACGGCAAGATCATCCGCATCGAATCAAAATTCATCCGCGAATCGGGGCGCTCGGCGCAGGGTGTGCGGTTGCTGAACGTCGAGCCAGGAGACCGGGTGGCAGCGGCGGTGGTGATTCCGCCGGAAGAGCCGAATGGAAATGGAACGCTGCTGCAGTAAGCTCGCGTAGGGGCGGACGCATTCGTCCGCCCCGCCCGCATTACCGCAGTCACTTCTAAATAACCCCGCTTTCCATTACTGTTAATCGTAGTGATACTGCCCCTCCCCGCCTGTGCCCGCGCGGTTGCAGACTATTTGTAAGCGAGCGTTTGTGCACGATAACGCAAGACCTGAACCCGCGTACCAGGAACTTCTGAGCCGGCCGATTCGCGAGCTGGGGCTTACGCTTGCCGGGTCTCCGGTGGAGCGCTTTGTCGAACAGCTCTATCGCGAGCTGGACGCCAAAGGGCTGACTAAATTTCGTCCGGCTTGTTATTTGACCGACGAGTGGGGATGTCCGTCGGGCGAGCCGATCATCGGGATTCCTTTTTATCTGGCGCATGCGGCGCTGGCGCAACTGGAAAAAGAAACGCATGACCTCGAAGACGCGAGAGAAATCATGATGTACCTGCGGCATGAAGCGGGGCACGCGTTCACCTATGCGTACAAGCTGCACAACAAGCCGGAGTGGAAGCAGATCTTCGGACCGTTCCGGCGTCCGTATCGCGACAACTACCGGCCCGCGCCGTTTTCGCGCGACTATGTGCGGCATTTGCCGGGATGGTATGCGCAGAAGCATCCGGATGAGGATTTTGCCGAGACCTTTGCGGTGTGGCTGACGCCGCGCTCGAACTGGCGCAAGCGCTATCGCGGATGGCGCGCGATGGAGAAGTTGCAATACATGAACCGGCTGGCACGCAAGTTGGGGAAAAGCGATCCGGCGCGGCGGCGCGCACAAGCAGACATCACGGTCGATGACATGGAAACTACGGTGGCGGAGTTCTATCACCAGAATGCGCGCGAAGAAGTTGCGGTCACTGAGCTCACGCCGGATACGGATCTGCGCGACATCTTTCCGGTGTCGAAGCGGCGGAAGGCGGCGCTGCCGGCGAACGAATTTTTGCATCAACATCGCAAGGCGGTGATTGACAAAGTCGCGCAGTGGACCGGGGCGCAGCGTCCGCTGATCAAGACCCTGATGGACACGATCGAGAAGCGCGCCGGGGAGCTTGACTTGCGCGCCGACAAAACGCGCAGTGCGGAACATCTGGCAGAGGTCACGGCGTATGTCACCGCGCTAGTGATGACTTATGTGACGAAAGGAAAGTTTATTCAGCCGTAGAAGATGAGCGACTGGCGTCCCTGCCCGTCCGGCAGCAACGTGGCCGGCGGGGACGCCGGCGCTACACGGCAAGGCTGCTTTCCGAGGAGAACTGATGATCGGGGCAAAACTGAAAATCGCGCTGCTGTACGACTTGTGGAACGAGGATCCGGTCGCGGCGGCGGCGAAGGAAGAAGCGGATGCTGCGCGCAAGCGGCACAAGAAAGTGAAGAAGGTAAAGAAAGAAAAGACCGATCGCGAGGAAATCTTCGAGGCGCTGCAGAAGCTGGGGCACGAGCCTTCGTATTTCGAACTGGATGGGCGCCCGCAATCTTTGCACTCACTCTCGCGTTGCGATGCCGACTTGATCTTCAATTTGACTGAGTCTTTCGACGGCGACGACACCAAGGAAATGAACGTGGTCGCTTATGTCGACCTGCTGGGATTGCGCTACACCGGAGCGGGGCCGCATGCCATTTTCATGTCCCAGGACAAAGCGATTGCCAAGAAGATTTTCGCGTTTCACGGCATCAAGACTCCGTTCTTTGCGACTGCCTATCGCGGGCGCATTGAACATGCTCACGACATTTCTTTTCCGCTCATCGTCAAACCGTCGTGGGAGGATGGATCGATCGGCATCGATGCCGGCGCCGTCGTGAAGAACATCAAGGAGATGATGGAGCGCGTCCAGTACATCCAGGATGAATTTGACTCGCCGGCTCTGATTGAGGAGTACATCGAAGGACGTGAAATTTACGCCGGAATTCTCGGTAGCTACGAACGGACGCAGGTTTTGCCACTGGTCGAGCTCGATCTGTCACGCTTGCCCGAGGGCACGCCAAGAATCGCCACCTACGACGTGAAGTTCGAAAAGAATACCGAAGCCTACAAGCTGACCAAATCGGGTATCGCAGAGAATCTGGACGAAGACACGGTGAAGAGATTGTCCGACACGGCGCTGGCCGCGTATCGGGCGCTTAAGTTGCGCGACTACGGACGCATCGACATGCGACTGGCTCCGAATGGCGATGTCTACGTCATCGAAGCGAATCCGAATCCGTGGCTGGCGAGCCGGCAGGAGTTTGCGATGGCTGCGAAGGCCTACGGACTCTCCTACACGGAGATGATCGGCGCCATTATCGACCTGGCGATGAGCCGCTACCTGAATGCCAACCTGGTGAATGCGGTGGCGATGCACTGAGAACATTACAAGAACTGTCATCCCGAACGAAGTGAGGGACCCCTATGCCCGGCACACATTTTCGGGGGGTAGGGGTCCTTCGCTTCGCTCAGGATGACAACGGTTAAGGGTGTGGGCCTACCTGGCCGTCGCCTTCCCCACCGGTTGCAGTCTTTCAAACGCCTCTTCGGCCCGGTGCAGGGCATCCTGCACGTTGTCGCAAATGTTTTCGGAACCGACCAACTCCTCAAACTCCGTCTGCTGGATCAGCTTCAACGGCTGCTCTCTGGCGCCGCAAAGAATCAACTCGCGGCCGCTCGCCTTCAGGGTCCGCGCGACTTCTTCGAGCGCGAAGAGTCCAGTGGCATCGAGCGCGGTCATATTGCGCAGCCGCAGAATCACGACTGGCGGAAGCTTGTGAATGTCTTCGGTGACCACGTCAATTTTGTCGGTCGCGCCGAACAGAAACGGCCCGTGGATGCGAAAAATAGTCGCGTAGTACGGGATGTCCTTATCCTGCAGAATGTGCACCCGTCCATCTTCAACGTAGTCGTCGGTGACCTGCGAAACCGTCGTGGTGGCGGCTACGCGGCTGATAAACAGCAGCGCCGCCAGAATCATGCCCGCCTGCACGGCTACAGTAAGATCGGCGAAAACCGTCAGCGCGAACGTGACCAGCCACACGCTGATGTCGGTTTTCGTAAGCTCGAGCAGCGACGGAATCTCCCGCCACTCGCCCATGTTGTAACTCACCGCCATCAGGATCCCCGCCAGCACCGCCATGGGCACGAAACTCACCAGCTTGGAAGCAAAGAGCAGAATCGCCAGCAGGGTGAGGGCGTGAATCATTCCCGCCACCGGTGTCTTTGCTCCGGAACGGATGTTGGTCGCAGTGCGCGCGATGGCGCCGGTGGCCGGCAGGCCGCCAAACATGGGAGAAACCACATTGGCGATGCCCTGCGCCACCAGTTCGACATTCGGATTGTGCCGGTCGTTAATATTGGTGCTATTGCTCATCCGATCCGATACCACCGCCGACATCAGCGACTCGATCGCGCCCAGCATGGCGACCGTTAATGCCGGTCCCAGAAGACCGTGAATCAGGTCGGAACGAAACGTGGGGATGTGCATATGCGGCAAGCCGTTCGGAATCCCATTGAAACGCGTGCCGATGGTAGCGACCGGCAGTTTGAAAATCCACACCGCTAGCGTGCCCAGGACCAGGGCAACAATCGCGCCGGGAATGCGGTTCGAAAGCGCACGGCAAGCAAGGATGATGACGATGGTGCCGGCGGCCAGCGCGGTCGCTTCGAGTGAGAAGGTATGAAAGTTCTGGGCCAGCGCTTCCATGCGTAACCAGAAAACACCGGGAACTTTTTCCAGGTTGAGGCCAAAGAAATCCTTCACTTGGGTACTGGCAATCAGGATGGCGATGCCGTTGGTAAAGCCGATGACGATCGGCCGCGGAATGTACTTCACCGCGGCGCCCATGCCGGTGAGCCCCATGATGATGAGAATGACTCCGGCCATCACTGTGCACATGAACAGGCCATCGACGCCATGAGCGGCGACAATGCCGGCGATGACGACAACAAAGGCACCCGTAGGTCCACCGATCTGGGTCGTCGATCCGCCGAGCGCGGAGATCAGAAAGCCGGTGACCACCGCGCAGTAGATTCCGGCTTGCGGCGGGAGTCCAGACGCTATGGCAAACGCCATCGCCAGGGGCAGGGCGACAAGTCCTACGGTGATTCCGGCAACCAGCTCGTGTAGGAATTTGTTCAGACTGTAATCGCGCAGGCAAAGGATTGACTTGGGGAGCCAGCGCTCATCAAGAAGTGTGAGTTCCATGGGAAACAACAATTATCGCAAGTCGAAGGGGCGAGCCATAGTCCTGGAAAGGTTCGGGACGGGAGTGTGCCTTTGGACGCTCCGGATTCTGACCACGATGAGAGGTGGGCGACCCGCCCACGATTTAAACGCCGGTGGAAACCGGCGTGGACCGGCCCCCTCCGGCAAATTGGGTTTAGTGGCCGAAACTGGCTTGTATCACGGCCCAGGTGGCTATCACACTTGCGGCCGTGGTGAAGACGCCATATTTCGAGTAAATTTGTCCCGCTTCCTGCTTGGCTTGCTCAATGTTACCCGATGGATTCGGTATCTGCGGATCGGATGCGTTCCGTATCGCGTGCCACTTCACGTCAGGAAACTGTTGCAGGGCATTGCCGACCATGGCGTCGCCCATGTCGCATGCCTGGCCCAGTCCCTGAAGTTTGTAGTAGTTCGTGGAATCGTCAAAGCCGAAGAAATCGGTGGTCACAATCGCATCTTTGGCCGTGTCCCACATCTTGGGCACGGAGCGTCCACCTGAGATGCGCGCAGCGTTGACCTTGGTCAGAGCTGGAGTGATCGCCGCAATCGCGCCAGCTGGGATGGGAGACGTCGCATAAGAAGCCTTTGCCCACGACTCATTCTTAAACTGAGTGGTGCAGTCGAACTTGGTATGGCCGGCGATGACCACATCTCCCAGCGCAACTTCGTTCCCGATTCCGCCGCCGGTTCCGGTAGTGATGAAAAGCTTTGGTTCTACAGCTTGCACAACCTCCGTGATCATTTTCCGGAGCGGATACTGCGGCCCGTCGTAGTCGAGATGTAAGCCCGATTTCATCAACAGGACCCGGGCCCTTCCGATGCGGCATGGGAAGTACAGGCCGAGACTGTGGTAGTAGCGTGCCATGTCGGGTTGCCTATCGTTGAAGGGAGCCGTGCCTCCGGTGACCAGCGGAATGTAACTCTGCACATTGTGCCGATACTCGTACCATTGGGATACCTGGAAGCCGGGCGTAAACAACGCTGCCAGTGTTGCCGCTTCGGCCGACGTCCAGGTTACGACGACGGCATCGTAGCCCTTAAACTTGGACAGATCATCGGTTTCAGTCGGCGCCTTGGGCAGCGGCTCGGGTGTGGGCTTGGTGGCCGCAGGCCATGGAATCATGCTGGGAAGCCGCTCGCTTTCGCTCAGGAAAGCAGCTTCTACGCCGGCCGATTTGAAGCGCTTCTGCGGAGACTCGGGATCGTAATTGAGCCGGAGATCTTCAACATCGACGTGGTGCAGCGGGGTAAATGCGCGCTCTGCCATTAGTTTATCCTCCTAATACTTCGGCGAATTCGCGTTCGCAGGTTCTGCGGAACACGAAACAAAAGGGAAGTGCTTGGGCACAATGCATCGTGAGCCAAGCGCTTCCCGTTCAGATTTTCCTAGGCTGCGATCGAAACACCTTTCGGGAAGGCCGCTTTCAGGTCGCTCATATCGGTTTCGAGTTGCTTCCAGTTGAACCCTGCCGGGGTCTTACCTGCTTCGACCCAGTCCGGGCTGAGCAGGCCGTATGCCTCGTCGCAATATGCGTTCCAGAACTGCCAGGTCATGCGTATGAGCTCGCCCCAGGTGATGCAGGTGAGTCCGCGCGCGTCGTAGGCAACGATTGGAACCGCGTGGCCGCCCCAGGAACCGGGCGCGCCCTGGCCCGTGGCTCCGCCCGGCGGAACTGTCCACACCGTCTGGTTCTGCGCCGACAGCGGCATTTGAAGACCGATGTAGCAGTTGCCAAAGATGTACACGGCGTCCTTGATTTCCTGGAGATTCTGCGGTTCGAGAGCGCAAAACGCGCTCAGCTTGTTCCCGACAAACGGATTTGCCAGCCAGTAGTTGAGCACGTTAATCTCAATCGCGCCCCGGTCTGACTTGGGATTGTTGGGATCGTAGTGACCCACAATCTCGTACAGCTTCAAAATGTCGGGATCCGGAATAATGACTTGCTTGTTTTTCGCTTCCGCTGTCCATTGCTGAATGCAGTGGCCGACAGCGGCACAGGTCAATCGCCCAGCGTGTTGTTCAACATCACGCCCAAGTTGGTGATTTTGCTATCGTAGCTTGTGGCCGGCGGAGGCGCCGGAAGGCTGGCAGTGTATTTGCTCAGCATGGGAACTCGGCTATCGTGGTGAGCGGTCTGTTTGCCAAGTTTCACTTTCGTGTGGTCGATCATGACGCAAGCTCCTCTCGGTGGGAACGTCGGGAACCGGCTACTTTCGCGCGGTACTCTCCCCATCCTTATTAGAGAACGACAAAAATGGGCATTTCCCTTCGTGCTGGCGTCTTGGAGGTGTTTCTTGCGGGACTGGACCACCGAGGCTCGCCCCGGGGCTTTGCTCGGAAGGCATAGTCCCAAGCTTACCCTTTTGAGGACTATGCCTTCGCTTCGGTCAAGATGACAAGCCAAACTTATACCGCGAACTTACGAGGCACGGCGCTGCCTTGGTCCTTCCGTGCTTGCTCTAGAACATGTTCCACAGGAACTGGTTGTACACCTCGTGGTGGAATTGCACTTCGGCCGCCTTGACAATCGTGCCCAGCAGGCGAGGGCAACGGTCGGCCGATGCCTGTTTCAGGTCGGCGTAGCGGCCTTTGACGTCTTCCCCAATGAGTTTGGTTGTCCAATCGGCTTTGCGGAAGTTGGCGATCGCGGTGTAGATGTTGTCGGGCAGGTAGCGTTCGGCCTGGCGGAGGTTCTTGATCTTGGCCGTCTCGCCTTCCAATCCGGTCTTGAAAATGGAGTACATCACGAGGTAGGGATTGGCGTCGGGAGCGACTGCGCGCACCTCGATGCGCATGCTGCGCTCGTTGCCGATCGGAATGCGGATCATGGCGCCCCGGTCGACCGCCGACGCTTTGAGTTGATTCGGCGCTTCGAAGTGCGGATCGAGGCGGCGATAAGCGTTGACGCTGGAATTGAACACCAGGCAGAGATCGTTGCCGTGCGTGAGAACCCGGTCCATAAACTCATAGCCGAACTTGCTGAGCTTTTCTTCGCCCTTGGGATCCCAGAACAGGTTCCTGCTGTCCTTGCTGACCGAGACATTGGTGTGCATGCCGCTGCCGTTGACACCCACCACTGGCTTCGGCAGGAAGGAGGCGGTCAAGCCCATATTGCGCGCGACCTGGCGGCAGATCAGCTTGTAGAGCTGGATGTGGTCGGCGGCGGCCACCGCTTCGGCGTACCCGTAATTGATCTCGAACTGCGAGGGCGCGACCTCCGGATGGTCCTTTTCGTTCTGGAAGCCCATGGCACGCTGCACTTCGGCGGTGGTATCGATAAAGGTGCGCAGCGGGTCGCCCGGCAATGAGTGATAATAGCCGCCGGTATTGACGTACTCGAACTTGCCCGTCTCGTGGTAGATGCGCTCGGCCTCGGGTCCACGGAACAGGAAGCCCTCGATCTCATTGGCGGCGTTGAGGGTGTAGCCGTGCTTCTTGTGCAATCCGTTACCAAATACCTTCAGCATGCTGCGGATGTCCGCGGTGTAGGGCTCGCCCGTTTTGTCGATGACCTCACCAAAGACAAGGACTTTGCCCGGCCCGAAGACATCCGCCGGGCCCCAGTAGAAGGCAGCCCAGTCGATGCCCAGACGCAGATCGCTTTCCCGCTGCGCCGTGAAGCCGCGAATCGACGAACCGTCAAACGTCAGGTTGTCGTAGCTCTTCAGCAGGAATTTCTTGTCGTAGTCCAGCATGTGGAGACGGCCTTCCAGGTCGCTGAACATAACGGTCACGGCCTTGATGCGCGACTCGTCCGTCAGATACTTCAGCCGCTCTTCCTGAACCTTGTGAGGAGCCACTCGGTCCAGACGCTGTTTCTTCGCCTTCAGATTCATCTCTTCCAGTTCGTCGTAGGGGATCGCTAGAAAATTCCGCAGTTCAGTCGACATGCCTCTCCTTATTTCGGGCGCAGCCCAGGAATTCCGATTAAATGACCGGGGAACTAGATAGGCTATCGCGTCGGACGCGAGCAGACAAATAGAAATCGGTTATGGGAACGATTAGGTTTTCGAATTTGCATCAGAAGTGGTGCAGAAGCTGGCTTCTGGCGGCTTGCTTCCGTGCCTGCGGTAGAAATCTTTACCACAAGGAGCACAGAGGAACACAGGGAAGTTCGGTTTCCCCAGTGCTCCTCTGTGTTCCCTGTGGTAAAGCCTTTGACTGCCGTTTTCCGTGAAATAATCGAATCCGAGGAACTACACTTGAGTTGCGCGATCTGTGAAGAACGCAAAGAGAAGCGGTTTTGCCCGGCCGTGCATGGCAAAATCTGTCCGCAGTGCTGTGGCGAGCAGCGTGAGGTGACGCTCGATTGCCCGAGCGACTGTCCTTATCTCTTACAAGCAAGACAACAGGCACGCGAGCACGCTACGGTCCACTCTCACAATGAACGGACGGGCCCGCGGGATCGCGAGGCAATTTCCCCCGACATTGAAATTCCCGAGGTTGCGATCCCCGAGCAGTTCCTCTACGAACGCGAGGAACTGATCCTGGGACTCAGCTTTGCGCTGGCAAAGAGCGCCCGCGCCGGACGTTCGCTCGGCGATCGTCCGCTCGTGGACCGTGATTTGATCGCGGCGGTCAGTTCGCTGACGAAGAGCTATCAAACGCTGGTGAACTCCAGCCTCATCTACGAGCCGCCGACCGCCAACCTCGTGCAACAGGGGATCGCCCGCGAAGTCGAGACCATGGTCAGGGAATTTCGCGAAGCCGAAGAGCAACATATCAGCGAAATACCAGGCCGAGCGCGGCTGCGGGATTCCGACGTGCTGAAGGCTCTGGTCTTCCTGCTGCACATGGGCCTGGGACGCACGTCCGGCAGGCCAAAGTCGCGGGCCTTCATCGATTTCCTTTTTGCGCAGTTTCCCGAAAAGCCCTCGGTCATCGCCGGGCCGGAAGAGGCAGGCAGCCGGATCGTCATTCCGTAGTTGAGACCGGACGGGCGAGGGCAGACGAATGCGCCCGCCGCTACGCGCGTGGCGAAGGAAGTCAGAGCCGCCGAACCGTCTGCCCTCCAGCCAACGCCGCCAGCAGTTCGCGCGCCGTTTTCCCGAGTTCAGGATGGCGCACCTCGGGAGCGATCTCGACCAGCGGCTCCAGAACAAAGCGCCGTTGCTGCATGGCCGGATGCGGAATTTTCAAGCCCGGCTCATCCACTACGCGATCCCCGAACAGCACGAGGTCGATATCAATGTTGCGCGGACCCTGGTTGCGCATTCGAAGACGTCCCATCGCGGCTTCGATCTGCAACGCCAACTGGAGCAGTTCTCGCGGCGTCTTCTCCGTTTCAATCGCCGCTACACAATTCAGAAACCACGACTGGTTCGGAACGTCGACCGGTTGGGTCTCATACAAGGCGGAGACGGCGAGCAACCTCCCGGCGGCATCCAATTGCGCAAGCGCGGCGCGCAAGTTGACCGCACGGTCTCCCAGGTTCGATCCCAAAGATAGATAAGCGGTTTCGTTCACCCCACCAGTTTCGCGGCGAACGGCGCGAGAATCCAGCAAAAATTCAGCACGCCCTAGAAAAATCGTCCAGCTTTCGTCTAGCACTTCTGCGAACTCAGTGAAATCCGCGAACTGCTCGACCAGCCCCGTCAGCAAATTCCGTGGGTGCAACGACTTGCGTAACCCGCAGGTACTACCAAGGTTACTTTCTTAACTTCCCGAGTGCCGCTAGTATCGAGAATACGATGAATCTGGACTCTCTTCTCATTAGCCAGGACGCCACTTTGCTCGCGGTGCTGCGTCCGGCACTGGAGAAGATCTCGGTCAATCTCGAGGTTTGCGAAGAGCCCCGGGCGGGCAACGATTTAATAGCGAAGCGCAAGTTCGATGCGGTCATCATCGACTGCGACGACTTGCAGAACGGCGTTGACCTGCTGAAGGCCCTCCGCCACACCCAAAGCAATACCCGGTCCGTAGCGTTTGCGGTGGTGAATGGGAAGACGACCACGCAGGACGCTTTCACTTGCGGAGCCAATTTCGTACTGCAGAAACCGCTCACCCCGCTGCACGCCTCGCGCTGTTTTAATGCGGCCCTAAATTTTATGGTGCGAGAACGGCGCCGGTACTTCCGCCATCCAGTGGACATGCCGTTGCGCATCAGCCTGCCGCCCCACCAGGAAATAACCGCCACGGCGACCAACCTGAGCGAAGGGGGCATCGCCATCCGCATCCTGAGCAAATTGCCCCAGGATTCAAAGGCGCAGCTTCGCTTCACGCTTCCCAACACTAAAGTTTCGCTCGAACTGAAAGGCCAAGTCGCCTGGGCCGACGGAGCCGGTTGCGTCGGCATCCGCTTCATCGAGGTTCCGCAGAGCTCACAATATGAGCTGGATAAATGGCTGACCGACCGCTTGCAGAGCGAAATGCCCAGTCGACTGCAAGGCTACATCGCACTTCGTTAACCGAATCGCGGCGCGAGTTCACCGCTTCCCGAAACCTGTTCCCGACAATTCACACCCACCCCGGCATCCAGCTTGTGACTTGCGGCCCGCTCCGGGTGTGGCACTGTAGAGATGCGGCTTGCCGCGTCTGGCGTCGCGTTTCGAACCTGCCGAGGTTAACCGTGATTACAACTGGGATTACAGCTACGATTACACTGGAAGAAAGAATCGCCCGAAGGGAGCGCTTGCTGCGGCGCCTGGACGAGGACCAACCCTACTTGCATGAGCGCTTGTCCGCGCTCGGGGCCGAGCACCGGCAGAGCGCCATTGCTTTCGTCGACCGCGTGCGTGCCGAAGCAGAAGCCGAACTGCAGCGCCTGCAAGCGGAACGCGCGTTGCGCAACGAATGGAACGTCCCCCAGTTCGCCGACTGAAAGTGGCGCAGGTGCCAGGTCTCAGGTGTTAGGTCTCAGGAGAACATTGTTCTGAAACCGAAGACCGGACATCTCGATACTAGACGCTAAGGCTGGCCGCCGCCGCGAGCGCGGGCGCCGCAAGCTCATCTTCCAGGGTGGTTTCTTCCCAATACGACCCGTCGCGCAGAATGCGCGACACGAGCGCCGTATGCATGGCATGGCCGGCGCGGTCGGCCACCACCGAACCCAGTATCTGTTTCCCGATCAAGGCTAGGTCGCCAATCAGGTCCAGAACCTTGTGGCGGACGAACTCGTCATCAAAGCGCAACGGCGGGTTCAGCACCTCGCCGCGATTCAGCACGATGGCATTCTCGGTTGACGCGCCCCGGATCAGTCCCTGCTGCCGCATGGCATCCGCTTCATGCAGAAATCCAAACGTGCGCGCCGGGGCAATCTCTTTCAGATAACTGCCATTGGTCAGCCGTACGCAGAAACTCTGCTTGCCGATGAGCGGGTGCGGAAAGTTGATGGAATACGAAACGGAATAGACGTCTGCCGGATACACGGCAATAGATTTATCGCCCTCGCGCAACTCGATATCGCGCACGATCCGGAGATAAGTGCGGGGCTTGCGCTGCTTCCGAATGCCGGCCTTTTGAATCATTTCGACAAAGGGACGGGCGCTGCCATCCAGAATCGGCAGCTCCAGATTGTCCAACTCGACGATGGCATTGTCGATGCCGACTCCGGTAAATGCCGAAAGCAGGTGCTCGGTAGTGGAGATGAGCACGCCCTTCTTCATCAGGCTGGTGGCGTAACTGACGCGGGCCACGTTGCGTCCGCTGGCTTCGATGGCAAAGCCGTCGAGGTCGGTGCGGTGGAACACGATTCCCGTTCCGGCAGGCGCGGGAAGAATCCGCAGGCTGACCGGGGCGCCGCTGTGGAGACCCACTCCGGTGCAGGTTACCGCACCACGAATTGTTTGCTCGTGTGTCAACGGGGGACGGCTTAAGTCTTTTGTTGTGTGCTAGCTTACCGTGGTTGGCGAACTTTTGCATGTGGCGAAAAAGCCACAGTCCGTGGTTGGATGCACCGTTCCTTGGGCTAACTTGTTCAGGCGGTTATAGATGTTTGGGGGTAGCAAGAGAAGAACTTGGCCGTGTTTTGGCTGATACTGAGGTAATCCTCGCCCGTTTTGCGGCCAATTTCAGTGTTTCTTGATGGGTGCGGTAGGGTCGTAGGTCACCGCCGCTTCGAACATGGAATCCGCTAGCTTCAGGTTGTAGGTCGCCGTGGCGATGAAGCGCTGTTGCGAAGTCTCTCCGTTGAAATAACGGGTAATGGAGTGCGGTGTCCAGATTCCCTGCACCAGTTTGTAACTGTCGTAAACCTCATCTTCCACATTTTTCTGCTTGTCCTTCGGATCGCGCCACGAATAACTGATCTTGACCGGATAATGCGAATTCTGGTCCAGGAAAATGCTCACTGAATCGTTCTGGCTGTTGAGCAGTGTGACTCCCTCGGTCTCCTTCCCATTCACTACCGCCAGACCATCGTAGAACATGGCCACGTTCGGATCGCGCATCCACTTGCGGAACACCCATTCGAGCGAATGCTGGCGGCGGCGAAGGTAGTTTTCCAAATCGAGCTTGTCCTGCGCCGCCGTTCCCTTGTAGGTGATCTCGTAGCCTTTGTCGCCGTTGTGAATGAGGGCGAGATCGAACTTGTTCTTGACCTTCACACCTCCGATGTCGATCGTACCCGGCAGCACATGAATGTCCTTAGTGTGGAGGACTTCGAAACGGTCCCGGTCGGGATACTCGACATAGTAGCGGTAGGGAATGCCCGTGCTCTCGGTGCGTCCGTGATACAGCGGATAGTAGCGACCCTCCTCGCAGCGGTTTTCGTAGGTGAGGTAGGGTTGACCGCCGAGGGCTTCGATTGTCTTATCCAGAACCGCGCGCGCCTCGCGGGCGTTGTCGGAGTCGTTGAGGTTGATGGCAGGTTGAGTGGCAGACGGCGCAGGCGTCGGAGCGGTTTGGGCATGGCCCAGAGCACACAGCAGCAAAACAACGAGAAGACGATTCATGATTCTATTGGGTTAGAAGCCTCCGGAACGATTTTAGCTGTACCACGAACCACGTAGGGGCGGCCGCCCTCAGCCGTCCGGCAGCGCCCAACACCGAAGGACGACTAAGGCCCCGACAAACTGAAAATTACGACAACCTGCGTCTCAACTTTCACGGGTTGACCGTTGAGCAGGTACGGCTTGTATTTCCACTGCTTGACCGCCTTAATCGCGGCTGGAGCAAGCATGGGATGGCCTGAAACCAGGGTAAGATCCTCAACGTTCCCATCCTTATCGATCCGCGCTCTCAGGATCACCTGGCCTTGAATGCGGGACTGCCGGGCCAGTATCGGATAGTCCGGCGGAACCTTCTTGATCAGTAAGCCCGTCGAAACTCCCGGCGCTACAGGCACAGGAGACGTTGCCGCATCATCCGGGCCCATGACGCACTTAGGGTTGACCTGATCTTCCTGGAACGAGATTCTCTGAAGCGAGTTGGCAGCGTCGTCCAGTCCCTCCGGCGATGCAGACGCCAGCGTCTCGCCGATGAAGTAGCCACGAAACTCCGTATAGACGTAGGCCAAGTACAGCGGGATGCTGTCGCGCATAAGCGTCGTATAATCTGACCGAAAAAAATGCCTGCCACCGTAATCGACAGTGAAAGTATATCGAAGCAGTTCGCGCCTCTCCGTCGGGGAGTTGATTTGCGCGCGTACCGCAGTGGTAACAAACTCCTGCGGACCGCCGATGTGAGCGGCCGAATCCAAGGCGCTGAGAATAATTCTGCCGGGAAGCTTTCCTTGCTGGTGGAGGAAGAGCAGAACAAGATCCCTGTCTGAGCGATGCCTGGCTTTGCCACCGGCAGTGACGGCGTCGTTGACTTCCCATCCGGCGGGTATTGGAAGCGAGAAGCCGAAACACTCGTTGGAGTAGACGCCGTTCGCGAGGGTCCCGTTCTCGAAGGTCAATGCGTTCGGCGAATCATTGCCGGGCTGCTGCGCGGAACTGAGAGCTGTAGCGAGGAGTCCGGCCGCAACAGTGAAAAACCACCGACGCTTCATAAAGTCCTCCCTAACCCACCAGCACCGCGCCGCCATTCACATTGAAAACCTCGCCTGTGATAAATCCGGCGTACGGCGTGCACAGGAACAGGATCGGTCCAGCAATCTCATCCGGCGTTCCCACACGCCCCATCGGAATGGTGCGAAAAACCTTTTCGCGCGTCGGCGGATCATTCAGCGCTGCCGCCGACATGTCGGTGGCCACCCATCCCGGCGCGACACAATTGACATGGATGTGGTCGGGCGCCAGTTCGGTCGATAGCCCTTTCACCATACTGACCAGCGCGCCTTTCGAGGCCGCATAGTCACAGTGGAAAGCTTCGCCGCGTTGTCCGGCGGTCGAACTGACCAGCACGATGTGGCCACCGCGCGGCTTCTTCGTCTTCATTTGTGCCACCGAATGCTTGACGAGGGCGAAGACGCTGTCGAGATTCACGGCGATGGTGCGATGCCACTGTTCATCGGACATGCGATCGACGGGCACATCCTCGGGCGGCCAGATGCCGTGATTTGCGACCAGAATATCGAGGCGTCCAAAGGCCGAGATCGTGGACGATACCAGTTGCTGCGCTGCTTGGGTGGTCGAAAGATCGCTCTGTACGGCGCGGCAGTTTCCCGCGCCACATTCCCGGACCAGATCCTCGGCCTGTGCTTTCGCCGTCTGATAATTGAATACAACTTTCGCGCCCGCGGCTACAAACATCCGCACCGCCGCCGCGCCAATTCCGCGCGATCCGCCGGTGATGAGAGCAACTTTATTATCGAGAGTCAGATTCATAGGGCCTACAAGTATCGCACGCCAAACGCCGGCTACCTCCGATCGTGCCAGCGTGGTTCCAGCCAATTATTCGTAGCGCAGGCTCTCGACGGGATCGAGTTGTGAGGCGCGGATCGCGGGAACGGTGCCGAACAGGATTCCGACTAGAGAGGAGACCACGATGGCGATGATGGCGGAGAGGCCGGAAATGGGAATGCGATATTCGGTGAAGAAGCGCACCGAGAAAGGAATTGCGAGGCCGATCACGATACCGATCACGCCGCCGATGAGAGAGATCAGAACGGCTTCGGAGAGGAACTGGAAACGAATCTCGCGGTTGGTGGCGCCCATCGCCTTGCGGATGCCGATCTCGCGAATGCGGGCGCTGACGGTGGCGAGCATGATGTTCATGATGCCGATGCCGCTGACCAGCAGCACGACCAGTGACACGGCGAGCAGAACGATGGTCAAGCCGATTGCGATCCGGTCTGCCATGGCGAGAAGGGCGGTCAGATTCTGCACGCTATAAACCGACTCGGCGCGATGACGCGACTGCAAGACATGCAAGATCTGCGCCGTCGCCGGGATCACCATGGAAGGATCTTCCATCGAGAAATAGGCCATCTTCAGGCTCGGCGTCTCGGTGAAATAACGGCTGACAGAGTAGGGGATTAGCAACGTGTTGTCCACGATTTCCGACTGGCCGAAAGTATCCACCCGCTCCCGGAAAGTCCCGATGATGGTGAACGGCAAGCCCGTGAGCTTGATGATCTTGCCCACCGCCTCCTGGGGCGAGCCGTAGAGGGCCACCGCCATTTTATCGGTGATTACTCCGACCTTGTTGTGGGCCTCCGAATCTTCCTGATCGAAGAATCTTCCCGAGGGCAGAACCAGGTTGCGCACCCGCAGGTAATCGGGATAGACGCCCAAAACCAGTATGTCCTTCTCTTGGCCTGATCCTACCGGGATGCGCTCGTGAAGATCCAGCACAGGAGAGGCGGCGGCTACGCCGGGCACGCTTCGCAGCACCGCATTCACGTCGTCGAGGGTCAGAGGATCGGGAGCCGAGTCACTGTGCCCGCTTATGGGGTGTTCGGCCCAAATCTCGTTGGTCCCGATGGCCTGGATCTGGTTGAGGACGTACTGGCGGCCGGTCATGCCGATGGTCACCACCAGAATGAGCGAAGCGGTGCCGATGACCATCCCCAGCGCGGTTAGGATGAAACGCACCTTGCTGGCGCAAAAGGTGTCGTAGGCAAAGCTGAAGATTTCGCCGACCGCCATTCCCGGCCGCGCACGATCGACGACGGTAGCGCTGATAGGCATGCTTGTCTTGATCCTAAGCACTAGCTGTACGCCGCGCAAGTGCAGGGTCGTTGGGCGCGCCCGGCGTCTCCAGAGTAATCCGGGCAGAATATAGCAGCTATACTGTGTCTGGCATTTGGGTGAATTATGCAGCCGGGTATTGGAAGCGTCATGCTTGCAAGAATGCGAGGAACCCGCATTTGACTGCGGCACCCGCAGCGTTCGCGCGCCGGCCCGGGAATCTTCGGCTTTGCTCCTACATGGTTCTGGTGGCGCTGGCGATCCGTCTCGTGGTCGTGGGTTTCGTCTATCCGTATTGGCTGAACCCGAAGCGCGATTACTATGAATTCGGATACGAACCTGGGCGAGTGGCCCGTTCGCTGGCGCTGGGGCAGGGAATCAGCAACCCTCTGCATGGAGCGACGGGTCCGACGGCGTTGGTCATGCCCGTGTATCCCGCGATCCTGGCGGGTTGTTTCAAGCTCTTCGGGATCTACAGCAAGGGTGCCGCCATTGCGATTCTTTCGCTCGGCAGCCTGTTCTCAGCCCTGACCTGCATTCCAGTGTTCCTGATTGGACTACGAAGTTTCGATCTACGGACGGCCAAGGTCGCCGGCTGGATCTGGGCGCTATTTCCTAACGCAATCTATTTTTCCGCGAACTGGATATGGGCCACGTGTCTCACCACATTCTTTCTCTCTCTACTCGTTCTGGCGGTGCTGTACCTGAAAGCATCGTGTTCAAGATTGGCTTGGATGGGGTTTGGCCTCGGGTGTGGTGTTGCATCCCTGACCGAGCCGAACGTGATGTCGGCTCTTCCCTTCCTGGGCGTGTGGGCCTGCTACCGCTTGCACCGCCGGAAACAAAGATGGTTTGCGCCGGCCTGTTTGGCGGCATTGGCTTTCATCGTGGTCGTGTCGCCCTGGTTCCTTCGCAACTACGAGGTCTTCCACCGCTTTATCCCATTTCGTGATGGCCTTGGACTCGAGCTCTACGTGGGCAACAATGGCTACACCGCACATTGGGCCAACGGAAGCCTCCGCCCCTCCAACAATCCTGCCGAGCTCGCGGAATATGCGCAATCGGGTGAGCTCGCGTACATGGCTCACAAGCAGCAGCAGGCACTCACGTTTATCAGGGCCCACAAGGCGTGGTTTCTAGGGATGACTCTGCGTCGTGCGCTCTATCTCTGGACGGGTTTCTGGAGTTTTCGCCCGACATACCTGGAGCAGGAACCTCTGGATCCTCCTAACATCGCGCTTAATCTAGTGTTGCTCAGTCTCGCCGTTGCCGGACTGCGTCGTGCATTCCAGGAGAACCGCGAGGAAGTTGCGCCCTATCTAATACTGTTCCTGTTCTTTCCGTTGGTCTATTGCATAACGCATCCCGAGGTTTATTACATGCGCCCGCTCGACCCGTTCCTGATCCTTCTTACCGCGTATGCGCTGGCCGCGCGCGGGGGCCAGCGTAGCGGAGATGGGGCTTGGGCAAAAAAGGAAAGGCGGCCAACTGGCCGCCCTCTGAAAACCGGAACTGAGAACTGCTCTTAAGCCGTAGCCGGCCGCTCGCCGCCCTTCGCCGGAGCCCGTTCCGGCTTGATCACCTGCTGCACCCCGTCGTCGGTCTTCGCCGGCAGCGGTTTGATCGGTGGCAGGTTCTGCCCTTCGACCAACAGCTTGATCTCGGAGGCGTCCAGCACTTCGCGTTCGATCAGCGCCTTCGCAATCAGGATCAACGTTTCGCGATTCTCGGAGAGGATCCTCTTCGCCGTGGCGTAGCCCACACCCACCATCTTCTTGACTTCTTCGTCAATCTGGATGGCGGTAGCTTCGCTGTAGTCGCGGTGTTGCGCGATCTCGCGTCCCAGAAAAATCTGCTCTTCTTTCTTGCCGAAGGTCAGGGGCCCCAGGTCGCTCATGCCCCACTCGCAAACCATCTTGCGCGCCAGTTCCGTGGCCCGTTCAATGTCGTTGCCCGCGCCGGTTGACATCTGGTTCAGGAAAAGCTCTTCCGCAATGCGCCCGCCCATCAGGATGGCGATCTGCGTGTCCAGATAATTCTTGTAGTAGTTGTGACGATCGTCGGTCGGCAACTGCATCGTCAAACCGAGCGCCATGCCGCGCGGAATAATCGTGACTTTGTGCACCGGATCAGAATGCGGCAACATGGCCGCTACCAGCGCGTGTCCGGCTTCGTGATACGCGGTGTTCTTCTTCTCCTCATCGGAGAGCAGCAGCGACTTACGTTCCACGCCCATCAGTACTTTATCTTTCGCCACTTCGAAGTCGTACATCAGCACGGCCTTGCGATTCTGTCGCGCAGCCGCCAATGCCGCTTCGTTCACCATGTTCGCCAGGTCCGCGCCGGAGAAGCCCGGTGTGCCGCGGGCAAGGACGTTCAGTTCCACATCGTCCGCCAGAGGAATCTTGCGGGTATGCACGCGCAGAATTTCTTCGCGCCCGCGAACATCGGGACGATTCACCACCACGCGCCGGTCGAAACGCCCTGGCCGTAGCAGCGCCGGATCAAGCACGTCCGGCCGGTTGGTCGCGGCCATCAGGATGACGCCTTCGTTCGATTCGAAGCCGTCCATTTCTACGAGCAACTGGTTCAAAGTCTGTTCGCGCTCGTCGTGTCCACCACCGAGGCCAGCACCGCGGTGACGTCCGACAGCATCAATCTCATCGATAAAGATGATGCAGGGAGCGTTTTTCTTGCCCTGTTCGAACAGATCGCGCACGCGGCTCGCGCCCACGCCCACGAACATCTCCACAAAATCCGAGCCGGAGATGGAGAAGAACGGAACATTCGCTTCGCCCGCGACTGCGCGCGCCAGCAAGGTCTTGCCCGTTCCCGGTGGTCCAACCAGCAGCACGCCCTTCGGAATGCGTCCGCCAAGTTTCTGGAACTTCTGCGCCTCGCGCAGGAATTCGATAATTTCGCGAAGTTCTTCCTTCGCCTCATCCACGCCCGCCACGTCCTTGAACGTGATCTTTTTCTGCTGCATGGAGAGCAGACGCGCCCGGCTCTTGCCGAACGACAGCGCCTTGTTTCCGCCCGTCTGCATCTGGCGGATCATGAAGAACCAGAGCGCGCCGAGCAGAACCAGCGGCGCCAGATTCAGAATCCAGCTCGGCCAGGTGCCGTTGCTGATGTCTTTGAAACTGTACGGAACACCCTTTTCCGTCAGCTTCTTGTACATATCGGGATAGTTCGCCGGCACAATCGTGTGAAAAGGCGAGTCGGGATTCTTGAACTTCCCGCGCACTTCCTGGCCGATGAACATCACGTCGTGGACATTGCCCTGATCCACATCCGTCAGGAATTCAGAAAAGCCGATTTCTTTTTCCTTCTGGGCATTGCTGCCGGTTTTCACCACCTGCCAGAGCAGGAAGGCCGACACCACGATGATCGCCCAGAAAGCTACCGTCTTGATCGTAGAATTCACCTAAAACTCCTCTTCGTGAGGTCCCATCCCTGCCAAAAAAAGACGATGCCTCTTCGTTCCTATTAGATGCCGGAGGCGGAAATTCGACTGGGAAAAGACCGCTGTCTCATTCTAGACCTTTTCCGAAGAAAACGGGGCAACAGAAGAGAGTGACAGAAGTCACCGGAGGCCACATCCGGGGAGATCACATCCCATGTGAAAGCGGGGCTTTGCTCCGCTGGACGGGGCAGAGCCCCCGTCCCCACTCGTGCTTTACGTCGTCGCCGCCAGATAAGGCAGATTCCGCCCTGTCTGCTCCGGATTGCCCAAGCCGTAGCCGCACAGAAACGCGTCATCCACCAGAAACCCGAAATAGTCGGGCTGCAGCGGCACCCGGCGCGCCGACTGGCGATCCAGCAACGTAACCAGCTTCACCGAAGCCGCGCCTCGCCCACGCAAGTCGCTCATCAGAAATTCGGTGGTCACGCCCGAGTGCACCAATCCCTCGACCAGCAGCACATGCTTGCCGGCAATCGGCAGTTCGTGGCTGAAAAAAATTTCCAACAGCGGGGATTCGCCCTGCTTGCTCTGCTTGTAGCTGGGCTTGATAAAGGTGCAGATGATGGGGACATCGACCGCGCGCACCAGGTCGGCCATAAACAGGAAGCTGTTTTCCAGGATCCCCAGCGCGATCACGGTCTGGCCGCGATAGTCGTCGGAAATCTGCCGTCCCAGTTCGCGGACTCTTTTCTGAATCTGGTCGGCCGAGATCACCTGGCGCAACCCGGCATTCGGCAAAGCATTCATAGCGATGGTGGCGCCTCCGGCCTGGTATCTAAACTGGTCACTCTGAAATCAGTAACTCTAACGATGGCATGTTACATCATGCCGGCGGTCTCTCGAATCCAAATCGCTTGCGCAGCCCCCGCGGGCGCTCGAAAAGCCGCCGGAACCGCGAATCCCCGCAGCCAAACGAGGCCGCAGCCATCCGCGACCGCAACCGGCCAGAGCTTTTTCTCCGGTCCGGTCGCGTGCCGGTCGCTCAAAAGCTCTTTCACTTTCCTGGCCGCCGTTGTGTGCGCGGGCCAGTAACGATCTCCCGCCCGCCAGTTGCGGATCAGAACTTTCTTTGGCATGCGCTCCAGATCCAGCAACTGCCCGTGCTCGTGCTCCGGAACTTCACTCGCATCCACCACGCGAGCTTCGATGCAAGCGCCCAGCTCCGGAACCTCCACCGCGCCCGGCACCGTTAAAGTGTATTCATAATCCGCAGCTTGTCCATGCCTTGCTTCGCTGCCGAAAGGCTCCGATTCCAACAAAAGTTCCTGCCGTCCACGGCGAAGATTTCGCCTGGGAAAGTCCCGCCCGCCCGGCAGTTCCAGTTTTCTGCCTGCTGCCCCGCGCGCCACCTCCAACGCCTCCTCGATCAGCCGGAACGAGATACCCAAATCGGGCGCATTCGCCTCCAGCCATGCGCGCACCAGCCGCCGCTGCGCCGCCAGCGGAATGTCCCGCAGCGGCCCCAATGGCAGAGACGCGGTTTGCCCCATCTCGTCCCCAGCACCGCCGGTTTGTGCAGCAACCTCCGGATGGCCGCACTTCCAATGCTCTTCCTCAGCCCGAGCGATTTCCGCTAGCTCAGCCATGTGTTCGATCGCGGCCTCGCCAAATTCTTCCCCGATCATGGGCAGCAGCCGATGCCGCACGCGATTGCGCAGGAAGGCAATATCCCGATTCGACGAATCCTCCCGCCAGCTCTGGCCCTGCTGGCGCAGAAATTCCTGCAAGGCAGCGCGACGGAAGCCCAGCAGGGGCCGTACCAACTCGCCGAACGCATGTCCTTTCTCTTCGAACACGATCCGCGGATGAATTCCCGAAAGTCCCCGAATGCCCGTGCCGCGAAAAATGCGGAGCAGCACGGTCTCCGCCTGATCGTCGAGGGTGTGCGCGGTCGCAATCTTCGACACACGGCCATCGCGCGCCAACTGGCGAAAGAAACCGTAGCGCAACTTGCGCGCGACTGCCTCGATGCCGGAACCCGCTTCGGAACCGGTCTTTGAACTGACATCCGAACTGACCTCGGAACGGAACTGCGAACGGACCTCCGAACGGATTTCTGAAATACGCCCGCCATCAATCGGCGCGTCGCAGGTATGCAATTCGAGCCCGTGCTGCTGCGCCAACTTTGCGACAAAGCGCTCGTCCTCGTCCGACTCTTCTCCGCGCAGCTTGTGATTGACGTGCGCCACCGACAGCACGATCCCCAACTCGGCCCGCAACTCGAGTAGCAGGCAAAGCAACGCCACAGAATCGGCCCCGCCGGAAACCGCCGCCGCCACCCGGTCCCCCGCCCGAATCGACCCATGCTTCCGAATTGTCTTCAACAGCTGCTCGGTCAGCCGATGCACGGAGAAATGGTAAATCAGTTCCCGGTTCTCAGTGCCACTGGTTTGCTGAGAACTGGAAGCTGGTTTTCTGTTATGCTGTTGCGCAAATGTGGGGAGCTTACCGCTGGGCTGCCAGATTTCTGCTGCTGGTTCTGCTCGTCCCGGCCGTCGGGCCGATGGTGATGCCCTGTGCTGCCCTGCCGCAAGCTGTGCATTGCACGCGCCAGCCGATGTCTGGACAAGCTATGTCTGGGCAAGCGGCGCAGCCTGCGATGCACTGCCATCAAGCGATGGCACCAGCGAAGCCGCCCCAAACCGAATCATCCGAACTTTCATTTCAAGCCACCAATGACGGCAACTGCTGTCAGCACCATTGCTGCTGCGGGGCTTCCACCTCTGAGTGGGCGCGACCCGCTTCCGGTCTGCTCTCTTTCTTAAGTCTCCTGATCGAGCCCGCACGCCCGGTGCAAAGCGCGGGACTGCACTCGAGCGACATCTCCCTGCAAGATTCCGCCCGCGCCCCTCCGCGTAGCTAGCCTTCTGCCAAACTCGAAAATCAGCACCCTGGCCAAGAGCGCAGGGGCACACGCATTTCCAGCCACTGAAGGGGCGTCCGGTTTCACGTATTTGCGGCATCGCTGAAGCGATACCCCGATACGAACGGAATGGTTTCGCTGCCAGAGATGGAATGCGACAAGCCGACTTCTCTCAACTTGCGCTGAGAAGATTTCGACATCTCGAAAGGAGATAGAATCATGGCTCGCCTCAAGCAGCTAGCATTAGCCGCTCTGCTGTCGATAGCTTTGTTATGGACAACTCGCGCCGCGTTCGCCAATGTTTACGGCGCGATCCGGGGCGTCGTGCATGACCCGCAGCATCGTCCTATTCAGAACGCCATGGTAATGCTCCACGCCAAGTCGTCCGAGTGGGCAAAGAGCGTCACCACCGACGCCAACGGTGAATTCCAGTTCAACGCCGTGGCGCTCGGCAACTATTCCGTCAGCGTCGCCAGTCAAGGCTTCGCGCAAACCGCACAGGACGTCACGGTCATCTCGGGAACTGTCCCGGTGGTTCACTTTCAATTGCAAGTGGCCTCGGCAAATGAAAAAGTTATTGTCCCGGGCTCGCCCGCAATCGTCGCCACCGACAGCTTCACTCCCACCACACTCGTTAGCCGCCTCGACATCGAGCGCACCCCCGGCGCCGACGGCACCAACAGCATGGCCATGATCACCGACTACGTCCCAGGCGCTTACGTGACTCACGACATGCTCCACATGCGCGGCGGCCACCAGACCACATGGCTACTGGACGGCATCCCCATCATCAATACCGCCATCGCGCAAAATCTCGGCGCTCAGTTCGATCCTAAGGACATGGATTACGTGGAGGTCGATCGCGGCAGCTATGGCGCCGAGTTCGGCGACCGCACCTATGGCGTTTTCAACGTCGTGCCCCGCACCGGTTTCGAGCGCAACAACCAGGCCGAACTCGTCATGACTGCCGGCAACTTCTATCAGACCGACAACGCCCTCAGCTTCGGCAGCCACACCGAACGCTTCGCCTACTACGCCAGCGTCAATGGCAATCGCAGCAATCTCGGCCTGCAGCCGCCTGTTCCCCAAGTTGTGCACGATGCCGTCAACGGCTTCGGCGGCTTCGGGTCGTTCATCTTTAATGTTGATCCCTCGAACCAGCTTCGCCTGATGACCTCTGCCCGCCGGGACTACTTCCAGATCCCCTACGATCCTTTCCCCGATGACTTCGAAAACACTCAAGGCTATGCCAGCGTCGGGCTCCGCGATGGCCAACACGAGACCGATGCCGGTGTGCTGTTCAGTTGGGTCCACACTTTCAACTCGCATGTGCTGACCACGCTTTCGCCGTTTTACCACTACAACAGCGGAGACTACGCCAGCAATCTCAACGACAATCCCGTTGCCAGCACCGAAAACCGCAGCTCCACCTACGTCGGGGGTCAGGCCGCCATCGCTGCTAACTACAAGAAGAACGATCTGCAGGTTGGATTCCTCAGCTTCTACCAGAGCGATAACCAGTTCTTTGGCGCCATTTTCAATCCACTCAGTTATTCTCCACCCGTTCCCTCCCCGATCGCGGATCCCGAGCACCCGACCGCCAATCTCGAGACGTTCTACATCGACGACAAGTTCAAGCCCTTTTCATGGCTTACTCTTTCCGCCGGCATGCGGCCCACGCGTTTCGCCGAAGGCAATTTTGCAGCCACTTCCACGCCGCCCATCTCCGAGACCGCCATCAGCCCGCGCTTCGGTGCCACCGTCACCATCCCTAAGCTTCGTTGGACATTCCGCGCTTTCTACGGACACTACTATCAAGCGCCGCCCATCGAGACCGTTTCCGGCCCGGCCCTGATCAACTATGTCCAAGGGCAACAACTGGGCTTCATTCCTCTGCCCGGCGAGCGCGATGAAGAACATCAGTTCGGCGTCACTATCCCTTACCGAGGATGGGTTCTCGACGCCGATAACTTCCAAACCAACGTTGCCAATTTTCTCGACCACAACAACATCGGAGCTTCCAATATTTTCTTCCCCATCACCGTTTCCCAGGCCTTAATTCGCGGATGGGAACTTACCCTGCGCTCTCCCCGCATCGCGCATCGTGGCCAGATTCACCTCGCCTACTCCAACCAGATCGCCGAGGGCAGCGGCACCATCACCGGCGGTCTCACCGATTTCATGCTCGCTCCCGGACTCAGTGCGCTCGACCACGACCAGCGCAACACGCTCAATGTGGGCGGCGACGTCAGTCTCCCCTGGCGCTCCTATGCCTCGACCAACGTTTACTACGGCTCCGGCTTCAGTAACGGAGAAAACGGTGTCCCCGGCTGGCCGTACCAGGGCGACTATCTCCCCGGCCACACCACTTTCGATCTCTCCCTCGGCAAAGATTTCGGCGAACGCTTCACCGCCTCCGTCAGCGCCCTGAACGTCACCAACCACCGGGTGATTTACGACGACAGCCTCACCTTCGGCGGATATCACTGGAACCTGCCACGCGAAATCTATGTCCAGGTGCGCTACCGGTTCCATTATTGAGGTGTGTACTGAGGTCTGGCTCGGGCGAGAGTTCACAGCTGACAGCTGACCGCCGGGCCACATCCAACTAACCAGAACCAGCGAGATCCGTTTGACGCTGTTCCGGTACGCTCCGTATAATGCAGAGCGTCCACACCCTGATCACCACGCTGCGGTTTCGGCGTGAAGAGAACCGGGCGCCGTACGCGCCTTGCGCGCTGCCTGCGCCGGTTTCAGGTTTGATGACTGATAGGCTCGGGTTGCGATCCGTTTTCTCGTTGAGCCCAGCGAGCTGGGAGTTTCCAGCATTCCGAAAAATCCGAAGGAGTTCAAGGATCCCAATGATTAAGAAGTCTGTGCGCGTCACCGTGGCCGTAATGTTCGGCCTCTCGCTCTTCGCTCTGGCCCAAGCCGCTCCCGCGGCTGGCGCTCCCGCGGCTGCCACCACCCCTGACTCTCCGTCCGCTGCTGCTGCGGCGGCGGCCAAGGCTACAGGCACCAAAGTCGGCACCATCAACATCGAACAGGCGATTTTCGCCTCCAATGAAGGCCGGCGCGATTTCGAAGCGCTCAGCAAGAAGTTCGAACCCAAGCAGAACGAACTGAAAGGCTTGGCCGACGAAATCGACAGCCTCAAGAAACAGCTCAGTGCCCAGCAGGATAAGTTGAATGACGAATCGCGCGACAAGCTGGTGAAGCAGATCGAGTCGAAGCAGAAGAGTTTTGATCGCGCGCAGCAGGACGCGCAGGAGGACTTCCAGGGCCAGCAGGGCGAAATCGGAAATAAAATCCTGACCAAAATGGCTCCGCTCATCGTGAAGTACGCGGGCGATAACGGCTACGGCATGATCCTGGATACGTCGCAGCAGTGGCCGCGCGGCCCGGTGATCTGGTATGGCCCGGCCGTGGACATCACGCAGCCGATCATCGAAGCCTACAACACTCAGTCCGGCGTACCGGCGCCCCCCGCGGGCAGCACCGCTCAAAAGCCCGTAAGACCGGCGACCACCCCCGCCACCAAGTCTGCTGCTCCCGCGACTAAGCCTCCCGCAACCACTCCGCCGAAACAGTAGCGACACCGCTGGGGTAGTTTCGGTTCCAACTATTTCTCAAGACCGCGCGCCGACGCGGTCTTTTTTTTGTGCTTCTTTCTCGGATCAAATCGCACGCCGCAGGTGTCTGTACGGAATAACGGGCCCGTTCCGGAGGACATTATGTTCCGCGCACTCGAAAGCACCTGGGATCAGTCTGCCCGTCGCGGATGGACCGCGCTCGCATCCTTCACCATGCAGGCCCTCGGACTGAGCCTGCTGCTGCTGATCCCCATGCTCACGATTCAGGGACCACCTAAGCTGCAGTGGTTCGAGTCGCCAATGCTCACGCCACCGCCAGCCCCTGCGCCGCCAGCACCCGGACAGCACCCGATTCATTCGTCGAACATCAGCGTAGGAGAACTGCTGCAGCCCAGAACGATTCCACGCACCATCTTGAACCTGAACGAACCGCAGGTTGGATCAGCGCCCGATCTGGACAACATCGGCGTGCAGGGAGGAACCGGCACGAACCGCCGCGGAGTCCCCGGCTCGATCAACATCGCGGTTGAGGTCGCTCCACCGCCGACTCCTGCGCCTACCCATCCGCTCAAAATTTCGCACTGGGCGGAGGGCAACATCATCTACCGTCTGCAGCCGATCTATCCGACACTCGCGCGCCAGGCGCGGGTCCAGGGCGCGGTCGAATTACGGGCGATCATCAGCAAGATGGGGACGATCGAAAATCTGGTCGTGATCCGCGGGCATCCGATGCTGGCCACAGCAGCGATTGAAGCGGTCCGGCAGTGGCGCTATCGTCCTTATCTGCTGAATAACGAGCCCATTGAAGTGGAGACGGAAATCACGGTGAACTTCGTGTTATCGGGCAGTTAACTTCAGCAGTTACCATCGGCACTTAGCCGCGCGGTGCGCGCAGTCACTATAATCGACACGTGAACGCGCCGCGTCCTGGATTGTCGAAAATACCCGAAAGCCGCTCTCTGATTCTCGACGGCCGGACTTGGGCGGAAGTTTCTCTGGCCGCGCTGGGAGAAAATTTTCACGCGATTCAGAAGCACGTCGGCCAAAACGTCACCATTTGTGGTGTGGTCAAAGCCGATGGTTACGGCCACGGCGCGGTGGAGTGCGCGCGGGCGCTCGAATCCGAGGGCGCCGAGTGGCTGGGAGTGACCGATGCCGCGGAAGGCCTGGCGCTGCGCGGCGCCGGCGTCACGGCCCGCATCCTGCTGATGACGGGAATCTGGAAGGGCGAAGAAGACGGCATCGTCGCCCAGAATCTCACTCCCACGATCTGGGAACCATGGCACATCGAGACGCTCGAACGAGCGGCGCGAAAACGGGAAATGGTTTTGCCGGTTCATCTGAAGATCGACACCGGCATGCACCGTCTGGGCGCGCCGAAGGATGCGCTGCCGCGCTTGTGTGAGATGTTGTCCGCGTCTAAGCACCTGAGTCTCGAAGGGGTGAGCACGCATTTCGCGTCGGCCGAAGTGCTCGACGCCCAAGACGCGGTGCGCCAGATGAAGTGCTTTGAAGAGGGCCTTGCGGTCTTGCAGAATTACCGGCTCCGGCCTGCGCTGGTTCACATGGGAAATTCCGCCGCCATGAGCGCGCGTCCCGACACGTGGAAGACGATGGTCCGTCCGGGAATCGCGCTCTACGGATATTCGCTCGCTTTCACGCGTGGCGGCGAGCCCGCCGCGGTGGTGCCGCTGCCGCTGCGTCCGGTGCTTTCGTGGAAGACGCGCGTACTGACGGTGAAGGAAGTCGCAGCCGGACAAGCTATCGGCTACATGGGCACCTTTGTGACCAAAGTGCGGAGCCGCATTGCGGTCCTGCCCGTCGGTTACGCGGACGGCTATCCCCGCCTGCTTTCGAATCGCGCGCGGGTGATCGTAGGCGGCGGATACGCGCCGGTGGTGGGACGCGTCTCGATGGATCTGACGATTGTGGACGTCAGCCACATTCACGGCGTCGCGGTGGGAGATGAGGTTATCTTGATCGGACGAGACAACGGCAAGGTCGTGGACGCTGTAGAACTGGCGCGTTTGTGCGAAAGCGTGCCTTACGAGATTTTGTGCGGCCTGTCGCAGAGAGTGCCGCGAGTTTACAGTAGTGCCTACTCCTAGCCAAGCCAACGGCTGAATGCTGAGCGCTGACTGCTGAGTGCTGAAATCCCGCCATTGAACTGACTCAAGTCGCCAATCGCGTCCCGTTGTTGTATTCCTAGAATAGAGATGCCGTCGCGCTACGCTCAATGGATGTACGACTGGGAGACCCGGCTCACGTCCGTGGACAATAACCGCGTAGTGCGTCCGCTCGACTGGGGGCTGGATTGGACACAGAGTTGGCCCGGCCGCAATGGTGGTCCCGGCGGACAAACCTCGCGCGATTTGACCGAATACTTCTCGCGTTTCAACGATCGCATCATTCGGGAAAGTGACGACTTTTACTCCTACCAGAAGCCGGTGGATTTCCGGCTGGAGCGCCGCGAGGTTCAGGTGTTCAGCACGCGCGAGGTGCCGGACCCACGCCTCGAAGAGAAAGTTCACGGCACGCATGCCGAGTTCCTGCGCTTCACCTCGCCCGTGGTGACGCCTTTCCCCGAGAATAATCAGGTAAACGCTCGCTGGTTTCCGGCACGCGGACGCCGGGCGGTGGTCCTGTTGCCGCACTGGAATTCCGACGCGCTCCACTACAGCAGCCTCTGCCGAGTAATGAACTGGATGGGAATTGCGGTGCTGCGGCTGAGCATGCCCTATCACGACATTCGCCGGCCGGCGGAGATCGACCGCGCCGACTATGCCGTTTCCGCCAACATCGGACGCACGCTCGATTCGGTGCGCCAGGGCGTGATCGACGTGCGCTGTTGTCTCGACTGGCTGGAAGAGCAGGGTTACAACCGGCTCGGGATTGTCGGCACCAGCCTGGGATCGTGCTATGCGTTCATCGCCACCGCGCACGATCCTCGGATTCAGGTGGCTGCGTTCAACCACGCCTCGACTTACTTTGCCGACGTGGTGTGGCATGGGCAGTCCACGCGCCACATCCGCGAGGGACTGGAAACGGCCATCGATCTGGAGAATCTGCGGCAGGTCTGGCGCGCCGTCAGTCCGATGGTGTACTTCGACAAATTTTCGCGCTGGCCGCGCCGCTCGCTCATTATCTATGCCAAGTACGACATGACGTTCCTGCCGGAATTTTCCGAGCAGGTGGTCGAAGAATTCGAGAAGCACAACCTGGATCACAAAGTCGTCGTGCTGCCCTGCGGGCATTACACCATGGGAGAGACTCCGTATAAATACATGGATGGGTGGCAGTTGGTTAGTTTTCTAAGAACGGCGTTCGACTGAAGAGCGCGTAAGATACGTGGAGCGATCAGAAAAGGCTCTCCAAATTGCGTGCCCCGTGCAGCACCCGTAAGATAAGCACCTCGTGATCGCCAGCCTTATAAAACATCAGATGTTTCGGGAACCCTGGGATCGACGCACGCCGGATGTTGCGCAGTTCCGTGGGGCCAAATCGGCAAGGCGTGCCCGAATGCGGGTTCCTCATGATTCGCAGCAGGGCTGACGTGACTGCGTCGCTCCATCGTCGGGCAAGCTTCCGGTCTGACTTTTCTTCGTACCAGTCGGCTTGCTCGACGATGTCGGCAGAGGCGGCCTCGCTAACGCGCGCCTGTGCGAGGCTCACTTCCTCCGTGCTCTTTCGCGCAGGACAGCGACCAATCCCTTCTTGCGAAGCTCGGCCACCGGAATTTCGATCTTCTCGCCTTTCAAGCCTGCGAGCAAATCCTGCTCGAGACCCCGCAACCGGCGGTCTTTGTCCTGCCGGATGAGTTCTCGGATGTATTCGCTCGGCGTGCTCCAGTCGCCGGAGTTGACTTGGCCCTCAATGTACTCCTTGAGAGCTTCGGGAAGAGAGATGTTCAAGGAACTCATAGCCATACCTTCATAATATGACAGTTTATGCAGGATTACCATCACATGTCTCGGCAGCGGACCAACTGTGAGAGCCACGCAAGGTGCCAGGGCGATGAGCGGCGCTTCATCCGAACCTATGAGGTTGCCCGCAATTTCACCTGAGACTCTTTGGCCGCGAGCGCCTGCAGGACGTTGAACAAGAACCAACCGATATTCGGATCTTGCTGAGGAGCAAAAAGTTTCTCTTTTGCGCCGTCCTTGCAGACGCCCACCGCATCTGAATACGGCTGGAAACGCACGACTTGGTTGTGCGGCAATCGGAAGTTGACACCTTTCTCTGTTCCGCCGAAATATATGGCACGTGTGGTCATCAGGAGATGTCCGTAATCTACTTCTTGCAGGGATGTCGACTGTTCCCTGTGCCCACGCATCCCGCCAAAATGATAATAGAGTCCGCTGGCGACTCTGATACTTACTCCGCTGTATCC
>DATEQN010000053.1:0-161172 GCA_035272625.1 Terriglobales bacterium | reverse complement strand
CCGCTCTCCCAATGCAACCAGGTGAAAGGTGGTCTTGCCCAGATCGATGCCGATCGATGCGATGTTCATGGATGATCCTCCTGATGTAAACTGCCGAGCCGTTTATGCTACCCGGCGGCGGACCATCTCATTAATCCCGATTGCGCTCATTGATCTTCGTCGTACCCCAAGCACCCGCACACCCCTCGGGTTCCAATACGATATGGCGACTGCTACTTCTGCGAAGCTTCTCTCACGAACGCTTCTAGGTCGCGGATCTCGTTGACAATCTCGGAAACCGCGATAGCACAAGACTCGCATTGGCTGGTGTTTTTGCCAAGTTCGGCGCGAGAGAGGATTATTTGGAGCTTGTTGCGGATATGATCCAACGCGGCTTGGGGTCCCTCTGCCATTACCGCCAACCCGTCATCACAAGATCGCCTCAGGGGGTGCTGCGTCTCAACGGGCGGGAACTGCTCTTCGGAGAGGCGAGGCGATGATTCGCCCATAAGTGTACTGCTTTGGCGAACCTCTACAAGAGGCAGGCATCACCGTTCAGTGTGATGTAATTCCGCACGCGGGCTGAAGCATATGGAGGCTGTGTGAGACGCTCTCAGCCTCGATTGTTGACGTAACACCCCGATTACACTCATTGAAGGAACCGAGGAACTTCGCCACACGCCGCTGGCGTTCCGTCCGTTTTCCAGTAGAGTAAAGAGTTACATCATCACTGGCGAGGAACATTGGCGAGGAATGACGAACAGCCTTAGCGTGAAGATTCGGTTCGCAGCATGTCTTTTCCTTCTGACAGTCTTTCTGACGACTCCGGTCTGGGCTCGATCGAACAGCCATCCCGCAAAACAGTCCGTTCCCTCCGACCCCGGTTACGTGTTTGCGCTCGCGGCCGCGAACCATTTCCTGCACGCGTGGCAAACGGGAGACCTCGAGGCCGGCACGGTCCTGCTCAGCGATGGCATCCGCCATTCCCAGAACGCCGACAAACTCGAACAGCTTTTCTCCAACGCGAACGATCGGGCCTTCGAAATTGCGCGTGGTCATGGACATCAGGGCCGTTACAGTTTCCCGGTCGTGCTGGTCATAACTCGAGGATCATCCCACGTCACGCGCAGATCTTCCGAAATAATCCTGGTCGAGACTGGCAAGAATGACTGGGTGGTAGATAAACTTCCATAGAAGAACGAAGGAAGAATTTTTATTGCAGGAGTCGCATTTATGAAGCGTATCCATAAAGTTGCAGTCCTCGGTGCGGGCACCATGGGCGCCCGCATCGCTGCGCACTTCGCCAACGCGGGAGTGCCTTCCTTACTGCTCGACATGGTTCCCCCAGACGCGGACGGTCCCGCGCGCAACAAAATCGCGGCTGCCGGACTCGACGGAGCCCGAAAATCAAAGCCTGCCGCATTTTTTGGAGCGTCGCTTTCGCGGCTGGTCACCGTCGGAAATTTCGACGACGACCTGAAACGGTTGGCCGATGTTGACTGGATTATCGAGGCCATCGTCGAGAACCTTGAGATCAAGCGGTCGCTCCTGAAGAAGGTAGAAGCAATCCGCAAGCCGGGCACGATCGTCACCACCAACACCAGCGGACTTCCGGTGGCCAAGATCGCCGAGGGATTTTCCCAAGACTTCCGGCGGTCGTGGTTCGGCACGCACTTCTTTAATCCACCACGCTATATGCGGCTGCTCGAACTGATCCCGACCCCTGAAGCAGACCGCGCCCTGATCGACGCCGTCACTCACTTCTGCGACGTGCAATTGGGCAAGGGCGTCGTGCTGGCGAAAGATACACCCAACTTCATCGGCAATCGCATCGGCACATTTTCCGTGCTCAACGTGCTGCGTCTGATGCAGGAAATGGACCTGACCATCGAAGAGATCGACGCGCTCACCGGCCAAGCCGTCGGCTGGCCGCGCTCGGCCACGTTCCGGACGATCGATCTGGTGGGCCTCGACGTCCTCGGGCACGTAGTCTCGAACATGACGCAGAACGTGCACGACGAGCGCAGCGAACTGCAGATTCCCGCTTTCTTCCGCCAGATGCTGGAACGCAAGTGGCTGGGCGACAAGACCAAGGGCGGCTTCTACAAAAAGCTCAAAAGCAGAGACGGTAAAGACGACGAGCGCGTGGCCCTCGACTGGAAGACGCTGGAGTATCATCCGCGGCAGAAACCGAAATTCGCGGCGCTCGATATGGCGAAAAATGTCGAAGAGACAGGTGCGCGGATTCGAATGTTGCTCGGTCTCGATGGCAGCGCGCCGCAGAAGGCCGATAAGGCAAGCGCGTTTCTCTGGTCAGCGCTATCCGACTTGTGGACGTATTCCGCCAATCGCATTCCGGAGATTTCCGACACCGTGGTGGAGATTGATCGCGCCATGCGCCAGGGCTTCAGTTGGGAACTCGGCCCGTTTGAACTCTGGGACGCGGCCGGCGTCGAAGCAACCGTCGCGCGCATGAAAAAAGAAGGACGTCCGGTAGCAGACAATGTAGAAAAACTGCTCGCCTCCGACGGGAAGTCTTGGTACGAAGACGATCCTAAGACGTCATCAGGCCGAGCATACTTCGATCTGGACCACGGGAGCTTCAAGCCGGTCGAAGTGCCTGCGGGCGTCTGGTCGGTTGAGGTAGCGAAGAAGTCCAACTACGTGGTCAAGAAAAATTCCGGAGCCTCGCTGGTTGACTTGGGCGATGGTGTCGCGTGCATCCAATTTCACTCCAAAATGAACGCCCTCGGCGCCGACATTATCTCGCTGATCAACCAAACATTAAAGCCGGGGGGCCCGGGCGACGCCTTCGACGCCTTCGTCATCACCAATGACGCGCAGAATTTCTCCGTCGGCGCCAACCTGATGCTGCTGCTCATGTCGATCCAGGAAGAAGAGTGGGACGACGTTGATCTAGCCATCCGGCAATTTCAAGGTATGACGCAGGCCATCAAATTCTCGCCGAAGCCAGTCGTAAGCGCGCCCTTCGGACTCACTCTCGGTGGCGGTTGCGAAATCTCACTGCACGCCGCCACCCGCCAACCGCATGCCGAACTTTATATGGGATTGGTCGAGGTCGGAGTCGGGCTGCTTCCCGGCGGCGGCGGCTGCAAGGAAATGCTGCTGCGCGCGGTCGACAGCGCAGCGTCCATCCGCCCCGATGGCCGTGGCGAATCGGTCGAACTGATGGAGGCAATGAAGAAAGTTTTCGAAACCATTGCCACCGCGAAAGTCGCCACTTCGGCGGAAGAAGCTCGCGGCCTAGGATTCCTGTCGGACTCCGACTGGATTACCATGAACCGCGAGCGCGTTCTCTCCGACGCCAAAGCGCGTGCGCTGGAGCTGGTAGGGGCGGGCTACGAGCCGCCGGTGATGCGCACCGACATTCCCGCTCCGGGCGAGAACATCCTCGCCGCTCTAAAAATGGGTGTCTACCTGATGCGCCAAGGCGGATACGTAAGCGATCACGAACAAAAGCTGGGCACGAAAATCGCCGAAGTACTCTGCGGCGGAAATGTCACGCCAGGCACTCCGGTCAGCGAACAGTACCTGCTCGACCTGGAGCGCGAGGCCTTCAAATCCCTGTGCGGCGAAAAGAAGACGCAGGAGCGAATTCAGTTCACGCTGAAGACGGGTAAAGCGCTGAGGAATTAGAGCCGACTTGGCATTGCTTGAACCTGCTCGTGTGGGGACGGGCGCCTCGCCCGCCCAAGCCGAGCGCAGCTCGGCAGTTGCTGACGTTCCCGGCCAATCTCAACCCGTGCATGGACTCTAATAAATCGCCGGGACTTTGCTTACTTCGACAGCGCCCGGTCCGCCGAGAACGCGCCAGCCCCGCGCAACAAAAGCGCCGCGGCCACGGCAATCGCCAGCAGATGATACTCGAATCCCTCGCCCTTCTGGTTGCCAAACCAATTCATGAAAAAGCCGTTCTGCAGGTGGACCATGAAGATCGCCCCGATCATCTCGCCGCCAATTCCGAGAGCGGCGATGCGCGTCAGCAATCCCACAATCAGCCCCAGTCCGCCAAAGAATTCGGTGCAGATGACCAGAAATGCGACAGCAGCCGGCATTCCCATGTGCGTGAAGGATTCCATGGTGGCGTGAAAACCAAAGCCACCAAACCAGCCCAGCATTTTTTGCGCGCCATGCGCGACGAACACCACTCCCAGAACCAGCCGCAAAATCGTAAAACTCACGTCGTTGCTTGTACCCATCAGCCGCTTCAGCATTGCTTCCTCCCGGCGGGACTCGCCTTATTCACCGCGGACCCCGCGATTGTCGTTATAACGACATTCTACTTCGATTCCCCTCCCCGGCCCCAGGATTCACTTTCCCTGACGTCGCCACCCGGCGGACAGACTTCCCCGGGAAAGCGAACCGCGCCCAAATGCGGCGTATAATTTGTCCACTAGATTCCGCGAAGGATGGTACAGACAAAAATGTCCGCAGGCAATGGCGGTTCGACAAACAGTGATAACGGTAAGGCTTTGGATGCGGTTCTGAAACCGCGGGCCGAGTGGCTGGCGAAGCGGAAGGCCGAGAACAAAGACGGCAACTTCTCGCAGATGCATTACGCGCGCGGCGGCGTGATCACAGAAGAAATGCAATACGTCGCTCACCGCGAGAAAATCACGCCGGAACTGGTGCGCGATGAAGTCGCTCGCGGCCGCATGATCATCCCGGCAAACATCAACCATCCCGAACTCGAGCCGATGGCGATCGGCGTCGAGTCCCTGTGCAAGATCAACGCCAACATCGGCAACTCCGCCGTCACTTCGAACATTGAAGAAGAACTCAAGAAACTGCACACCGCCGTTCATTACGGAGCCGACACGGTAATGGACCTCTCGACCGGCGGCGACATTCACACGATCCGTGAAGCCATCATCCGCCATTCGCCTGTCCCTATCGGCACGGTGCCGATTTACGAAGCGATCTCACGCGTAAAGCGAGTAGAAGATCTGACCGCCGGCGTGATGCTCGAAGTGATCGAAGAGCAGGCGCAGCAGGGCGTGGATTACATGACCATCCACGCCGGCGTGCTAATTCAATATGTGCCCATGGTTTCGAAGCGCATCACCGGCATAGTGAGCCGAGGCGGCGCGATTCTCGCCCAGTGGATGACTCACCACCACAAACAAAATTTCCTCTACGAATGCTTCGAAGACATCTGCAAGATTTTCGCGAAGTACGACGTGAGCTTCTCCCTGGGAGACGGCCTGCGTCCCGGCTGCCTGGCCGACGCCAGCGACGAAGCCCAATTCGCCGAACTAAAAACCCTGGGCGAACTGACTCGCATTGCCTGGAAGCACGACGTGCAGGTAATGATCGAAGGCCCCGGCCACATTCCGATGCACAAGATCAAGGAGCAGGTGGAAAAAGAAAACGAGTGGTGCGACGAGGCCCCGTTCTACACGCTCGGCCCCCTGGTCACCGACATCGCTCCCGGCTACGACCACATCACCTCCGCCATTGGAGCGGCCATGATTGGCTGGTACGGCGCGTCGATGCTCTGCTACGTAACCCCAAAAGAGCATCTAGGCCTGCCCAATGAAAAAGATGTAAAAGACGGAATCATCGCCTACAAAATCGCCGCCCACGCCGCCGACGTAGCCCGCCAGCGTCCCGGAGTCCGCGACCGCGACGACGCCCTAAGCTATGCCCGCTACAAATTCGATTGGGAAAAACAGTTCGAGCTTTCCCTTGATCCCGAGACCGCCCGCTCCATGCACGACGAAACCCTCCCCGAAGAGGGATACAAGACGGCAGCCTTCTGCTCCATGTGCGGCCCGAAGTTCTGCTCCATGAATTACTCCAGCAAAGTGGACGAATACAACAAGCAGGTGCACGGTCTGGAGAAGAAAGACTACTCGCAGTTGGTGGAGAAGCTGGTCACGATCAAGTAACACGCGTAGGGACAGCGGCCCTCGGCTGTCCAGGCGGGCGAAGCCCGCCCCCGCCCGAGCAGACTCCGGAAGGTACCCCCAGAATTCAAACAATGGCGATAGGCCGGGCCAAACGCCCGAAAGATGGGCGTTCGGGTTCGTTGTTAGGAGTATACTTGGCCGCGAAATGCGGGCCCCGTCAAACTGAGATTCTTATGTACCAAAATCTGGGCATGAAATATGCCGATGTGGGGGGGGGCAGAATGAGCACGCAAGGCGTAGAGCCACACCCATCTGAACCGCAGAAGAAACTTCAACTTGAATTCAGTTATCTTCCCCTCCTGGGGGATTTGGTGCTGCGTTACGCGCTTCTCGCATTGTGGCGCTTTCAGCTGATTCCAAATTGGTTTTTTTGGGTTGGTCAGACCGTTATTGTCCCAGTATTAATCATTGGGTGGATATTCCAGAAGCAATCTGTCGTCAAACAAAAGTTCAACGTCAACGAGAATCAGTTCGAGGTCAAGGACTCCGCGCATTGGATCATTGCGATGCTCCTTCTGATGATCCATGCCGGCTAGCAGACTTTTGCCAGACTAAATTTCACTCCCGGCTGGCTGCGCTCGACTGTCGCGTCCCTGCTGGCTGCAGTTGCCGCCTTTTACGTCATGGGCGTAGCAATCCTGAGCGTCTCCGACAAGATAGCCGCCGCCAAGGACGAACGGCCCGATGAATCGTATGACGCAGTGGATGAAAACGACCGCCTTCTAATATGGCTACAAACCGAGGTTGCCGATTTTGAGCGCATGGTCGAGTCGTATACGCTTGAGAGCACTCTGATCGGCGCACTGGCATTCTCCGCTTTCGTGACTATCATCTCCTCCGACAAAGCAACTCTTCGAGGAGTGAGTGCAATGCTGACGCGCTTATGGGAAACGTCTCACTCCGTGCTCACGCTCAATCCGGACGCTTCGAGGATGCTCGTCCAGGTGCCCTCCAACGATACGGTTATGGTCGCGATCGCCTGCCTTGCTCTGATCGCGTCCATGTTTTTTGTCGCCGTTATCGTTGCTCGTCTCCGTTTCAATTCCCTCGTCGGTCTTGCCAATTACTCAACAGAAATGGCCGCCGCATTTAACGATAAAGAAGAGGATCTCGACCGCCATCTGCTTCTTTCCCAGTCGAAAGAGCCCGTTTTGCAGACCAGGCTTGATCGCCTCCGCAAGCAAATCAACGACTCTTTAGGTGAGGCCCAACTGGCGGTGAATCAGCTGAGACCCATCATTGCATACATGCGCATTTTCCGGCATCTCGGAGTGTTGACGTTCCTTGGCGCTCTCGTCGCCAGCGCGTTGTGGGTGTCTCCTGTCCTTGCCGCTGGGTTCACACTCATTGGAGTCCTCGCCTACGGCTATCCGACGTTGGATCGGTGGGTGAGAGATAGCGCCCTCCGGAAACATGGGTTCTTTTTAGTGGAGGCGGTCCTAAGACGGCGCCGGTGACTTTGGCGCTTGAATTGCACCTTGCGAAAATGGTGGTGATGGGCGGGTGGCCCACTTCTGAGCCGCGGTAAAAAGCTCCGGGGGTGCCCCACTTCTCGCGCTTTTCGAGAAGTGGGCTTTTCCGCGGCCGACTGCACCGCTCAGTGAATCGACCCCCGACGACAGGTCGAGAACTCGTCTTGTAATACAGAATAATACATGCTATTATTCCTGTATCATGGGCAGTTCCGAGAAAACCATCAGCTTCCGCGCCGACGCCGAAAAGATCGACACGCTTGATTCGCTGGCCGCCGCGCAGGACCGTCCGCGCAGCTATCTCATCAACGAGGCCATCACCAACTACATCGAACTGCACGCCTACCAGGACGCGCTGGTTCAGAAGGGCCTTGAAGAGATGAGGAAAGGCCGCGTCATAAACGACGCGGAGGTCCTGAAGCGGCTCAGGAAGACGGGACGCGCGATCCGATTGTCGAGCAAACGATCAAATCCATGACCCGGTCGACAATCGAATGGACCGACCAAGCGACCCGCCAACTCGATCAGGCCCACGATTACATCGCTCTATCAAATAGGGAAGAGATTGCCGAACGCATCACCCTGCAGATCGTCACCACCATCCAACAACTCATGGCCTTCCCGATGTCGGGCAGATCAGGCCGGGTTCCGGGTACTCGCGAACTGGTCATTTCCAATACTCCCTTCATCGCAGCCTACGCCATCGATCACGACCGCGTTGTGATCCTTGCCATCTATCACGGTGCCCAACAATGGCCGGAGGTGCTCGAAATAAATTGACTTAGAACCCATCGCACGAGACAATGGAGCCTGATTGGGGCAGTTTCAAGGTCCGTCCGCTAAGACGACCCTCGAAGCTGCCCCAAAGCCATTTTCAGCGATTTCTGGGGAGTTAAGTCCTTATTCCGGAATACTTTGCCTACAAGTCCTTTAAACCCAAAGACCTGGCAGTAATTTCGCCTAAGTCCATGATTCCAAAAGACCGGGGGGAGGGGGGGGTACCCCCAGTACTAGAGAGTAACGAGCCACAAGCGAAACGAGCATAAAACACAAAGGTAGAATGGCGGGGTACCCGCGAAGCCAAAAAGGAGATCCAAGCTCCGATGTCCAAATACCAAGAACTGCTGGAGGAATTTGAGGCATACAGCCGCTCCGCAGACGGACCGAAGTCACTTATGCAGCACATCTCCCAGCGCCTCCACGAAGAAACGACACGCTACAACTGGGTTGGCTTTTATTTGATGGAAGCCCCTACTTTCGATGCTCTGGTGCTGGGACCCTACGTCGGCAGCTTTGCGCCCACGCTGCGGATCCCGCTCGACAAAGGATTGTGCGGAGCTGCGGCCACTTCAGGGGAAACCGTGGTGGTCAACAATGTTGGGGCCGATCCTCGCTACCTTGGGTCGGATATGGTGAAATCCAATATTGTGGTGCCGATCTTCGTGCAGAAGAGCGGGGCGAAAAAACGGGTGGTGGCGGAGCTGTGTATCGAGAGCTACTTTGCGGATACCTTCACTCCGCCAGAGCAGGAATTCATCGAGTCCTGCGCCGCCCTGGTCGGCCGCTACATGGAGAGAGAGGCGCTGGCAGCGGCGAAAAACGCAGGTACGTCGCACTAGCAGCTTGTGGAGGAAGTTGTTTCTGAGCGAGAACCGTTCCCGCATCGGCTAAAGCCTTAGTCAAACCATGCAGTTACTGCAGCGGCGCCTGCTTACCTTCCAAAGTCGGCCGCGCCGTTCCACACCAACTGCACCGCAATCGCCAGAATCAGGAATCCGAAAATGCGGTTGATCGCGCCCACGGCTCCCGGTCCGAGACGCTTGACCAATGGGCCTCCCAGATACAGGCACAGATAAACGGCCAGACCGAGCGCGACAATTCCGATCACCATGCCCAGGTAGGAAAGAAAGTGGTCGACATGCGCGGCCAGTCCCATGACGACACCGATCGAGCCCGGCCCGGACAGCATCGGCATGGCCATGGGCGTGAGCGAAATGTCTTCCTTGGTCAGGGCCTCGCTACTTTCTGCCGTCGTCATGCGGCTGGAGCCGGTGACCATGCCCCACGCCGTATTCGCCACGATGAGCCCACCCGCGATTTTCAAGACCGGCAGCGAGATTCCAAAGAAGTTGAGGACGAACCGGCCAAAGAGCATGAATATGACGAGGATCGCGATTACATCGACAGCGATCTTTAAGGCCGTGCGACGGCGCTCGTCTTGCGAGTAGTCAGCGGTAAGGCTGAAGAACATCGGCACGCCGCCCAGCGGGTTGACGATGGGGAAAAGCGCAAGGAACGTCGCCGTCGCTGCACTGGGCAGATCGTGCAGCAGGTGTTCGATGGCCATCTGCGGATTTATCGTCATCCGTGCAGTCCCGGAGGAATTCGAGTATACCGCGTGCGGCTCACTCGGACGCCCGCTCAGGGCATCAGCATGCGCTTGACTTGCTGTTACTTTCCGGCGTTCGGAGCGGGCTTGTTGAGATAGGTAACAGAGTTGGCGGCGATCACGCCGCCGCTGTGCGGACGCGGCTTCGGATGCCGGCGAGCGAGGGCTGTCGGCTGCTTCGCTTTCGGGGCGGGCTCGAAACGTTTGTCGAGATAAATCACAGTGTCGCGCGCAATCAAGTCGTTCCCGTCATTACGCGAGGCTCCGGCCCGAGGGCTTGCAGCCGGACGGGCGACTTTCGCAATTTGCGCTTCCTCGGGTGCGTGACCGGAACTTACCGCCGAATTTACGGCCGCTGGCGGCAAGGCTGAACCGGAGACATTTCCTGGTCCTCGCGGGTCGGTCCGGGAATCGGTGACGATCGATCGATTCACAGCCAACGGATTTTCATCCAGTGGATTCACAGCCAAAGGGTTCACATCCAATGGGTTGACACCGGCTGACGCCGCGATTTTGTCTACTTTCAATGTTCCGGAATTTTGCCTGGCATCTTTACCCGCTCGTCGTATGCCGAACGCAAGGACCACGCCGAGCAGCACCATGCCAGCAAAAGTCAGAGTTGCGCGCCAGCGCCATCCCGCGGAACGATCGCGGTGATCTGTCGCCTTTCTGGGCGGGACGATCACAGGCACCGGCGAGACCATGGTTGCCTGGGCCATCGCCATGTCCTCGACCGCAAAATAGCCCGGAGGTTTCACCGCTGGTGGCGGCGATGGGACCTGCGGCACAATCGGACGCGCGCCTTGTTCGGGACGGGAATCGAGTTCGCGAGGGAGCGGAATTTCGGCCGTCGGGGAAACTTTCATGACCGCAGATCGCGGAGCGTCTGCCGGTAACTCCACAACTTCGATGCCCGGCTTGGCACTGGAACGGACAGGCTGTTCGCGAGAGTGAACCGCTTCGAGAGGCGCGGGCGGGCGGCGCATGAAGTCGCCCATTGGCGCTCTCAAGTGATGCACAAACTCGAGCGAAGCCGAACGCTGGCCATCGTGGGCTTCCACATTCGCGATCAACCGATCTCCCGGACCGGTATCGACCCGCAATTCCAGATCGGCAATGCTGTCGGGAACTCGGTCGGGAGAAACAATTTCGACGGCGTAACCGCGGGCAAGCAGATCCAGCGCCAGCTCTCGCGAGCACGTCTGCGATCGCGTAATGATTCTTGCCAGTGCCATAACTCGTGTCGCTTCGGGCGCTTCCGCACGGTCGAGGCAGAGCCTGTAGCCGCGGTCAGCGGTATTGCTCCAGCACCAGAGCAGCCCGGTTCAAGGCTGCCGCCAGCGCGGCGATTTGTTGTTCCGTCCGGCGAAGATCACCCCGATCAATCGCCTCGTTCACCCCAGGAATCACCACGGCTGCGTATCCCGTGTATTGTCCCGGCGCGTAGATGGCATGATGAAACCAGGGACGGTTCGGTAACCCCTCTGGAATCAGCAGGGCTCGCTCGGCCTGTTGAAGTTTAACATTAATTCGATCTGGCGCTGCCGGAAATTTCCGTTGCTTCTGCAATATTTTTGCGCCCGCTTCCTGCAGGTGGCGAGCGCCATCCATGGCGGCCGAGAAGTCGGGTCCCTTGTCTCCGAAGCGATCTTTACTCTTGTACCTGGCGCTTTCGAGGTAGACCAGAATCTCTTTGCCGTAGTCCTCGTAATCGTAGGGGAGCACGTCGGCGCTGGACATGCGCAACACTTCCAAACCGTAAACGCGGGCCATCTGCTGCTCGTAGACAAAGTCGGGATCGCCGAATTTCTTGAACCAGGCGAAGTTATCGAACACCGAGTGATACACACCATAGTCGCCCGTCGAACTGATGTCGCTGGAAGGCACACCCAGATGCTGCAGAAACACGGTGTAGTCGGAACCACTGCCGAGGTCGCCCACAGGCACATCGTTCTGCATTGCGGCCGGCGGCGGGCGGTAGGTGGCCGCGGTTTCCTGAGGATGCTCCGCGTTTGGATCGCTCGTCTTTTTCCACGCCTCGTACACGGTCCCGCCTTGCGGCGAAGGCACCGCCTTCGCGATCTCGCGGATGAACTCTTTCAAACTAGGGACCCCGGAAGCTCCGAACTTCTTGCCGGACACGGCGACGTCCATATTGAAATAAGCGGCAGCGTTCGCCAGATCCTGCACATGATCTTCGCCCCACTCGGTGGAGCCGATCAATCCTTCTTCTTCTGCGTCCCAGCTTCCGATGACGATCGTGCGCTTGGGCTTCCAGCCGGACTTCAGAAGCTCCCCCAAGCCGTGCACCGTCTCCAGCATTGCCGCCGTGCCGCTGTTGGGATCGACCGCTCCATACACCCAGGCATCCCGATGATTGCCCGCGACTACCCACTCGTTGGGCGAAGACGCTCCCCGAATCTTGCCTATGACATCCCAAATGGTACGGAACTGGTAATCCTGCTTGAGGTGCATCTTCACTTTCGCAGGACCCGGACCAACGTGGTAAGTAAACGGCAGCGCTCCCTGCCACTCGCGCGGCGAGAGCGGCCCGCCCAGGTGCTCGAGAATCGGCGACGCATCGGCGTAGGAAAGTGGAGTCACGGGAATCTTCGGCAACTGCTCGGAGTCGGCGGGAGAGATTCGCCTGGCATCCGGCAGTGTCGGAGTGGAGGCAACTCCCGGGGTGGTCGGGTCTCCCGGGAACTGGAACATGAATCCGACCGATCCTCGCTGCACTCCGCTCGCGGGGCGCCACGGCCCTTTCGGATAGGCGTCGCCGCGGTAGTAGCCATCGTCTTTCGGGTCGGAATAAACGATGACTCCCGCCGCGCCGCGTTCCTGCGCCACAAACTCTTTCACGCCACGAAAATTCTCACCGTAACGGACAATGACGATCTTGCCGCGCACATCGACGTTCATCTGCTTGAGCCTGTCAAAGTCAGCCGGCGAGCCGTAGTTCGCATAGATAACGTCCGCCTCGGCGTCGCCCGAGGGCGACATGCCGCTGTAAGGCGTCACGACGCGCGGATCGTCTTGATATGGATCGCTGTCGACGTGCTCGCGCTGGGGCCCGTGCATCTCCACTCCAGGCGGCTCGGTCATGTCCACCCGGATCTCCGAAGGATAGTTGAGCCACACTTTGTATTCGACAATTTCGGTGTCGAGTCCGGCCTCGCGAAACTTCCTGGCCACGTACTCGGCGGTCGCTTTGTCCTCGGGAGATCCGGCGATGTGCGGCGCTTGCGTCAGAATGCGCAGATGCTCTTCGGCCAGCTTCGGATCGGGCACGGCCATGAATTTCTTTTCTATTTCCCGCTCGCCAGCGACGTCGCGGAACCCGCTGATGGACCAGTTGTCCGGCTGCGCTTTCTCTTTGCCGGCTTGATCTTTGGCAGTCTGATCTTTTGCAGTTTGATCAAACGCTTGCAGGTTCGAACCGATCAGGACGAAGAACAGCACTGCACCTGAGAGAAATTTCATGAAGCTCCTTGTAATAACCCGCCTAGTAGATAACTCTTGCAGACGACATGCAGACAACCGTGACTCAGATCTTTTCCAGTACGGTGAGAACTTCCTCCACCGGCGCCACCTCATCCGGGGCATAGGTCCTTCGGAACACGACGCTTCCGCTGCGATCTACTATCAGCACGGCCCGTTCACTGGCGCCCGCAGCTTCGCCGGACTTGCGCAAAAGCCCGTAGCGCTCCGAGATTTCTCCGTGCGGCCAGAAATCGCTGCACATCGGAAATTCAAAAGGGCCGATCGCGCGTTCCCAGGCCGTCGTGTTCATGGTGGAATCCACCGTAATAGCCACGATTTCCGCGTTGCTCGCGAGCACTCGCGGACGCTGGACCTGGTAGCTGACCAGCTGGGCCGCGCTGACGTCCTGCCAGTTAAACGGATAGAAGGCCAGCACCACACTTTTTTGTCCGCGATACGCACTCAGACGCAACGGTTGCCTGACGCCCGCAATCAGCGCCGGTAGTTCGAAGTCCGGCGCGGCATCCCCGACGCCCGGCACTCCCTTATCGAGAACTCCGCGTAAACGATCTTCATTCCTAAGACCAGGCATAGGGAAAAAGTGAGACCAGAGGATAGAGGTCAGATTGCAGAGGTATTCGACACGAACACGACCGGTTCTAATCTGCAATCTTACTTCTAGCCTCGGCGCCAACCAACAGCACAAGAGAAAGATTGTACCGTGCGGAGGGAGCCGGCGGCTGATCGCGTTACACTAAAGAGCTATGAGCAAGTCGCCAACGGCTCGTTTTTCCGACCGGGTGGAGAACTACGTCCGCTATCGTCCGGGATATCCGCCGGAAGTTCTGGATCTTCTTCGCACCGAGTGCGGGCTGCAGCCGCATCACATCGTTGCCGACATCGCTTCGGGCACTGGCGTGTTTACCCGCCTTCCGCTGGAAAACGGAAATTCCGTGTTTGCCGTCGAACCGAACACGGAAATGCGCGAAATGGGCGCCCATCAGCTCGAATCGTATTCCCGTCTCGTTTCCATTGCCGGAACGGCGGAGGAGACGACGCTGCGCTCGGGTTCCGTGGATTTCGTCGCCGCGGCCCAGGCAGCGCACTGGTTCGACCTGCCTCGCGCCCGCGCGGAATTCGCCCGCATTCTGCGGCCCGGAGGATGGTGCGTGCTGATATGGAACGAGCGCCGCACCGCAAGCACGCCTTTCCTGCGTGACTACGAGCAACTCCTGCTGACCTACGGCACCGACTATAAGGAAGTGCGCCACGAACGCACGACCGCCATCATCCATGAATTTTTCGCGCCCGCGCCGCACCGGGAGCGGGCATTCGACCTGCGCCAGCAGTTCGACTACGAAGGCACTGCCGGGCGGCTCTTGTCTTCTTCGTATGCGCCGCTCGAGGGTCATCCCAGCCACGCGCCGATGATGCAGGAACTCCAGCGAATTTTTCGCGCCCATGCTACGGATAACGCGGTCGAATTCGAATACAACACGCGGGTGTTTTATGGGCATTTGTAATTTGCGATTGGTAATTTCTTTCCAGGATCGGACGCAGTTTGACGCGGAACGAGGCGGCGAGGCACGGGTCGAGGCGAAGCCGAGCTGCGCTCGGCTTGGACGGGTGGGACGCCCGTCCCCACACAAACTGGGGTAATTTAAGACTTCCAATCACAAATTACAAATTGCTAATTGCAAATTCTATGTCTGAACCCAAATCTTTTCACATGTCCTCTGAGGAGTTTCGTCGCCAGGGCCACGCTGTTGTGGACTGGATCGCCGATTACCATTCCCGCATTGAGAGCTTTCCGGTTCTTTCGCGCGTGCAGCCGGGAGAAATTCGCTCGAAGCTGCCACCAAACGCGCCGGAACAAGGCGAAGCGTTCGACCAGATTCTTGGCGACATGGAGCGCGTCGTCCTTCCGGGCATCACGCACTGGCAGTCGCCCAACTTCTACGCCTACTTTCCCGCGAATGCCTCTGGGCCGGCCATTCTTGGCGATCTGCTTTCCTCCGGGCTGGGCGTGCAGGGCATGCTGTGGTCCACGAGTCCGGCCTGCACGGAGTTGGAAACGCACGTGCTCGATTGGCTGGTCCCAATGCTGGGCCTGCCGGAACGATTTCTTTCCACCGGCAGCGGAGGTGGAGTGATTCAGGACACAGCGTCCAGCGCCTCGCTCGTCGCCCTACTTGGCGCCCGCGAACGCGCAACCCAGTTCGCCAGCAATCGCAATGGCTGTGACGGACGGCTGATTGCCTACTGCTCCACGCAAACCCATTCCTCCATTGAGAAAGCGATGAAGATCGCCGGCATGGGGTCGGACAATTTGCGTCACATCGAAGTGGACAAGAATTTCGCCATGCGCCCCGAAAGGCTGGAGCGCCAGATCGAATTTGACACTAAGGCCGGCCTGATTCCCTGCTTCGTCTGCGCTACTGTGGGAACGACGTCTTCGAATGCAATCGATCCCGTCCACGAAATTGCGCGCATCTGCCGCGACCACCATCTCTGGCTGCACGTGGACTCCGCCATGAGCGGCACGGCCGCGCTCTGCCCGGAATTCCGCTTCATTCACGATGGCGTCGAATTCGCCGACAGCTACACTTTCAACCCGCACAAATGGATGTTTACCAATTTCGATTGCAACTGCTTCTACGTCGCCGACCGCAGGCACTTGATCCAAACGCTCTCTGTCCTGCCGGAATACCTGCGCAACCAAGCAACCGAATCGGGCGCTGTTATCGATTATCGCGACTGGCACATCCAGCTCGGACGCCGCTTTCGCTCGCTCAAGCTTTGGTTTGTGATCCGCTATTACGGGATCGAAGGCCTGCAGCACCACATTCGCGAGCACGTACGCCTGGCCCAGCAATTTGCCGCCTGGGTGCGCGACGATTCGCGCTTCGAACTCGCAGCCCCCGCGCAGCTTAACCTTGTCTGCTTCCGATTGCTCGCGGGAGATCAGGCCAATCAACTCCTCATGGACCGGCTGAATGGCAGCGGCGATCTTTACCTCACTCACACCAAGCTCGATGGCAAGCTGACACTTCGGTTCTGCGTCGGCCAAACCAACACGCGGGCTCGTCATGTGGAACGCGCCTGGGAGCGAATCCAGCAAGAGACTGGGAAGCTTGAGATGTGACTTCGAAAATTGCGGTCGCCAGTGCTCGCTGCCGGACTGCGCCCGGCTCGGACGGGTCAGAGACCCGTCACCACACTAGCCGGTCTGGCGGACAGGCCATCCTGAACGGTAAGCTAAGCGCTATGCCACGGGAAATTTCAGCAGGGGGCGTCGTGCTGCGACAGATCTCTGGAGTCTGGCACGTGGCCCTGATCGAGCCGCAGAAAGAAATTCCCAAACGAACAAAGACCCCGCGCAGGCGCAGCCGTGCCGTGTTCGCCCTCCCCAAGGGCCTGGTGGATCCCGGCGAAAAACCGCGAGCCACAGCCGTACGAGAAGTGCTGGAAGAGACCGGCATCGTGGCAGAGCCGGTCACCAAACTCTGTGATAACAAGTATGTCTACGTCCGCACCTGGGGCGATGGCAAACGGGTTTTTAAAATCGTGAGCTTCTACCTGATGCGCTATGTCTCCGGAGACATCGACAACCTCGCGTCTGACATGCGGATCGAAGTCAAACAAGCTCGCTGGGTTCCGCTCGCTGATGCGGCGAAACAACTTGCATACAGCAGCGAGCGCACGGTGTTGCGCCAGGCACAGGACTATATGGAAACACATGACCTCGCTTGATCGAAGCCCGCGTAGGGACAGCCGGCCTCGGCTGTCCGGCGGGGCGAAGCCCTGCTGCGCTCTTTCGTGCAGGAAACCCCAGGCGAGCTGCGCTCGCCTGGACAGCCGAGGGCGGCTGTCCCTACGTCACACCTGCGGAGCCCGATCGATGGCCTTCTTTTCGCCCGCCGTCAACCGCCGCACCGAGCCTTTCTTCAAATCGCCCAATTCGAGCGGCCCAATCGACACTCGCACCAGGCGCAAAACTCGGACATCCAGTGCTTCGAGCAGACGTCGAATTTGCCGGTTCCTGCCTTCGTCGAGAATAATCTCCAGCCAGGTATTCTTGTCGCCGTGCCGCAGAAGACGCGTTCCCTTGGCGCGCAAATGTTCGCTGGGTTGGCCCTCCACAGGGCCCGCAACCGTACACCCGCGAGTAATTCTCGCCAGTAGATCGGCGTCCGCCACGCAGTCCACCTGCACGTGATACCCCTTATCCAGATGACTGGCTGGATCGGTGATTTTCGCCGCCCACTCCGAATCATTGGTCAACAGCAGCATCCCTTCGCTCGCCTTGTCCAAGCGCCCCACGGGACCAACCCAAGGCAAACCTGGCTCCAGCAGATCGTAAACCGTCTCGCGCCCCTTCTCATCGGACGCAGTCGTCACCACGCCGCGCGGTTTATTCATGACGAGGTAGATTGCCGGCGTCTTGGCGAGCGGCGAACCGTCGACCTCAATCCGGTCGCCTATGCGACCGTCGGGCACTCGCGCCGGGGTTTCGGGGTCGTGGACGATCCGACCATTCAGCGTGACACGTCCAGCCCGAATCAAAACACTCGCTTGCGATCGCGAGCAATAACCCATTTTTGAAAGCGCTCGCGCCAGGCCAATTCGTTTCTGCGTCGTCACGTTGCTAATGCTGAATGGAGTCCGGGCACGGCATCAGGCTAAGGAAAAGTGTCATCCGCGTCGCAGTCTCACCTCAGCGGCTAAAGCCGACTCTGAAAACAAGCCAGTTATCGCAGCGGTGAACCGCTGCCCCCACCCAAAATCAAGCGCAACATCGACTTTCTCTGCTGCCTACTCGAGCGCAGCAGGACGGCAAAACTATCTCTGACGCGCGTTCAGCTTGTCGAGGACGCGCTTCAACTCTTCCAGCTTCTGTCCCGCCTCGCCGAGTTTGCCTTCCGCAGTCAGGCGCTGGTAGTCGGCAAGGTCTTTGGCGGCTTCCGCGATGAGCGTGTTGAGATCCGCTGGGGATTGGGGTGAGGCGGCAGACGCTGGTGCGCCTCGCGCCGTTTCGGCAGGGGCTGTGGCGGCGGTTGTTGACGGGACGCTCAGGGACGAGGCCGCTCCACCAAAAAGGGCGGCCATCGCCGACTCGAAGGTGGGTCCGTAGGCAAGCCGATCTTGCAGCGCGAGCACGACCAGACGCAACTCCGGCATCGGACTGCGCTCGGCCTGCAGGTAAATCGGCTCCGCATAGAGCAGCGCTTTCCCGGTTGGAATCACCAGCAGCGCCCCTCGCCGCACGTGCGAACCTTGCTGGTTCCACAGCGTCAATTGTCCGGAGAGCTGCGCGTTCTGATCGATGCGTGCCTCGATTTGCAGCGGTCCGTCGACCAGCTTGGTTTTGGGAAAGTTGTAGACCACCGAGGTACCGTATTTTGCGCCGTCGCTACGCCCGGCAATCCAGCCAATCAGATTATTCCGGTTGGCCGGTGTGAACGGTAGAATCTCCACGAACTCCACGCCCGTTTCGTCCGGCAGCTTCATCAGCACGAAATTCGGTTGCATGGCCTGGGTCGTTTGCGCTCCGCCCTCGCCCATGCCCACTTCTGTGGCGACCGTCCACAGATCCTCCCGGTTGTAGAACGCCTCCGGATCCGTCATGTGATACAGGCCGTAGACTTCCGCCTGCAGTTTGAGCAGCAATTCGGGATAGCGCACGTGTTTGCGCAGCCCGGGCGGCATCATGGACGCATCCTTGAACAGACTGGGAAAAATACGGCGGTAGGCTGCGATGATCGGATCCTCGGTGTCGAATACATAGAATGTCGTCGTACCATCGTAGGCGTCGATAACTACCTTAACGCTATTCCGCATGTAGTTAATTAAATCGTTGCCAAGACGAGAATGGGTGGAGTACGGATAGCTGTCTGAAACCACGTACGCATCCATGATCCAGGACAGCCGCCCATCTTCGCCGAGCACGATGTAAGGATCTGGATCGTAAGTAAGGAACGGGGCCAATGCCGACACACGATCGCGCAGGTTGCGGCGCATCAGCAACCGGCTGTCCTGGTTCACGTCATCGCTGAACGGCAGCTTCGCGAGATCGTCGCGGTCGAGCGCAATCACGATGCGGCGCAGGAACCCGCCGAGAAGAATGCCGCCGTTGCCTTCATACGACGTCAGGTTGTTGCTCGCACCTTGCGGGTAGTTGAATTCCTTCTGCCGCGTCTTCACGTAGACGTCGGTATTGGTCATCTCGCCGAAATAGATCTCCGGGCGCGTCACGTTCAGACTGCGCACCGTGCTCTGGACCGGCATGTTGCTCAGAATCAGCGTGGGCAGCCCTTCCGGGGTAAATCCATTGACCGGATTCATCGTGATGCCGTAGCCGTGAGTGTAGATCAGCTTGTCGTTAATCCAGTTTCGGCTGCTCTCCGGAAGCTTATCGACGTTCAGTTCGCGCGCGGCGAGCATTACCTCGCGAGTCGTGCCGTCAATGTCATATCGATCAATATCGATGTCCGGGAAATCGTAGTAGGTGCGGATTTCTTGAATCTGGCGCAACGTGTCCTGGAGTGCGCGCCAGTCCCACAGCCGGATGTTCTGCAGCGTAGCCTGATTGTTGGCTGGGTCGGCGGCATCGACGGTGGTCTCGGCGGGAAATTCTCGCTGCGAAACCCCGTTCAATCCGTAAGCCCGCCGGGTCAAGTCAGTGTTGTAGACAATGTAGGGCTTCTCGCGAACGAGTTCGTTCGGTTTGACGATAAAGCTGCTGACGTACCAGGCGACTCCTTGAAGGGCGATATAACAGACTGCGGCTGGAACGATCGACGCAACCAGCCAGAGCCCGCGTGGCACTCGCACCGCGTTGACAGTGGCGATCACCGCTCCCAGAACGAGCGCCGCGCAGACCGCGAGCAACCCTGTCAGGGTGACGTGCGCGTCGGTGTAGGTCACACCCCCGAAGATCGTATGATCGTCGAGTAGTAGCTCGAAGCGGCCGATATACACACGTATCGCGAGGATCAGCAGCAGGAATGCAAACGTGATCGAGAGCCCGCGCCAGGGCAAGATGACAGAGCGGCTGAGACGGCCGGCGAGCACACGGGTTCCGCCCGTGATGAGGATGAAGAAACCGGCGAGTACGCAGGTAATCACGGCGAGCGTCAGCAGCCAGCCGGCGATGAGCTGCCACGCAGGCAGAGCGAACAGAAAGAAACTTAGCGGCTTAGCAAAAATCGGGTCCACTACGGCACCAGTGGCGCGGGGGGCATACCAAAAGAGCGCGAGCGTGGGCCACTCCACCATCATGCCGGCGCCGGTGGCAGCGGCAATGACGAGCGAAATGCCGAGTGCGATGAGGCGCAGGACAGGCTCAACCGGCAGCTTCAGCGGCTGTCCGCCGATGTAAATCGTGTGGCCACTCGGCAAATCGGGGAGATGCGCCCGCTTCAGAGCTAGGAACGATCCATACAGAATCAGAAATGTGGCCACTGTAAAAGCGGCGAAGATTCCCCACTGCAGGCCCAGCGTTTTCCAGAACACGTCGCCGTAGCCGAGCGACCCGAACCAGAGCACATCTACGTAATAGGACAACGCGGCCCGACCACCGAAGAAGATGGCGGCAAGGACGGCGAGAATGAGAAAGAATCGGCGGCGACGCCGCGGCGTACGCGGCGTACGCGGCGGCGGCCAGTCAATGGACTCAGGCATTGCATGACTCCGTTTTTATCAATTTCATTGTTTATCCGCATGATACTCCCTCTGCTCCGGCAAGCTGCTTCATGGATAAATGGTAGTGGCTCAGGCTGGAAAGGAAGCGAGCCAAACGCGATTGGCGGCGGCAAAAAGCAAGTCCTTCGCTGCGCTCAGGATGACAATTCTTTATTGGATGCGGCGCGAGAGAAATGCTTGCTCAGGATGGCCAGCAAACTGAACCACTACCGGATAAATGGATAGGTGGACAAGGCGGCGCAGACCACGTAAAGTCTGCGTGTGATCAGCCGCGCCAGTTACATTCCACTGATTGCTCAAGCCCAGCGGCATGAGGGACGCACAGCCATCGTGGATTCGCAAGGATCTTTCCCTCACACCTACAACGATTTGCTGGATGCGTCGTCGCGTGTGGCGGCGGCGCTGCTCGCTGGCCGCGAGGACCTTCGGGAAGAACGCGTGGCGTTTCTGATGACACCGGGATTTCCGTGGGTGGCGGCGCAGTGGGGCATCTGGCAGGCAGGTGGCGTTGCCGTTCCGTTGCCGCTCAACTCGACCAGGCCCGAGCTGGAATATTTTCTCGACGATACCGGGGCATCGACACTCGTGTTCGATGCTCTGGCGGCTCCGCTGCTGTCGCCTCTTGCCGCAGCTCGTGACATCCGCGCGTTTTTGTATGACGAGCTTGCAGCTTACGAGGCATCGGAATTGCCGGGCATTACCCCAGACATCACTCCGGACATCTTCGCGGAGATGGCGCCCGAGCGGCGCGCCATGATTCTCTATACCAGTGGCACGACCAGCCGTCCGAAGGGCGTGGTTACAACCCACGCCAATATTACGGCGCAAATCATGAGCCTGGTGGAGGCTTGGGAGTGGTCGGCCGGCGATCGCATAGTGCTGTGTTTGCCGCTGCATCACGTGCACGGAATCGTCAACGTTGTTGGCTGTGCGCTGTGGTCGGGCGCGACTTGCGAGATGCTGCCGCGCTTTGACGCGAATGCCGTGTGGGACCGCATCGCCAGCGGCAGCGTCACTCTGTTCATGGCGGTGCCGACGGTTTACGCAAAGCTCATCGCCGCCTGGAACGCGGCTTCGCCGGAGCGCCGCGCCGGCCTAAGCCAGGCGTGTGCCCGGTTGCGCTTGATGGTGTCCGGCTCGGCGGCGCTGCCGGTGAGCACGCTGCAACGCTGGAAGGAAATCAGCGGCCATATACTACTCGAACGCTACGGTATGACGGAGATCGGGATGGCGCTGTCGAACCCGTTGCGCGGCGAGCGCGTGCCGGGCAGCGTCGGGACGCCGCTGCCGAGCGTCGAGGTTCAGCTGGTCGGAGAAAACGGCCAGCCGGTTGGCCCGGGAACACCGGGCGAGATCGAAGTCCGTGGTCCCAGCGTTTTCGCGGAATACTGGGGCAAGCCCCACGCCACGCGCGATGCCTTCCGCGGTGGCTGGTTTCGCACCGGCGATACTGCGGTAGTCGAGGACGGTGTCTATCGCATTCTTGGCCGGACGAATATTGACATCGTCAAGACGGGCGGACACAAAGTATCCGCGCTGGAGATTGAGGAAGCGCTGCGGGAACATCCCGCGATTGCCGAGTGTGCGGTGGTCGGAGTGCCCGATCCAGAGTGGGGTGAGCGCGTCGCGGCGGCCATAGTTCTGAAAGATGTGTTAAACGACGTGCTGAACGACGGCGATGCCCTCGATCTCCCGTCCCTTCGCACCTGGGCCCGGGAGTTGCTGGCGGCCCACAAACTGCCCTCGCGGCTTCTGGTGCTGGATGCGCTTCCGCGCAACGCAATGGGGAAGGTGATGAAGCCCGCAGTGGCGGCGCTGTTTCAAACCGGAGGCGACGCCGATTCCGAACATATTTCCTACAAGGGAGGACGCCATGGCCAATGAAACAGTGATCCGCCCATTACCCGCAATTCACACCAAACTCTCACGCCAGCAAATCACTGGATTCTGGGGCGCATGGGCCGGGTGGACGCTGGACGGCATGGATTCGGTGATCTATGCGCTCGTCCTCAGCCCGGCACTCACGGAACTGCTTCCGAAGTCGGGAATCAAAGCCACTCCTGCCAATGTGGGGTTTGCCGGATCGACACTGTTTGCGCTCTTCCTGGTCGGATGGGGACTGTCATTAATTTGGGGACCGATTGCCGACAAGTTTGGCCGCAGCCGAGTGCTCGCAGCCACCATCTTCGTTTATGCGATCTTCACCGGAGCTGCCGCTTTGTCGCAGACGGTGTGGCAATTGGGATTGTTCCGGTTGCTGGCGGGCATCGGAATTGGCGGCGAATGGGCGCTCGCGGGCACCTACGTGGCGGAAGCCTGGCCGGAAGACCGCCGCAAGATGGGCGCGGGATATCTGCAGACGGGATATTACGCGGGCTTTTTTCTGGCCTCCGCTCTGAACTACACGGTCGCACCACACTATGGCTGGCGCGCTATGTTCTGGTGCGGCCTGACGCCCGTTGTCGTGGCCTTCATGATTTTGTTCCGCGTGAAGGAGCCCGAGCGCTGGCAACAAAAAGCGCAGGTGAAAGCCGCCGGCGGACTTTCTTCTCTGCGCCGGATCTTCAGTGCTCCTTACACGCGGCGCACAGTGGTCAACACCGTCCTGCTGGCCTCGGCCATCTGCGGCCTGTGGGCGGCCGCCGTTTATGCTCCGACGGCAATCATCAACCTGGCGAAACGCGCCGGCATGGCGCAGCCGCAGGCGGTGCGCGTGTCTTCCCTCGGCATGGGCTTGCTGTCGCTGGGGACGATCCTGGGATGCCTGGCGGTTCCCCCATTGGCCGAACGCTTTGGCCGCAAGCGAACCCTGGCTCTTTACTTTTTCGGGATGGCGGCCTGCATCCTGCTCAGCTTTGGCTGGGCGTTCTACCTGGCCCAGGGACTTCTTCCGTTCATTGGCGTGCTGTTCTTCCTCGGCTTCTTTGGCGGCAACTTCGCCGTCTTCAGTCTCTGGCTGCCGGAACAATACGCGACCACGGTGCGCGCGACCGCATTTGCATTCACCACTTCGTTCGGACGCTTCGTGGCTGCGGGAGTCAACTTTGGAGTAGGCGCGCTGGTCAGTCGAATGGGAACTCTCGGCAAGCCGGTGGCGTTCACAGCGATTGCCTTTGGGATCGGCCTGCTCGTCATTCCCTTCGGCGAGGAAACCCGGGGCAAAGTGCTGCCTGACTAGGAGCGGGTAAAGTTCACTTACTGAAAAGATGGTGAGCGCGGAAGGAATCGAACCTTCAACCTACTGATTAAGAGTTCTTGGCAGACGCGCGTTCAACAGTTTACACGGAATACGACAATGTGCGACGAAATGCTCCGAAGTACGCTTCTAGCAAGGCTTTCGGAGGGTGGTATCGCAATCAATCGTACTCCGTAGGGTTTCGTGGTAGGCACAATTTTGGGCACAGATTGACTGGAGGATCGTTCGACATGAGTGCGTGCCCCTTTCTAGCAGGCTGCGGAAAAATTGATGTGCAGCGTGTTTTTCTTTCTGTTTCTTATCGTTGACGATGCCGAACGGTTTGATTTCCGGTGTTTTTGTGGCCTTCGGGTCTAACTCGATGCTCCTGAAGACACACGTCGGCCCTGAGTTACGCCGCCGGAACTGCGGGGGTCAGGTTGCGTATGCGCACCAGATTGTAGGCGGCGCAGGCGAGGGTAAAAATCCAGTGCACTTTGCACACTCCGCGATGCCGTACTTTCCGCAGCAGCGCGAATCGTCTTCAGCCAGCCGAAGCATTCTTCGATCCGCTTCCTCTTTCTCTGGCTGATGGCGTACCCCGGGTGCCGTGTGGTGTGGCCATCAAGGGCGCTGCCACCGGGCCGCGCATGGTTCTGCGTCACGTGCGGTGTGACTCCCATCTGCCGACACTCCTTCACGAAATCTCGCGTGTCGAATCCTTTGTCTCCGCCCACGGTGACCGCCTTCGTTCCCGGAACCTGCTCCAGCATCACCAGGGCCGCGTCGGCGCTCGGGCCGTGCCGTTCGCCTGAAACACTTCCGCGTCCACGATCAGCCCGTTGCGATTCTCCACCAACAGATTCCCGCTGTAACTCAATTTCGACTCCTTCCCCTCGCCCTTGCGCGCCAGCAGCGCCTCGGGATCGGTCTTCGACGCGTGCGTCTCGTTCGACCGCCGCTCGCCGCGAAAGTTACCGTGGGATTGCCGGGATCGTCCGGCGGCGACGATGGCTTTTCGTCCTTGGGTTGAAAGCTTTTCGTGCTCGCCCAAGCCTCCAGCAGCGTACCGTCGACGGTGAAATGCTCGTCGCTGGTCAAACCCTTGGCCCGCGCCTGCTCCACCACCCGCGCCAGAAACTCCTGGGCCACGTCGGCTTCCAGCAAGCGGTCGCGATTCTTGGTGAACACGGTCGGGTCCCACACCTCATCATCGGCGTTCAGGTATCTGTTTGATTAAGACTTGGGCTGTGAAAGCATCTCATCAGTAAATTGCTGGTTCAGTTATGTACCAAGGGCCGGGGCAATCAGACGTTTCAGTTATGTAGTACCCCTTGCCATTGCTGTCGAAACGTAACAATCCTCCAGTCGTATTTCGAACGACCACGCCTTCTGGCGTAACCTCAACCACCTTGCTATAGCAACTGTAGTGCCCGCAGAACATATAAACGTCCTGACCAACCATCAGTGTCTTAGTATTCATAATAGTGACCCCCTCAGTTCGGATAGTCGAATGTAAATTTCTTACTTCATAAATGTGAGGCCAACAACACCTCTTCAGATGACGACGCCTTGCTCAAACTGTCACTCATCTGACTCAAACGAGCGGGATGCTGGCGTAAACGGATTTTGCGACAGCCGCCGTGCGCTAGTCCGTCACGGCACATCTATTGCGATGGATTCGCCTGCACAACGGTTAACTGAGACTTGGCTGTGACGCTCGCATCAGCCCGCGATGTTGCTTCCACGATGACCGTTGGAGGATTAGGAATGTTGGCAGGCGCGGTGTAAAGCCCGGTATCAGAGATGGTGCCGCAATCTGATTTCGAGCAACCGGAGCCGGAAATACTCCAAGTAACCGACGCATCAGTAATGTCTTTGCCCGAAGCAGCAAATTTTAGTGTTGAGCCAGCCGGAACCTGAACGCCATTGCAGGGCGAAACGCTGATCGTGGTCAAGCCGAAATGGCAGAGGTTCGGAGGTTGGCTTGACCCCAACGAATCTCCCGCCCTCTCAGGGTTGTAAGAGAAGTAAAAACGTAGTCCAAGGCGCTCACCGGGGAATTCTGTGGGTAGCACATGGAATGGCGTGGACGCAGTGATGCTCCCCCACGCCGCCCGGTCGAGCGGCACGTTGCCGGACGAAGTGTCCACCTTCATGCCGCTCACTGTGCCATCCTTCAAGACGACGAATTCAATCGATACCTTGCCCTGCTTCAAGATTGGCGGATACACCGATGGCGGCATCAGGTAGTACCAGTTCTGTTTCACAATTGGCACGATCCCCTTCAGATAAGGTCCGAAATCTACCCCCATTGTGTCGGTCAGGATTTCCACCGACTGACGCGCATGAGCCCCACTGCCGACATCAGGCGGTTTCGTTTCTGTGGTCTGTGCGAAAACGACACTGGAGATTGCCAATACTACGATGCCAAGAAACGTATGCCGAATGGACATGGATGCTGCCTCCGTGGGAAGAACGTTCTCGGTGTCAAATAGTCTTGTCCGACAGGGTACACTTCTGACAAAAATAATGGCGCTTTGGCCAGAGTGAGAAAATTTCCTTTGTCGTCAAGGTTTCGCGAAGCCGGGAGTGTTCCTTCTTCTGGGCTTGGTATGAAATTGACTGATGGGCACGTATGGCAAACGTCGCATACGGGGAAAAGCGGTTCGATACGCAGCGCCGTCCTTTCCCCGCGCTCGGCGCATAGAAACGTGTTTCCCCATTCTTGCCCCGCTGCTGATTCTGCCGAACAAACGGCTGGGCGTTCACGACAGCTCATGTACAGTTGAAGCCAAGTGTGAGTCATTGTAATCCTCTATGGCTCTCAACGACCGTTTGGCGCTTCATGCTTCAGAGCACGCCGGACACCCTTGGCCAGTTCTATAGTTTGCCGAAGAGTTTCAAGTCCTTCAGGAAAGAGTTCTGGTTGATTGTCAGGTTCACTGTTTAGGGTTGAACGCATATTTTCTCCAGGTCTCCAGGTGATTTAAATTTCCAGCGGGCGTGCCCCTGGAGAAGCAACACCCGCTGCCCTTTCCTCCGATTTGGAGGATCGGAAACCTAATAATGTCGATACGCCTGCATCTGTTCGAGTTCCTCTGCGTCCCCAGCAAAAACAAAAGGCTCCCGGTGTCGAATCGGAAGCCTCGGTAGTCGCTAGGTTGTCGCACCGCACTAGGCGGGAAACTTGGTGTGGTCTACTGCTTGCGACTTCCTAGCAACCGGCAACTGTTTCGACACAGCCGGGACACATTTTTGGTGGGATTTGTTTTATTTTGGGCGGGAAAAGCAATCCTCGAACGAACCCGAATCCTGCCGCTAACTATGAAATTTCAGGCGGCAACCCGTTATAACTGTTCAGATGCGGACAAGGGTTTATTGGACCCTCTACTAATTCTCCAGGCGGTTCTAAGTCGTTGAAAATCCCCCCGTGGAAGAATTGACCCGCTGGAGGTGTCCAAGTCCCCAGCGGATCGGGAGCAATTCATCTGAAGCAACAGGTGAGATAGTTCAGAGGTACCGACTAGAACCACAAGTCAACCTATCACTTCCTATCTATACTATTCACCGCTGACGGTGGAAAAACGAAGTCAGCCCAAAGTGTTTTTATCGTCAGGGTTGTCCACTTTCTGCACCCAGCAACGAAACTCCCGGCCATCCTGCGCAGCTTCTTCTAACAGCCTTTCGTTTGCAACCGCCTCGGGGGAGCGGGCCACCTGGAGGAAGGGCAAGCGAGTCGTGCGATCCTGCCACGCTGCAATTATGTTGAACATTTCCCGAATCAGAGGGTCGTTTCGCAGTTCTGTACGGATTCGCTCAATGACTTGTCGCCTTTTGTTCTGAGCTTGTCTGACCGACACTCCCCAAAGTTCGGAGAGCCGTTCCGTAGCGCCCGTACCTTCTAGATACTGCTCGAACAGGGAAAGACAAACGTCGTATACTCCGATTTCTCGGAGGTCCGGTTGGTGCGCTCGAATCCAAACAATCGGGTCCGTAGCGTCATCTCGCACCACAAAATCAATGAACGAGTCCGAGGCCGCGCCGTCTTTCGTCGCTGGGTTGCTTAAGGTCCGCCGAACTTTCGCTCTGCCGCGTTTACGCTGGAATTTTCGGATGTGATTGATAAGCGCAAGACGGCATTTTCGGCCAAAATAGCGGAACGTTCCCTTGTCTGCCTCTTGCTCTAGCTCGCCCGGTGTCGCGCTGAAGTAGGGGGCTAGAAACTGCAAAACCCACATCTGAACCCATTCGACTGTTCTTGTTCCAGCGTCATCGGAAAAGACACCGGGCAACCCGTCCTTGAGGCCCGGATCGGTTTTAATACTGGTAGTTGTTTCGTATTCTGAAGGCGCGTAGAGATGGCCGATAGCCCTACGGCAGTAGGCTACGAGCGAGCAAAACGTGTGATATTTTGCAGATTCGTCCTGAGTCAGCAGGTAGGCGAAGCAAGTTTGCGTGATACGGTCATACTGCGTAGAAATTTCCATGAATGCTCCAAGCGGTTTTGTTTTTTGGACACGCCGCGTGCTTCTATAAATTAAAGAATCTATCGTTACCTCTGTTACAAGTCGTCCTCCGCATCCAGCCCAAAGACGAAGTCCAGCGGTGTTGCGACTAGCTTGTTGTGTCGGTACTTTGCTAACCAACCTGTCATTAGTCGCTCGATTGTCTCCGCTGAATACTCAGGCGTCTCCGGTGAGCAATCAGGTATCTGGGCCTGATCGAATATTTCAATAAACTCGCGGATTGCTCTCAAAAACTCGGCTTGTTCGTGGCTGATCTTAGGACGTATCATTGCGTTCCCCCTCCCTCGACCCTCGCAGCCGGTCTGAATGACCGCTCTAAAAGGGCGTCTAGGTCCGCCCGCCGTAGAAATACACGCCTTCCCAGCTTGACATGAGCTAGACGCTTATCTAGCAACCACTTACGGATCGTTGAGGGCTGCAAACGCAATATCCGCGCCGTTTCTGTAACCGTTAGCAAATCACCTTCGATATTCATCAATCTCGCTCCTATCACAAGAACTGCTGCTTGACATATTAAATAATAATTTATAAGCTATATGTCTAGCAAGGGTTAGACTCTATGGTGATTTCAAATCGTCTAGCACGAGACAAGGCGAGGATGTTTGAGGCGCTGGCCGCGTATGCCAACATGGGCGACGCTTCCGAAGATTGGCGACGCTTCCGACTCATGTACCCGGACTTCTTCCCTATGACTCCTTCGGCATTCAGTCGGAAAGGGTTCCAAAACGTAACCGAGTGGATGTACGAATTCGCTGAGGAATGGCAAAAGTATCTTGCCGATCTTCCTCCTGATCGCAGACCCGTACCTCCCCTATTGTGGTATCGCAACCGCTTGCGGGCTGTGTGGGCGAGAAACGATCAGCACGGCTACAGTCTGGCTATCCTTCTCGGGTTTGAGCAAGAGGCTAAGAAAATTTTGGCAGAGCACCCGAGCGAAGTTCAGTTCGACATGCTTGCACGTCCTTTAGGGATTCCAGGACAGTCTGTTGATCCTTCAAAGCAGGACTCAGAGGGATTGCCGCAAGGCAAGCCTGTCATCAATGGCGTCACCGGTGAAATCCGCTGGGAATTTGGCTGCGATCTGCAACAAGCAGTTTATGAGTTGATGCAGTACCGATGGCGGGCGAAAGTATGTCCGAAGTGCGGACGATTTTTCATAGCTGCAAAAACCGCTCAGACTTTCTGTTCTGTTCGGTGTTCGGAGGATGCCAAAAGAGACCGGGCACTAACGTGGTGGAATGAAACCGGGAGCAAACGGCGCTCTCGATCAAAAGCGAGGAAAAAATGAGCATCTACAAACGAGGCGGGGTTTACTGGTACAAGTTCATGTTTGACGGGAAACTGATCCGTGCAACCACGAAGCAGTCGAATTACAAAACAGCAGTTGATATGGAAACGACGGAACGAAGCCGACTCGCAAAAGAGCGCGACGAGCGAAAGGCCGCGCTGGACAAATTCAACTGTCAGCAAGTCCTTCGCTGCCCGGAATGCGATCAATGGTTTGACGCTGCAACCACAATCACGGATTCCGCAAGCGGCCACCAATTCTGCTCTGCTCACTGCCGGGAAACTTGGGTCAAGAAGCACAAAATCATTCCGACGTTGGCCGACTTCTGCGAGAAACGAATCGAGCCGTGGGCCAAATCTACTTATGAGCAGAATTCGCCAAAGACATGGCTCTGGTACAAATTCGGGATTGGCGCTCTAAAGGTGTCTTTGCTCGGCAAATTGCGGCTTGATGAAATTGGGCCGGAGAAAACTGCGGAGTTCACATCTGAACGACAACGCGACGGCCTACAGGTGAGTTCAGTCAATAGCTGCCTTCGCGCTTTGCGTCGTGTGTTGCGGCTGGCAGTGGAATGGAAGGTCATTGAAACAGCGCCGCAAGTGACGTTCTTAAGCGGAGAACGGCGCAGAGAGCGCGTCATCACCCCGAAAGAGGAAGTCCGCTACCTCGCAGCCTGCCAACCCCTTTTGCATGACGTGTCGCTGATCCTGTTCGATACTGGAATGCGGCCTGAAGAGTGTCACCGACTGCGCTGGGAGCACATCAACTGGGCCGGTGGGCGCAACGGGACGCTTTTCATTGAAAAGGGTAAGACCAAAGCGGCCCGCCGTCTTTTGCCCCTCAGCCAACGCGTACGCCTCATGCTTGAGAACAGGTGGAAAAAAGCAGGCGAGCCTCTTGACGGCTGGGTATGGCCAGCAGAGACGAAGGACGAGCATATCAACCACGATAGCCTCAAATCGCAGCACAAGAAGGCCCTCAAGCTAAGCAAGCTTCGCCCGTTTGAAGTCTATTCAATCAGACACACGTTTCTCACACGCTTGGGAGAGTCCGGCTGCGATGTCTGGACACTCGCCCGGATCGCGGGACACTCGAATATCAGCATCTCGCAGCGATACGTTCATCCCTCAGAAGACGCGGTTCTGAATGCACTCTCACGGCTGGGTGGGCACAAAATTGGGCACAACGGGAATTTGCAACTTAAGAGCGCGGAAAGCGACTCCGACGCAAGCAAAACAAATCAGGATGGTTAAGTGGTGAGCGCGGAAGGAATCGAACCTTCAACCTACTGATTAAGAGTCAGTTGCTCTGCCAATTGAGCTACGCGCCCGCTGCGAACAGCAAGGTGGGAACAAACGTTAATTGTACCATCCGCTTCGCACCCGCTTGCGCGCAGGGGAGCTTGACTTTGCCATTTCGCTGGACGCAAGGTTCACTGGACGGATTTTTGACGATCAAATTTCGAAGATCATGCGCGACACCAAGAGCGCGTCCTGTTTGTACAATCAGCCTTACGGTCACTGTGTAACTATCCGCGCCATGCTGGGTCCGGGTTCTCCCGAGGGGAGGTTTTATGTCGTGGAACAAGCCTGTTCTTTCAGCGCTATGTGCCGGTATCGTTCTCTCGGCGGCGCTCGCTGAAACCGCGATCGCCCAGGTTCCCATACGCATCGGACCCTCCGCCACGTCCAGGCCAATCTCAAAGCCTCCGCAACAAGAACCTTGCTGGGAGGTGGCGGGGGTTTCCAAATCGGCGATTCAGCAGCGTCGTGCGATTTCGCAGCAGGCACGCCTGGAAGTTGAGGGAGTGTGCGCAAATTCGTCGCTCTCGATACAGCAGAAGCGGCAACAGATCCAGCAGATTCATCAGCGCGAACGGCAGCAGATTGAGGCCATAATCACTTCGGCACAGCAGGAAGCTATGCGGTCCTGTCAGGAGCAGCGCCATCCCGTTCACAGCTGCGGACATGCCGGAGGAGGGGGCGGCGGACCCTGCGGCGAGATGCCGGTTGGGCACAAGCCCAATCCGCAACCCGAGGAAGACGAAACGCCTCCGAACGACACGGCCCACCCTAATTGAACTTGAACGCACCTTAGGTGTGAGATCAAGAGTGTGAGAGCAAGTGACTTTGAACGCAGCGTAATCGCGCTGCGGCCCAGCGGTCTCGCGATTACGCTGAGGCGGCTTCCTGGCTGCGCTCCGCCACGGCGGGCTTCGAATCGGAAACCGGTGTGCGAATCGGCACAACCTCGGCCTTAGCCGGCGCACGCCGCTCAATTCTTCCGATGACCGGTCTATCGGATGCGCCTGCTGCAGAAAGGGACACGAACCTGTTCTCGCTCCATAGACGATTAATCAATCGACGTTCCCACGGGCGCAGCACTTGCTGGGGCAGCGAGAAAAAATTTCGGAACGTCCATATCAAGTACGCGCGTTCTATAAGATTCGGCTGTATGTATCGAGGCCCGATTGGCGTGTCCAGTTCAAGAACACCATCGGAGAGTTTTTCAATCCACATATCCTAACCTACCTAAAAGAGACGCCCCACTCCGCCTTGCACTAAAAGCGGGCCATTATTGCACCAAGGATGGGGCAATGGGAAGCAATCTTTTTGTGTTGGAGAAGAATTTCTTTGCGTTGCCCTGGATCAATTTGAGAAAAGGCGCCCGACGCCGGCCCGGTGTTGAACACGAATCGAGCGGCTGTCAGGTGATCTCCGGCAAGAGTGCGATGCGGTCGAGGGTGGCGGCAATGCCCATACCTTTGCCCTCCGATTCCTCCACCCGCACGACCGAGGCCTCGCACAGCGTCCATCCTCCGGGCCCCAGACCCATGCCGGGAGGCAGCATGATGACCAGTTCCAGCTTGGAGCCCGCTTTCATCCCCGACTCGGAATGGATAAAAATTCCCGATGAACTCAAATCGCGAGTCACGCCCTCGTGCTCGCTGCCCTGGTGACGCACCTTGACCGGGACACGAACCGGCACCCGGTGGCGCGAACGCCTCTCATTGGCTGTAGTCTTCTCCGTCATATGCTGTGGAAGTTTACCGCAGTTTGCGGGGGACGTGGGAACGGAAGCATTCGCAAAAAAAGCTCCTCTCGCATGGTTGCGAGAGGAGCCGGGAAAGAAGCAACGCTGCAAAGTTAGAAGCTGAACTTGAGTGCCAGCTGAATGCCGCGCGGGCCGCCTCCGCCCAGGAACGGGTTGCCGATGCCGACGTCGCCGGTGGCAGTGAGGTGGTATCCGGGATTGTTCGGCTGGCCGCCAACTTCGTTCCCATTGAGCAACTGGAAGCCGCACCCGCAGCCGGTACCGAGCGGCGTGAGATTGGATGAGGGATCGGCGATGAACCCAGGCAATAGCGGGCTGGAAAAATTCGGGTGATTCAGGACGTTGAAGAACTCGGCCCGCAGTTGCACCTTCACGCGTTCGGTGACGCTCGTGTTCTTGTACAGGGCAAAGTCCCATTGTTTGTAAGTCGGACCGACCAGCGAATTGCGCCCAAGATCTCCATAGTGACGAGTTCCCGGGACACAGTCGGAAGAAAAGCCCGAAAGGCTCCCGTTGTTGGTGCAGGGCATGGCGAAAGACGTCAGGTCGATGTAGTCGTTGACGTTGTGCTTGTGATATACGATGGGGCCGACCACGTCGGGACGATCATAGCCTTCGCCGCCGCCGCTGTAGTCATCCTCGGCGTTGTAGTTCAGGGTAAAGGGCTGGCCGCTCTGAAGGGAAACGGTGCTGTCGAAACCCCAACCGTTCTTCAGCTTCCGCATGCCCCCGCCGCGATTCGGCAATTCGTAGGCGAAGACCCAGGTGAAGCGATTCGGAATATTGAAGTTCGAGGGCCCTTTTTCGAGCTGAGGGTTGTTGCTGTCCTGGGGCTGGGCGGCATTGGGTACAAAGTCCTCGAGATCGCTGGAGTTGTCGAGTGACTTCGAATAGACATAGTTGACTGCCGATGTAATTCCGTGCCAACCGTTGATCTTGAGGCTGATCTGCAGAGAATTGTAGTTCGATTTCCCGGTCGACTTTTCCTGGAAGACATAGATCGCGCCCTCTGAGGTGAGAGCGCCAGCGCCATACGGGGAACTGAAGGGGCGCGGTACTGCGAAGTCATTAATCGACCCGGGGAGGCAGCCGGGGAGCACCGTCGGTAGACCGGTATCGCACTGCGTCACAATCGCGTTCGTCGGTTGATTGATGTCGTAGAAGCGGAAGAGCCGGTGTCCCTGCGATCCTACGTATGCGACCTCCAGCGTAGTCTTGTTCGTCAATTGCTGCTGGATGTTGATGTTGTAGTTCTCCATGTAGGGAGTCTTGATGTGCTGGTCGACGCCGAAGATATCGCACTCGACCTGGATGTTGCAGCCGGAGGTTCCGTAGACGGGCGTGCCCGCGGTGATGGTCGCGGAGTTCGGATTGAGTCCCGCCGCGGTTATCGGGCTTGGTCCAAAGTTGCCGTATGCCGGGCCGGGAGCGTAGTAGGGGGGATAGGGCAGATGGCCGAGGAACATATCCTGGGAGAAGGCGTCGAAGAAAAGGCCCGCTCCGGCGCGGACGACGGTCTTGCTTTTGCCGGTCACATCCCATGCCACGCTGGCGCGGGGTGAAAAATTCTTATAGTCCGGTTGATACAGTTTGTCCAGTCCGTTGGTGCCTACCTGGGTCAACGCGCCGGTGCCGACGTCGGTCGTGGGATTGAAACTTGACACCACATAGTTTGCGAACAGATTGTTTTTCTCCTGGACAACTCCGTAGTAGTCCCAACGCAGACCGTAGTTCACGGTGAGGCGGGGGGTCATGCGGAAACTATCCTGCAGGTAGAAACCGTAGCTGTTTTCGAAAGTATGGCGTGCTGTGTCACTGCCGGAGTATTGGAGGCTTCCAAATGCGCCTCCCTCTGGCGTGCCTGCGAGAAAGGCGTCGAGATCCGCGAATTTCAGGCGGCCACGAAAGTACTTCTGGAACTCCTGCTGATTAATGCTGGTGCGGCGGAACTCAAAACCCATCTTGACGTCGTGCCTACCTAGCTTCCAGGAAAAGCTATCCACAAAATGGTTGTTGGTGTCGACGCGGGCGCGGGGGTCACCGGAAGTCGCGCCGGGTTGGGCGAAGAAACTGTTCGCACCAGTGGGAGTCACCGAAACAAACAGGACGGGCAGGCCGGAGTCGTGCGGACCGCCGACGGCAGGGCATGTAGTAGAGCCGGGGGTTGCTGGACTTTCGGCGCAGAGCCCTACCGAACTAGGATGAAAACTTTGATCCTGGGGGAAGAAACCTTCCGCGAACCGGTTCCAACCGTAGCGCACCTCATTGACTTTGTTGGTGCCAATCGTGTGCACGTAAGAAAGGGCGACCAACTGGACGCGGGTGGGAGTGATGGTGTTGAAGCCGGGAAGCTGGCTGCCCGAGGCGGTCAGCGCGAGCGGGAAGGACTGGGTGCTGTCGCCGAAGAAATAACGTCCGGTAAGGTTGTTGTTGACATTGAAATTGTGGTCAATCTTGGCGATGACGCTGCTGAGATTGTTCAGGGATGGGGTAACCAACGATGCGTTCGGGCCGTTCGGACAACCTAAGTCGGTGGACTGGACACCTGGGATGTTCGGCGCGGGCCAGGGATTGTGCTGCGCGATCAAGGCAGCAATGACGGGATTGCTGGCATCGTCGGGACTCAGGGCTCCGCCCGGACCCGTGCCTTCCGGTACGCAGGCGAGCGTAACTGTGCCTACGGTTTCGCGCTGGCCTTCGTAGTCCATAAAGAAGAAGGTTTTGTCTTTCACGATCGGGCCGCCAAGCGCGCCGCCGAACTGGTTGTTATGGAAGGGCGCCCGGTGCTCACTGGCCAGGTTGAAGTAATTGCGCGCATCGAGGCCATTGTTGCGGAAATACTCGAACGCCTCACCGTGCAGAGCGTTCGAGCCGCTCTTGGTCACAATGTTGACTACGGCGCCAGCGTTGCGTCCGTACTCGGGCTCGAAGTTGGAAAGCACCTTCATCTCGTCGACAGCGCCGATGGGCAGAATGGCGGACGGAACGGCGAACACACCGCCCTGGTTGATGGCTGGATCGTTCCGGTATCCGTCGTTCATGTCGGTGCCGTCGAGCAGGTAATTGTTGGAGCGGCCGCGCGCGCCATTCATCGAAAACTCGCCATACGACCCCGGGGAGTCGGTGATCTGATCTGGAGAACCGGCGACGCCGGCATTCAGAAAGATCAGCTTGGTGTAATCGCGGCCGTTGATCGGCATATCCTCGACCGACTTGCTGGTCAACACACCTCCCAGGTCATTGCTCTGGGTTTCGATCTGGGGAAGGTCTCCACCGGAGACCTCGACCGTCTGCGTGACCTGGCCGGTTTTCAACTGCGCGTCCACGCGCCGCTCGGTGGCCACGTCCACTTCGACATTATTGGTGACTGCGGTTTGAAAGCCAGTCAGCGACACGGTGACGGAGTACGTGCCGATCGGCAACTCGGGCACTCTGTAGCTGCCGTCGCCACTGGTTACGGTCGTGCGCTCGAGCCCGGTTGCCAGGTTGCGCACTTTGACCGTCGCTCCTGCCACGTATGCTCCAGTGGGATCGGTCACGGAGCCGAGGATTGTCCCACGAAATGTTTGGCCCACGAGCATGGCCGTCGAAAGCAGAACGAACACCAACAATAAATGCCGTTTCATTCCTGGTCCTCCTTAGTCGCGGGCGCTGGAACAGACCCACGCTCCGCGAACAGCGAATACAGTGTCACTAGAGATGCGCGAAATTATAAACCTGCGCGCGCGAAAAGATCAGTGTCGGACCTCACAAGAGGACGTTCGTGGTCGAGGATCAGCACAAGAATGTGCGTCGGCCGGAAGCTGCCCGGGAAGGCAGCAAAAAAATTGGGCGGTACGCTCTGGGCGCAATCGTCGGGAGTCGTGGAGGTAATCTACGGAATCATCGATTGCAAATCTACAGATTCTAGAAGCTGAAAGCCACGCCGCCGCGCACCGAGCGCGCCGATTGCACCAGATACACCGTGTGCCCGTCCTGTCCCATTACGGGTACATAGCCCTGCGCGAGAAGATTTCGCAGGTCCACGAGAACTTCCATGTGTCCGGCAAGGAAACTGGCCGGAATCGGTTGCCGAATGCAAAGGTTCAAATAAGGATCAGCCTGGCCTGCGGAAGTATTGAACAGGTCGACCGGCGTCAAAGCGCGGCCGCCCACGTAACGATAGGAGGCGATCCAACGCATCTTCGCCTTGGGCACAGTTCCGCTGAACTTCGCTGCCACAGCCTGGCGGCGTTCCGCGCGAATCCACTGCCGTGCGTCCTGTAGCTGGACGTCGGGGCGCGCCAGGTCGAGCACGCCGCCGTAGGCATAATCGAGGGTCGCGGTCAGATCGGACAACAGTTTCCGCTGCAGCACTACCCGCATCCCGCGCGTTGCGAAATCATTGCCCTGATAGCTGAAAGTCCCAGAGTACACATCGGGCAGCACTTCACCCGATTCGGCCGTCATTTCGCCAATTCCAGTGAGCACGGGATCGACGATGCTGTCCGAATAGAACGCGACCTGCATATTGTTTTTGCCGATGCGCTGGGAGATCGACGCTTCCTGGTGATGAGCCCGCTCTACCGCGGGCGCAAACCCGGTTATGCTCATACGCGGCGCGGTTTCGCTCAGGTCCGCCGAAGTCGAATCCAAATCGTCGCCGGGGCGATCACTGCCCAACCGATCCTCCAGTCCCAAATTCGGGACTGAACTCGCATATTGGTATTCCAGCACGGTGTTCGCCGTAATGTGCAAATCGGCCGACGCAAAGGGCTTGAAGGCGTTTACTCGCCCCATAAACTGGATGGTTTGCAATTCGCTGCCCAGCTTCATCTCCAGCATGTCGCCGAGAACGACGCGATCCGAACTGGTCACCGACAGCGCTTGCAGCGTGCCAGCGGGCATTGTGTTCACGTCGGGCGAATTCAAGCGGAGGGCAGTAATCGCCAGCGAAGGTTCAAAAACACCGTTGAAACGGTTGGTGTACGAGGTGCGGAGCACTGCCGCCGGGATGCCCTGACCGTCGGACCCATAGCCGACGTTGCCGTTCAGACGCAGAGTGCCGCTCGACAGCAAAGAGCGCTCCACGGCAAAACCAGCAGTCATATCGGAGGGGCCGCCGTAGCCCTGTGCCGGCGATCCGGCGAGGAAGGTCACGCTACCTTTCAAGTCGTGGTCAGCGGCTGATTCCCCGCTCTGGGCGACCACGGTCGTGCCATCCTCAAGCACACGCAGAATGGGCCGGTTGGAGACCGATCGCAGCGTCCACTTCCAGTCGTCGTCGTCCACCGGACTCCGCAGCGGAACAAGCTGGATGGCTTCGAATAGCGTGGTTAACGTGACGTTCACCATCAGCTTCGCCCCTGCACGCACGCCGATTTTCTCGCGCAACGAAGGAAGGAATGAAGGCGCACTTACTTTGACGCTATAAGTTCCGGGCAGCAGACTCGCAACCGAGTAGAAACCACGGTCGTCGGTGAAGACCTTCAGTACCTGAGCGGCCGAACCGAGTATTTCCACCGCCGCGCCCATCTGCGGCACGCCGCTCCCGTCGCGTACGTATCCCGATATCGCACCCGAGATCGCGCCTGAGGTGTTTCCGCACCAAGCCGGAACTGCCGTGCTCGCGACGACACTGACGACGACTAAGAGGAACCCGAGCTTTCGGAACATCTCGCCCACCACCTCCCGGGGAACCATGCAGCAGTTTACTCCACAGCGAAGGTCGCCGATGGATCCACCGTCTGCTTGGAAAGGTTGTCGTTCACTTTGATCTCGATCTTGTACAAGCCCGGCGGCAGGTTCGCGGCGGAAAGCGTCTTCTGCAGCGTAACCTGGTCGCCCACATTGCCCATGGTGTCGGTCGACTCGACGGTATGGATGACGGCCTTGTTGTTGGCGTCCGTCACATTGTATTCAAAAGTGGCCGATGGCTTGTGCGTCTTCTCGTCCACGCTGAGATTGTAAACCTGCATCCAGAAATTCATCTTCTGATTGCGCTTGAAGGAGATGGGCTTGCCGTCGGAAGGCGCCACGCGCGGCCGCACTTTTGTGGTTCCGATCACGAAATTGCCCGTGCCCACGTTCTTGGCCGCGACCGCTTCCATCTGGTCGGCGATGATGAGCGTTGAGCTGCTCAACTTGTCCTCGCTGAAGTCCGGAATCAGAATGGCATGGCTCCAACTCCCGGTGCGATCTCCGTTCACATCCTTAACCACGATGTCCAGACGATAGCGATTCTGGCTGATGCGCAGCGGCAACGCTTTCCAGTACACCGAAGAATTTTCGGCGGTCTTCGGCAACAGCTCCACCGGCACATCGACCTGCACTGTGTCTTCAAAGGTTTGCACGATCTTGCCGGTGAGCGTGGTCACACGCCCGAAGATATTGACGGTGCCGCGCTCCACGCCATCTTTGTTCTGGAAAGTGACGTCGCGGTTCTTGATCTGGATCGTGACCGGAACCAGCACCGTGTCGCTGGTGACCTTCACGAAGTCCGCTCGCACGTCGAAGGGCATCAGGTTGACGCTGATCTTGTGGCTGACCACCTCTTCCAGGTCCTTGAACTTCACTGCCGGGGCCGCTTGCAGTTTGGCAAACTGTTCCAGGCGATCGAATTCCTTGGTCTGCAAATCCTTATTGAACGGTGAGGATCCCAGCTGCTCGATGCCGTTGCCGCCGGTGAATCGATCAGCCTTGTTCGCCATGCCCATCTGCTCGTACAACGTCAGGCCGGCATTCGGAGTGTACTTCAAGGCGTCCTTTTCCGAGCGGTCCATCGTCATGTGATAGTCGCCGCACATGCAGCTATCGACGAACTCGATGATCACTTCCTGCCCAATCCCCTCCAGGTAGCGATATCGCCATTGCTCGAACGGGAAAGTGGACGTCTCGCCGCCACCTTCTTCCATGGGGCGCTCGTAGCTGCCGCCCGAGGGGTGAGACTCGATCTCATCCGCCGGCCCAAACACGATGTAAGTCCTTCCACGGTCGGTCTTCCACCCGGGGATGCCGGCCGCGAAGTGCTCGTTGGCATACGCTATGCGCCGATAGTGCTCTTCTTTGAACTCGTTTTCTTCTGTGTCCGGCGTGGGATCGCGGCGTTGCCAGAAGGCTTCAATGAACTGGTCGCGCTCTTCGTCGTTCGAGAGCTGCATGAAGGCGGATCTTTCTTCGTCGGTGATAATCCAACGCACGTCCTCATCCAGCCACTTCCGATAAGTCTTGCTCAACTCAATCTTGAGCGCCTTGGCGTTGGCCTTCCTTTGTTTTTCCGGGATCGGGCGCTTGAGTGGGTCTACCTGGCTCCCCGGGGCAGCAGCCGCGCCATTGTTATCCGAGCTCTTTGCGTCCTTGTCCTGTGCCGGGGAAACGGCGGAAAAACCCACTGCCATCAAGCCAGCCAGCAAACCAACCGAGCATCGATTTCGAAAACCTGCGGAAAACATAGGAGGGCCTACCTTCACGAGAGACCTCAGAAGCCTAATTCTATGTTCATTGGATACAACAAGGCAAGCAGAAGTGGCCTGCTCCCAAAAGATTTCATGTCCGGAACCTCTCTCCTAAGCGCCTTAAGAATCCGCGTCTTGCGGCTGAGCCGCGGCCGAACGGAGGAAGCACAATAACCACTTCGCCTCCCCACGCCCGCACCCTGGGCGCGATATAATGAACTTCGCCCAACGTTTCGACTCCGTAAGCCCACCGGAGCGACGATGGGTGAGACCTGTTTCGCGGGGACTCGGGAACTTTCCCCCTCGTTTGAACGTAACTGTTCATGCGCAACCACGTGTGCGTTTCCGCCGTTCTATAGCCAGAACCCCAGGGGTTATGCTGGGAAGGTTAAGGCGGAAACGGGGCAAACCGGGGATTCAGAGTAATCCCGGCGACGTGGCGCTGGCTCCGCAAGACGGTCGCAAGAGCTTAGTCACTATCATGAAGACCTGGAAGAAAGTATTGATCGGGGTTGGCGCGGCCCTGGTGCTCGGCATCATCGTCGCCGTCACCGTTTACCAGAGTCAGAAGAACCTGGTGACGGTGCAAACCGGGAAAGTGCAAAAGCAGAACTTAACCTCAGTAGTCAGCGCTTCGGGTGAAATCAAGCCCAAGACCTACGTGAACATCGGAGCCAATGCCTTCGGCAAGATCATCAAGCTGCACGTCAAGGAAGGCGACCATGTGCAGAAGGGGCAATTGCTGGCGCAGCTCGAGAACGTGCAGTCCTCGGCCGACGTCAATGCCACTCGCGCTTCCGTACAGGCGGCTCAAACCGACGCCGTCGCCGCTGATGCCGCTCTGAACACGTCGCTCGCGGACCTGAACCGTGCCAAGTCCGACGCCGTCCACGCCAAACTCGACTGGGACCGCGCCCAAGGGCTGTACTCCGCCACCCTCATCGCCAAGCAGGATTACGACGTCAAGAAAGCGGCATGGGAATCCGCCGATGCGGGATTAGCTCAAGCCGAGGCGCGCGTGGCCCAAGCCAAGGCACAAAAAGATTCGATGGACAAGCACATCACCCAGAATCAGGCCAACCTTACTCGGGTTTCCGACGTGCTGCAAAAAACCACTTACGCAGCGCCCTTCGACGGTGTAATCACCAATCTTCCCGTGCGCGAAGGCGAGACCGTGGTCATCGGAATCCAGAATTCGCCCGGCAGCACACTCATGACGATCGCCGACATGTCGGTCATCACCTCCGAGGTCAAGGTGGACGAGACCGACATCGTCAATGTGCATCTCGGCCAGCGCGCGGACGTAACCATCGACGCCATCCCCCACAAAATCTTTCATGGCGTCGTCAGCGAAATCGGGGACAACGCCATCGTGCGCTCGACCGGGGTCGCGACCTCGCAAGCCACGTCGACCAGCGAGGAAGCGAAGGATTTCAAAGTCGTCGTGACGCTGACGGACCCGCCCCCAGATCTGCGCCCGGGTCTTTCCTCGACCGCCAAGATCACGACCGCGACCCGCGGCAGCGCGCTCAGTATTCCCATTCAGGCGCTCACCGTCCGCACCCAGGCGGATCTGGCGCCCAAGGATAAAGACGCGGACAAAGGCAATAATAAAGTCGAGGCTGCAAGCGCACCCGTAGAAGCATCGAAGCAAAAAGAAGAAATCCAGGGCGTGTTCGTGATCCGCAATAAGAAAGCCCAATTTGTTCCTGTGGATACCGGTATCAGTGGCACCACGGATATCGAGGTCACCAGGGGCTTGCAAGATGGTGACGAGGTAATCACCGGCAGCTATAAGGTTTTGCGTACCCTGAAACCGGGAACGAGTGTCAAAATAGATAACTCGGCCCCGAAAAAAGAAGACGAAAGCAGCTAGTGGAGGGACGGGCGTCTCGCCCGTCCAACCGGGTGGGGACGCCCGGCGCTCCACTAACCTCTAATGAGTTAGAACGTCCAAGGTAGAACGGCGATAGGAGCGTGCGTGCCCGAGCCCGGTCCGGATAAGGAGAGCAAGATGGCGACTGCCGAGGTACTGCCAATCGACAAACCTGTGAATTGGTCCGCCCCTGATTCCTACATGATCACAACCGAGGATCTGTGGAAGAGCTACGACATGGGTGCGGAACAGGTGCATGCGCTTCGGGGCATCAACCTTCGTATTCAGCGCAACGAATACGTCGCCATTATGGGCCCTTCGGGCTCCGGCAAGTCCACGCTGATGAACCTCATCGGCTGTCTCGACTCACCGTCCAAAGGGCAATACTGGCTCAACGGACAACTGGTGAGCGCACTCGACGACGACGAACTGGCCCGCATCCGCAATAAGGAAATCGGCTTCGTCTTCCAGACGTTCAATCTACTGGCCCGTGCCACTTCCCTGCACAACGTGGAACTGCCGCTGATTTATGCCGGAGTTCCCGCCCACGAGCGTGCCGAGCGTGCCAAGGCCGCACTGACTTCAGTCGGCATGGGAGACAGGATGAACCACAAGCCCAACGAACTTTCCGGCGGACAGCGCCAGCGTGTAGCTCTCGCCCGCGCCTTGGTCAATAAGCCGGCTATCCTCCTCGCCGACGAACCTACGGGCAACCTCGACTCACAAACCGGTAACGAGATCATGGCCCTGTTCGACCGTCTGCACGCCGAAGGCAACACCATCGTTCTCGTCACTCATGAGCACGACATCGCCGAGTACGCCCACCGCATCATCTACATCAAAGACGGCGTGGTCGCCAAGGACGAAGTGAAGCGGTGAGCTTTTTGGGGTGAGCCTTCTGAGGGGCTGAAAATCCCGACCGCAAGAGCAAGCTTCAATCATTTATGCGTTTGCTCGAACCCACTCGTCGCTCTCGTCTGACACCGGCCATTTCACTGCTCGTCCTGCTCCTGCTGTTCGCGATACCTGCGCTGGCAGCTTCGCGGGCTACGGACCTAGAGCATCCCCTAGTCGTCGGCGGAAATAGCCATCTGGTCGTCATGGAATATGAAGCGTGGTTCGGCCCCGAGGCTGTTACTTTTCAGGGCGCTGCGGCCAAGCCCAGGCTCCAGTCCGCCGACATGATCCCGGTAGGAGGCGGCTACGACAGCGCCGATCCCGCCGTCATCCAACAACACGTCGCCTGGCTGGAGTTCATGGGAATAGATGCAGCTCTGATCGAGGTCACTATAACATGGCCTGCATCTTCAACAGCGAGTGGTTCATCAGGAAATACGTTCCCAACTGCAGTGCCCTCCTTCGCAGTGAAAATAGAAGCATTCGCGATAATCCCGGCAACCTTATATCAAGCGTGGTCGAACCTCGGAACTCCGCTCAAGCTGATTCCCCTGGCGGCATCGACGAGAACGTGCTGTTCAAGGACAGGGACGGCAAGACCGCCCTCGAAAAAGAAATCGAATATTTCGGCGCGCGCATGAGCGAGTACCCCGACGTCAATGTGATTTATCGGGGCAAGCCTCTTATGCTGATTTTCCTGGGGGCGGCGCAGGGCCCGAACCCGGCGGATAATCCGTTATGGTTCAAAATCAGAAAGTTTCTGAAAAATCATCCCGCAATCGAGCGCAAATACACCTTCAGAATGGTAGCGGGATACCTCGACAGCCAGCTGGGCCTCTGGCTCACGCAAGGCCCTCCGAGCGGTCCGGTCGAGATCGACTCGAAATACGGTTTCTGGAGCTGGGTCGACCGCCTCAACACGTCCTGTACGGCACCTTTATGCCCGTACTACCCATCGTATAACGCAGTCCGTATCAACGGCGTTTCTCGCGTGGAGAACTTCACGGCTTCCATCGCCACCGCGGGACAGAACGGATGGGGTTGTCCGAATGAAAACACTCAGCCCTATTGCCCTGATGCTTCCCTTCGCTTCGACGAAAATCACGCTACGCTACGCTCGACTCGTTCATGGACTACGCGGTTCAGCTCGCTCCTATCTTTCTGATCATTCATCAGTTCAACGAGTTCGGACCGCCCGACGAGGGCTTTGACGCAAACACCGACGACGACGTCGAGCCCGCGAATCTTTGGGGACAAGGGGCCCTCGATGCGGTCAAGCAACAGATCAAGCTCTACCGCCAGCAGACTGGAACCGCAGTAACTCAGCCGTGATGTTGCAGAAAAAGTACAAGTTGAAGATCGCAACAGCCCGCGGACCTCAGAGGGCAAGAGCGCGTATAGTGCACTTAGTTTCAGTTCGGAGGAAGCTATGCGCGCTGCTCTTGCCTTAGTTCTTTTCACAATAGCTGCCTTTGCCCAGGATCCCGCCGCAGTTTCCGCCGCTCAAGCTGCCTGTGGCGCGAAAGACGTGAATTTCGACGTGAAAGACGACGATTCCCAGCACACCGTCGGGCAGCCCGAAGCCGGTAAGGCGCTGGTCTATGTGGTCCAGGATGTCGGTGCCATAAATTGCATCGCAGGCTGCATTACCAAGAAGATCGCTCTTGATGGCGCGTGGGTCGGCGCCAATCATCACAATTCCTATCTGTCGTTCGCCGTAGACCCCGGCGAGCGCCATCTCTGCGCCAACTGGCAATCACATTTCGCGAGAATGTCCCGCGTAGTCGGTCTGGCCCACTTCACTGCCGAAGCTGGTAAGGTCTATTTCTTTCGAACTAGGGTGCTGGGCGCAGGAGCCACGAATTTTTTCGATATTGAGCCGATCGACAGCGACCAAGGGAAGCTCTTCGTCGCTTCGATACCATTGAGCGTCTCACATCCAAAGAAGTAAGCGGAACTGCGCCCTATTTCCCTGAGAGCAGCGACTCCGCAGTTGCCTGCGCCTCGGCCAGATTCGGCGACGAGCGTCCCACACGCTCCAAAATCGCGTTGGCCTCATCCGGGCGGCCCTCCTGCTGTAACGCGTGGGCAAGCAGCAGAAATCCTACGTCGGTCGGTTGCAGCGCCATGGCACGCGAATACTGGCGAACGGCTTCTGACGGGTCGCCATTTCTCTCCGCAATCAAGCCCAGTCCGATCATTGCCATGGGCCGATCGGGCGCCAGTTGCAGCGCCATGTCGAAACACTGCTTCGCCTTCATCAACTCTCCCATTTGACGATAGGCCGATCCCAGATTGCCATAGGCGGTTGCGCGCAAGCTCACGTCGGCCGCGTGCTGAGCCACCATCCGATACCGTTCGATCGCCGCTGCTAGATTGCCGCGGCCATGCTCATAGGTGCCGAGATTCAGGTTTGCGGGCAGATCATCCGGACGGATGGCGAGCGCAGCGCGGAAGTGCACGACCGCTTCCTCGGTTCGGCCCTGGCGGGCGAGATACTCTCCCCATGTGTCGTGTGCGATGTAATTGTCCTCAGTCAGCGCCAAGGTGCGGCTCCAAAATGACGGGATGTCGTGCCAGTAGCCGACTTGACGATAAGTAAGGGTCCCCAGCGCCAGCAACCAACAAACAGCGGCAATGGCAAGCCATGCGGCGCGAAGCTGGTAAGCCTTGGCCGAGTCCGCCGCCAGCCAGGTCACCATCAGAAACAGGCCCACAAAAGGAATGTACGCATAGCGATCCGCCATACCCTGTGCGCCCACCTGCACCAACCCAATCATCGGGACTAAGGTTCCCAAGAACCAGAACCATCCTACGGCGAGATAGCGGCGGTCGCGCCCGCGGAGAACCAATGCAGTGACGAGCAGCAATAAAAGCACGCTCGCCCCCACTTGCCATACCGGATAGAGCTTGGTGGGGTGCGGATACAGCGCCACCAGCTTCGATGGCCAGAGCGCCTTCCCCATGTAGCTCACGTACGAAATCACCGCGACCTCCAGCCGCGAGAGCGGGCTGTATTGGGAAAAGGTCTTGATCGCGCCTCCGGCATTCTGAGCCTTCATCGTAATCACCGCGCTGGCTGCGGAGAGAAGCAGAAGGGGCAGTTTTTCCAACACCAGCCAGCCGCTCGACCTCTTAGTGACTTTATCGCCCCGAGCCGCGCCGACCACAGCCGGAACCCCAATCCGGCATAGCGGCCAGTAGTCCCACAGGCCGAGCAGAAATGGAAATGTGATCGCCTGTGGCTTGCAGAGCAGGCTAAGTGCAAACGAGAAAGCCACCAAGGCGTATCGCTGGAGCGCAGGCTTACGCGCGTACCAAACATAGGCATACAGGGCGAGCAGAAAGAACAACACGCTTAATACGTTCTTCCTCTCGGCCGCCCACGCCACGGACTCGACATTCATCGGATGCAGCGCAAACAAAGCCGCGACCGTCAGGCTCCGCCAGCGAAATCCTGTGGCGCTCTGAAGCAGCAGAAAGAGCAAGACCGCGTTGGCTGCATGCAGCAAGACATTCACGAAGTGGGGTCCGGCTGGATGCAAGCCAAAAAGTTGGCAATCGAGAGCATGGGAAAGCCAGGTCAGGGGATGCCAGTTCGCCTGATCGTAAGTAGTGAAAGCCCATTTCACCGTCGCCCACGTCAGGCCCGCCCTAACATGAGGATTGTTCGTGATGTACGTATCGTCGTCGTAGTTGAGGAAGCCGTTGTGAGCCACCGGGCTGTAAGACCCAAGCACCACGGCGGTCAGCAGCAGACACAACAGCAATGTGCGTTTCTGGGGCAAATGAAACAGTGTGGAAAAAATCGAGACTCCCGGTTGTTCCAGGCGTTTTGCGGCCGCGGGAGAGGGCGACGAACTCATTATCTCAACTATTGCGACTTGACTATTGTGACCTAGCCGTAAACGATTCGCGAGAACAACTACGAAGCGCGAGTGCCGTAGGTCACTGCTGTTTGATCATGTCTTGAAAGGCAGGATAGAGAACGCCACAAGAGGAACAACATCCACTCCCGCGCAACAGTTGGGGCTGGCAGGCGATGTAGTACTTGCGATTCGTATCTGTGATTCGTATCAGGGCGTCGCTTTAGCGATGCCGCAACTTCTTAAATCCGATGCCGCTTTAGGGGCTGGGCGGCCAGGTGCGGTCATTCACTATTAATTATTGCGGCGTGGCCGGGGTGCTGGCTTTCTCTAAATCCGGAGAGGAAATTACACCGGCTGCGCCCGCCACAAAGAAGTTGTGGTCGTAAAGATTGCGATACATGCGTCCGGCGATCTCGGCCGCTTTGGGCCCGAACGTAGGACGTCCGCCTTGCAGGAAGACGACCGTCACAATGCGTCCGATGTCGGTATTGGCGTAAGAGGCGAACCATCCGAAGCGCGTACCGGCGTGCGAGCATGTCCCAGTCTTACCCAGGATCGATTCCTCGTTAAAGTTCAAACGCAAGCTGCGCGCGGTGCCGTAGGCAACGGCTCCGGCCATTCCATCGGAGAGTTCGGGAATCACGGGCTCAATATCGAGATGGCGCTTGACGCGAGGCTGGAAGTTGGCCACGGCTTCCGGATCCGTCGGATGTTGCAGGTAGTAGAGCGTGCCGCCGTTCGAAATCGCCGTCACCAGCGCGCCCAACTGCAATGGAGTCATCGAGATGCCCTCGCCGAACGAGCACATCTTGCTGACGCCACCAAGTTTGGCGGGAATTTCTACTTCCGGATAAGTGCCCAACTGTTCGCCAGGAATGTGATAGCCGGCAAGTTCGCCGAGTCCAAACTGGTGCGCGTAGTATTGCACCTTCTCGAAGCCGAGCTTGCGCCCGACCGCTTCGAAGTAGGCGTTGTTCGAATGTGCCAGCGCCTCGGTGAGATTCATGCGGCTGCGGCGCCCGAGTGTCACTTCAGTTTCCTTGTCGATCACGCCTTCGCTCAGAGCAGCCAGAGCCACAGAAAGTTTGATGGTCGAGCACGGCTGCGCCCCGCTCGAAAGCGCCAACTTCTGATTGACCATGGCCAGCACGCGTCCGCTGGTCGGCTCGATCGCGACCACGGTGCCGTTCATGTTGCCCAGAGCATCGATCGCGGCCTGGCGAACCACCGGGTCTTCACCGGCGGTCACGTCACCTTCCGTGATATCGGATGCGAACGAGCTGGTGTTAAAACGCTCGTAATAACGACGGCGGCGGGTTGTGCCGGAAGAATGCGTGCTGGAGTAAGGCATGGCGGCAGAACGCGTGGTGGCATACCGCGACCGCGGAGCGCGGCTTCGCGCGAGTGTTCGCATGCGCTTTTTCGCATGCTGATTTTCTGTAACGCCGTGAGTTTTCCTGTGCGGCGTGAGCGTGCTCGGGTTGACGCTGGCTGCGATGCCACTCGCCTCGAGCAACACTGCCAGTCCTAAGAACACTGTCAGACGAAGGAACCAGGCCCTAAACGTCACTTCACCATCCCCGTTAGTACTCGGCCAATCCGCTGCCTAGTCAAGCTGTCGGTCCAGCCACTTAGATGCAAGAGTGTCGCCAAATCCCCACACTGAAGGCACATTCCCCGCAACTGTTCGATAGTAGGCGATTTCCGTGCTCCTGCGCAATGCCAAAGTGCAAAGGTGCCAATAGCCGAATCTGCACGATAACTATATGAATAAATTGCATTTAATCTGATTTGGCAATAGGGGACACGCACCTTTGTAATCGGATGGGCTTGTTACCAGGAAAGTGTCGGACTTTGCATTAGTTTGCACATCAGTAGTTTTGGAGGTGCGCCAAAACTGTCTTGACGATCGCCCAGCGCGCTGCCGACACGTCGTCACCGCGAACCATCCTCCCCTGCGTCCTGTGCTGATATTCTCTGACGGGCGGTATCGTGTTCGGCGCATCCTAACGAACGGGCCCGCATTGGCATCCTTCAGGAGGGGTTATGGCAAAGCTTCGGCTCATCTCTTCTTGCCTCACTCTCGTTCCGGCTGCGCTGTTTGCGCTGTCCTGCGGTTCGAGTTCACAGAGTCAACTTCAATCCATCACACTGAGCCCCGCGACTGCCGACGCACAGAATTATCCCAATGGTCAGGTACAGTTCACTGCCTCCGGCTCTTACGGCAATCCCAGCCGCACGGTCACTCCGCTCCCGGCCACTTGGGGAGCCTGTTACCAATTCGCGACAACCAGTGCCGTCTCCGTCACCCGCGAAGGCTTGGCGCAATGCGCGCCTGGGGCCACCGGCACATACACGATCTGGGCGAATGACCCTATTGATGTCAATTCAGGATGTCCCGCAGTCACCGCTTGCGGCGGCGGATGCACTGTACAGGGTAACGCACAACTCACCTGTCCCTAAGGGCAGCCTGCAGTAGAATCCATCACGACCGCAGTAGTTATCGCGGATGATTCTGCCGAGGTGTGCATCTTGCGAGCATCGCTGGTGATTGTTTTTCTAGCCGCAGGTCTGCTTATCCCCCTCTTCGCCCATGCTGCCGAGCAGTCGCTCGAAGCTCGCCGAGCCGAACTCAATCGTCTGCTCGCCGAGGAGTGGGAGTACACGCTACGCACCCAGCCCGAACTTGCCACTCAAGTCGGCGACGACCGTTACAACGATCGTCTGAGCGATTTTTCCGACAAGGCGATTGCCGACGATCTCGAACACACTCGTCAGGCGATAGCGCGCTTCGAGGCCATCAATGTAGATGTCACCGGATTTCCCGAGCAGGAAAAGCTCAATCACGCGCTGATGCTGCGCAGCCTGCGCGAGGCGCTCGACGCCGCGCAATTCAAAGACTGGGAGATGCCGGCGACGCAGTTTGGCGGCATTCACCTGGGATACGCAGGATTAGCCTTCGATTCTCCCTTCCGCAACCAAAAAGATTACGAAGACTATCTCTCCCGTCTTCGCCAGATCCCGCGCGTGCTCGATCAAGGCATGGGACACATGCGCGACGGATTGCGCGACCACCTCATGCCCCCGAAGTATCTGCTCGAGAAAGTGTCCAGTCAGGCGCAGCAAATCGCCGACGATCCACTCGACAAGAGTCCTTTTACCGATCCGCTGCGTAAGTTCCCGGACTCCATTGCCGAGGCAGACCGTAAAGAACTACGGGAAAAGATCGAAAGCGCGGTAAAGAGCGAGGTCGCGCCGGCGTACGCGAAATTCGCCAAGTTCGTGCGCGAGGATTACGCTCCTCACGGGCGCCTCGATCCCGGCGTGTGGGCCTTGCCCGACGGCGAAGCGCGCTATCGCTTCGCCATGCGTCATCAGACGACTACCGATTTCACGGCCAACCAGATTCACGAGCTTGGCCTGAAGAGCGTGGCGGAAATTGAAACCCAGATGCTCGCCATCGCCAAGGCGCAGGGATTCAGCGATTTGAAATCGTTCAACGATCATATCCGGCAGGATCCGAAACTGCACGCCCAGTCCGGTCAGCAATTGTTTGACCTGTACACGCACTATCGCGACCAGATGTACGGGAAGCTGCCGGAATTATTCGGACGCCTGCCGAAGAACAAGCTGGATGTGGTGCCCATGGAGTCGTATCGCAGCACCTCCAGTCCCCCTGCCGACTATTCGATCGGCGCCGGAGACGGCTCGCGCCCCGGACGCATCAACGTCAACGAGTATGCGCCGGAGAAACGATTGCTCCTCAATGTGGAAGCCATCGCTTACCACGAAGGCGTCCCCGGACATCACCTGCAATTTTCCATCGCGCAGGAACTCACCGGCTTGCCGCCGTTCCGCAAATTCAATCTCGACCTGAATGCGTATACCGAGGGCTGGGCCTTCTATTCGGAACGCCTGGGAAAAGAAGTGGGCTTTTATCAGGATCCGTACAGCGACTACGGGCGCCTTCAGAACGAAATGTGGCGTGCCGTGCGCTGGGTGGTAGACACAGGCGTGCACTCCCAGCACTGGACGCGCCAGCAGATGGTTGACTACTTCCACGAACACACGGCGATGGACGATGAGAACATCAACACCGAAGTAGATCGCTACATCGCATGGCCCGCGCAGGCGCTTTCCTACAAAATGGGGCAGATGAAGATTCTCGAACTACGGGCGCGGGCGCAAAAGGAGTTGGGCACAAAATTCGACCTGCGTACCTTCCACGACGCCGTGCTCGATCAGGGCCCGCTTCCACTCGACCTGCTGGAAGCGAAGATCAACGCCTGGATCGCGGCGCGGAAGTGACTCTCTACTGCACATTCTCGGCAGCTTCCCGATAGGTCCCGAATTTCTTCGCGACCGGTTTCAACGTAGGATAAAACTGCACAAAGACGTGCTCGACCGCCGCGTGCTCGTCGTGACAGCTCCAGCACCCGGCTTTCGGATTTGCGCTCGCGGATTTTGTATCTTCGGCGAAATTGAAGTAGGCCCATTTATCGGGAAAGCGGGTTTCGTCCTTTACCTCGACGCCGACCCCATCCAATCGGTCTGATAGTGTCCCACTTGAAACACAGTGCAGATTGCTGGTCTCGTGTCTGCCTGCACGCCCCCGCACTGGCACGATCAGACCAGTCGAAGCCCGCCGCCATAGCCGCCAATGATCGCAGCCTGGGTTCTCCTCTATTTCTTCTGTCACGGCATCGCGCACCGGGCAGTCGGGAGGATTCTCGACATTCGCTTCGCCTTCTACACCGTCGGAGGAACCGGCAATCCCGAAGGCTACCCCGTCGGCCTGCGATGGCTGTTCGAGCATCTCCCTTTCTTTGATGTGTAGACGGACAAGTCCTCGATGCAGAAAGCCAGCCCGATGGCCAAGGCAATCATGTGGTGGCGGGAGTAACGTCGTCCGCAGTGGTTCCGACGCTGAGCACGTTATGGGCTTGGCACTCGGGTGTTCCCAGGAGCAAGCTCCTCTTACTTTTTGCGATGTTCTGGGCGGTAGGGACATTGTCCAGTAACTGGAGGAGCCGGACGGGAGACTACTCCAAGGCGCGACGGGCTCTCGGCGGTTCGTGATGGCGACAGGCTCGAATTACATTGTCACATTTCCTCATTATGTCATTTTATCTACTTTATGACATTATAGTATAATAATGTCATCTCGTTAGAGGTGTAACAATGGATGTCGAAACCCGAACGCGGGTCAATGAAAACGGCCGTTTAGTAATACCCGCTCCCTATCGGAAGGCGCTTGGGATCAAAGCAGGGGACGAAGTGATTCTGCGGATGGAAGATGACGAACTGCGGATCACGACGATGAAACGCAGAATTGAGCGCGCCCAACGGCTGGTCCGGAAATATGTGAAGCCCGGTACCTCCCTGGTGGACGAACTGATTGCCGAACGGCGCGAGGCCGCCAAACGTGAATAGGGTTGTTCTGGACGCATCGGCACTGATGGCTGTGCTCAACGGCGAGCTTGGTGCGGAGAAGTTAACTCCTCAGATCATGAGCACGGCTGCGACCAGCGCGGTCAACCTGGCGGAAGTGCACGGGAAGCTCGTTCTCCGGGGCTTTAGCCCGGACGATGCGTGGGCCGCCGCCAATGGACCCATCCATGAGGCGGTCGCTTTCACCGTCGAGCAGGCCAAGACTGCCGGAGAGCTTGTCATCCAGACCCGCCCGCTCGGCTTGTCGCTCGGAGACCGAGCGTGCCTAGCTCTGGGAATTGCTCTGCGCGCTCCAGTTTACACAGCGGACCGATCATGGAAGAACCTCAGCCTCGGCATTCGCATCCATGTGATTCGATGATGAAGCTGAGATCTGTGCTAGCAGCCAGCAGCCAAGAGCTAGTAGCCTATCTCCATGTCCTTCCACTCCGGATTCGTCTGCATTCTCGGCCGCCCCAATGCGGGCAAGAGCACGCTGCTGAATGCGCTGGTCGGCGAGAAGCTGGCCATCATTTCCCCGAAGCCCCAGACCACGCGCAACCGCATTCTCGGAATTATCAATGTTCCCAAACAGAATGTCCCCAAGCAGAAGGGACGCGAAGCTGGGCAAATCGTGCTCATCGACACGCCCGGAGTTCACCGTTCCGGATCCTCGCTCGGACGCAAAATGATGTCCGAGGTGCACGAGGCCCTCGAAGGCTGCGAACTTATTTTGATGATTGTCGATGCCAAAAAAAAGTGGGACCGCGACGACGCTTTCGTCCTCGACCTGGCAAAAAAAGCGGGCACTCCGGTTTTCCTGCTGCTCAATAAAATTGATTTGCTCGCTGACAAAAGTAAACTACTCCCGCTGATCGCAGAATTCCAAACGCTGCACGATTTCAAGGAGATCGTCCCCATCTCCGCCCTCAAGAAGAAAGGACTCGACGAATTGCTGTCCTGCGTCTTGAAGGCGCTGCCCACCGGCCCTCGCTATTTTCCCGAGGAGCAGATCACCGATCAGCCGGTGCGCTTCATGGCGGCGGAGCTGATCCGCGAGCATGTTCTCATGCAGACCCATGAAGAGGTGCCGCACGCAGTATCGGTGCTGATCGAGCAATTCGAAGAGAGTCCGAGGCTGACGCGGATTGCCGCTGTGATCTATTGCGAGCGCGACGGCCAAAAAGCCATCCTGCTCGGCAAAGGCGGACAAATGCTCAAGAAGATTGGCACCGCGGCCCGCCTCGATATCGAGAAGATGGTAGGAACCAAAGTTTTTCTCGAGCTCTTCGTCAAGATCAAAGCCGGCTGGCGCGATTCGCGAACCTTTGTGGAAGAGTTAGATTGGCGCCGTCAGCTACAGCAAATTGGAGGCCCGCCGGACCTAGAGGGGTAACACTTAGTTTGTTGTTGTAAGCCGCCACTCGAGCCAAACCAACCTTCAGCACGGGCTCGTAGGCTATAGGTTTCAAGTCGTTAAGCGGCCACCTGACCATGGTAACCCGCCGACGTAATGCTCTAATGGTTGCCCGCTGGTTGCCCGCGGTCCGAAAAAGTTTGCATCTTCGCCCCTAAATCCCTAGAATCTGTCAGCGCCTCCCTGCATCTTAGATAAACAAGGGAAGGGCTGGAACCGAAGCCCACAGCCGTTTTATGACAGATTTTTCCACATCCTCGGAACAAGCGTCGCAGCCGCCGCAGTCCTGTGACTTCGACGCGGACAAGCTTGATCTCAAGCTGAGCGTAACCCTTGCCGGCGACCGCGATGCCGTGGACCCGGTTGTCCGCAGCGTGATGAATCTGGTGCGGGAAATGAAATGCGCTCCGGGGCGCGAAGACGACATTGAATTGGCGTTAACCGAAGCTCTGGCCAACGCCGTCGTGCATGGAGCGAAAAGCGATCCCTCCAAAACCATCGAATGCGACGTGGCTTGCGACGACCAGCGGGGCATCCTGATCATAGTGCGCGATCCCGGCCCGGGTTTTGATCCCACGCAGATCGCCAACCCCTGCCACGGTGAGAACATCTATGAGAATCACGGCCGGGGCATTTACCTGATCAATCAGTTGATGGACGAGGTCCAGTTTCACAAGAACGGGACTGAGATTCACATGCTGAAGAGATAGGTCTTAGGTGTCAGTTCTCAGGAAAACCGCGCGACAGATGGACGAAAGAGTTTTCCCTGAGACCTAAGACCTGACACCTGAGATCTGCACTACTCCTTTGCAGCAATCCCCAAACTTTTCATTTTGCGATACAGGTGGCTGCGCTCGAGCCCCAGCACTTCCGCGGTGCGGCTGATGTTGCCATGATTTTCGTCGAGTTTTTTGAGAATGTAGTCGCGCTCATACGCCGCCCGCGCCTGGTGCAGCGTGGAACCCTCGCTGCCCGCCACGCGGCGGCTGCCGTCGCGATGCACCAGTGGCGGAAGATGCTTGCGCTCAAAGCGTGAGGTGGTGGGATTCATGATCACGATGCGCTCGATCACATTGCGCAGTTCGCGGACGTTCCCCGGCCAGGCATAGCGCATGAGGGAATCGATTGCATCATCGGTAATCTCTCGTGGACGCCGCCCGTAGGCCGAGGCAAATTCTTTCAGAAAGTATCGCGCAAACAGCGGAATGTCTTCCTTACGTTCGCGCAGTGGGGGCACGACAAAAGGAATCACGTTCAGTCGGTAAAAAAGATCTTCGCGAAAGTTTCCCTTGGCGATTTCCTCCTCCAGATCCTTGTTGGTGGAGGCAATCACCCGCACGTCCACGGTGACGGGATCGTCGCTCCCCACCGGAATAAAACGCTGTTGTTCCACCGTACGCAAAACTTTCGACTGCGTCTTCAGGCTCATGTCGCCCACTTCATCCAGAAACAAGGTTCCGCGATCGGCCTTCTGAAACTTGCCTTCCTTATCGGCCGTAGCTCCGGGAAACGACGACTTAACATGCCCGAACAGTTCACTGTCGATCAGATCTTCGGGAATCGCGGCGCAGTTCATTTCGACAAACATTTCATCTTTCCGCAGGCTCTGCATGTGGATGGCATGCGCAACCAGTTCTTTGCCGGTGCCCGATTCGCCATAGATGAGCACGCGTCCGTTGGTGGGCGCCATCAGCGCAATCTGCTGGCGCAGCGCCTTCATGGGAACGCTGTCCCCCACGATCACGCTTTTCGATTGCAGTTGCTTTCGCAAGTCGAGATTCTCATGGCGCAGCCGCCGCGCTTCGATCGCATTTTTTACCAGGATGAGCATCTTTTCGAGCGATAGCGGCTTTTCCGCGAAATCGTAAGCGCCCAGCTTCGTAGCGCGCACCGCGGTCTCGATGGTCCCGTGGCCCGAAATCATGATGACTTCCGGCGGATCCTCCATCTCGCGGATCTTCTCCAGAACTTCCAGTCCGTCAATCCCGGTCAGCCAAACATCCAGCAGGATCAGGTCAAAGCTGCTCCGGCGCAGTAAATCCAGGCAATCTTCGCCGCTCGCGCTGACGCTGGTTTTATATCCCTCGTCCTCGAGAATGCCGCGCAAGGATTCGCGGATACTGGATTCGTCGTCGACAATGAGGATGTGTGCCATGGTTTAGGTTAGCAACGCGTGCCGGCGGAGAGCCGGGCGAAACGCCCGTCGCTCCACCATATAACTTGTCACGCGGTCAGAGTACTAGCTTGCCGCCGGTGCGCTGATGCTTTCAACCGCTACGGGCAGCTCGATAACGAAGCGGCTGCCGACTGGTCTGTTTTCTTCCACGCGAATCGATCCACGGTGGTCCTCCACAATTCTGCTCACAATCGCCAGACCCAGCCCCGTGCCCCGTTGCTTGGTCGAAAAGTAGGGCAGGAACAGCCGCTCCTTCACGTCGCGCGAAACTCCGTGCCCGGTATCGGAGACAACCAGCTCGACAGCATCGCGGCTGGCCACCAGTGAGGTTGAAATCGTGATCTCTTTCAGCAGCGTGTCTTGCATGGCCTCGGCGGCGTTATCGACCAGGTTCGCGACCGCGCGTTTGATCGCTTCCGGATCGGCCATAACGGCGGGCAGATCGTGTGCCAACTCCGTACGCACGCAAATGCCCTCCAGCCGCCCATTGAACATGCTGAGTGCGCTTTCCACCAAGGTATTCAAGCTGGCGGGTTGCGGGCGGGACGCGGGAAAACGCGCCAGCACCGAGAATTCATCGACCAGCGTGCGCACGGTTTCGACGGCATTGCCGATGGTTTCGGCGCAGGTGCGAATCACTTCGAGCGAGGCTGCATCGGGCGCCGTGCCGCGCATTAAATGGCGATGAATGCGCTCGGCGGAAAGTGCGATCGGGGTCAGCGGGTTCTTGATCTCATGGGCGACGCGTCGCGCCACTTCGCGCCAGGCGGCCTGTTTCTGCGCTCGCAGCAGGTCCGACAGATCTTCGAACACCAGCACGTATCCCAGGCCCTCGGCAGCGTGGCTCAGCGCCGACACAGTCACGGCAACATTCAACTGCGCGCGCGGCAGGGCCAGTTCCATGTTGGCTGCGGTAATGCCCATACGATCCGCGCGGCGGAGCAGCGGTTCCAGGTCGGCAAGCACATCGGCGGGAATCACTTCCCGCAGGGGCAGATTCACCAAAGCCGCCGGACTCAGGTACTCACTCCGCTCCAGATAGAACATCCGGGAGAAAGCGGCATTTGCCAGCGTCACATGGCGCGCGGCGTCAATCGAAATCACTCCCGTTGGAAGGCTCTCGAGAACCGTTTCGATGTATCGACGTCTGCCTTCGAGCGCTTCGTTGGCGGCGACGACATCGCGACTGGAGGCTTCGATCTGACGCCGGCTGGATTCCAGTTGTTCTGCCATGCTGTTGAAAGACTGCACCAGTTCGGCGAGTTCATCGGTGGCGCGAATATCGACGCGGTAATCGAGTTGCCCTTTGGAGATGGCCTCCGTACCCGCGGCCAGCGCCGCCACGGGACGGTTGACCAACTTCGAAAGCAGGAGCGCGAGCCAGGTCGAAGCGAACAGCACCAGCACGGTCAGGAGCAGAAGAAATCCTATGTAGGTCCGGCGAAACAGTTTTCTTTTTGCGGCTAGTTCGACGTAGCGCTGCTGGCTATCCTGAATCTGCCTGGCCGTTTCGGCGAATTTTGGCGGCAGCGGCATGGCCACAAGCACAGTGCCGCCTTGGAGCGGGGCCGCCGCGACAATGTAGTCCGTCTGGCCCCACTGGAAATGAGGGTGCTCTCCGTGCAAAGCCGACTGCAGCGGGAAGCGATTCTTCATGTCGTTCCAGAGCGCGGGGGGGTTCAGGCTGGCCGCCGCGCTCCCATTCGCCAGGGCCAGAACGAATCCGCCCTGCAGCGTCGGGATGTGTTCCCGAAGCTCTTCGGTGGCTGCAGAGAAATTTCCGCTCGCAAACGCTCTTTGAAATTCGTCCGTCTGCGCGATGGATTGTGCTTCCGAGGCCGCATTCTGGCCCGCGTAATCATAGAGCAGCGCCGACATGGCGGCGGTATCTGCGCGCACTTCCTCGACCGGTTGGGAGAACCACTTGTCGATCGAGCGATTCATGAGCCCGTACGAGAACCAGAACATGGCAATCACGGGCAAAAACGACAACAGCAGGCTGACCACCACCAGGCGCGTGCGGAACTTTGAACCGGCCACGCCCTGCCGCCGTTCGGCGTAGAGCTTCAGCAGATTGCGCCCGAGAACGACCGTCAGCGCCACGAAGGCAAAAAAGATCAGGCCGCTCAGTCCGGCAAAAAACAGAAGCTCCTGATTGCTGTCCGGGCTGATGAACTTCAGATTGAACGAAGCCTGCAACACTAAGATCGCGAGCAACAGAAAAGCGCCGATCGCCAGCGTGATCACGAACGTCCGGCGGCCGGAAGTCTTGCTTTCGTCACGAATTGGAGTCGATGCGGCCAAGGATTGATCACATTATAGGGCGTCGTGGGTCGTTGGTCGTGGTCGTTCGCGAATCCGTCGTGCGGTAAACGAGCACTAGCTAACGACTAACGACTAACGGCGCCCCTATGCAGATCAGAGGTCCGCGACCCGTTCAGTGTGGCGCAAAGGGCCGGTAGATGAGACCGATCACTACACCCACGACTACCCATTCCACGAAGTAAGCGATGGCTTGTTGCACGGTCAGCTTCAATCCGATTTGCAGATTGACATAGTTGTGCACGACAAACGAGCCAATGGCGAACAGCCCGATCAACGCACCAAAGAGTGCGCCGAGGCGTGCGCCTTGGGCGGGGCCGGAGACGCCCTGGCACGACATGGCGTAAAGCACGGCAAGCGCCGCGATGGCGAGAAACATGAACGCCATTCCCACCGGCATCACACTCTTCATCGCCTCCTGCGACCGGTAGAGTGTCGGGTATTTGAGGAACTCATTCCTCAGCGACGGCAACAGGCCGAACGTGGCAAACCCGACGACAAAATACGCCACGAAGCCGCCAAGGGCTGCGAGAGCGATACGTGCAGGGTTCATTAGTAATCCTTTCCACATTACAGGTGGTTTATCAGCGTCTGGCTGGCCAGCAAAGAGTCGAGTTTGTCGAACGATTCCGAGGTGCCTTGCGAAACCATCTCGCAAATGCTCTGCGCCGGAAATCCTACCTGTGTCAGAACCATCTTCGTCTGCGCGCCTTGCTGAAGATCGACGAAATCCACGACCATGCGCGTGGTGGTGGTTCCAAAATCCGCGTGGAAGGCGATCCTTTTCGGTTCGACGATCTCGTCGTACTGTCCCTTGTAGGAAAATTCACCGGCCCCGGTGATCTGCATCACGCAAGTGAACGAACCGCCGACGCGAAAGTCCATTGTGCAGTCGACCTTGGTTGTATCCTTGCAGCCCCACCATTGCTGCAACCGGTCTACTTCTTTCCAAAACGCAAACACCAGATGCCGCGGGGCGTCGAAAACCCGCGTAATTTGCAAATGATTGTCGCCAACTTTCACCTCGGATTTCATCGTGTCTTCTCCTGTCGTTGAGCGGCTTGTTGAGCCGTCTTTAGTAACTGGTCGAGAGTGTCAAATCCGGACTCCCAACCAGCCGCGCATTGGGCAATCCATTTCCGGGCAGCTTCCAAGCCGGCGGCTTGCGAGCGTATCAAATGCTCGCGTCCATGGCGACGGCGCGTGATCAGCCGGGCGTTTTCCAGCACCCGGAGATGCCTCGAGATTGCCGGCAGCGAGATGCGAAAGGGCTTGGCTAGAGCCGTCACCCGGCTCTCACCTTGCTCCGAAAGACGCTGCACAATCCGCCGCCGCGTAGGATCGGCCAACGCCGCGAAGATCGCCGTGACCCTCTCTTGTTTGTTAACCACGGCGTTAAATGTATGACGGCGGGCTCTGGGAAGTCAAGGAAATAGTTAGCCCATTTGTTAAGTATTGTTCCTGACTACCCGCCGAAGAGCGCCGTTGGTCGTTCGCCGTGAAGAGCCGGGCGCCCCCGCCCGTCCGCCGAAGTGCGGGACGGGCGCGAGACGCCCTCCACATCGACTAGCGACGCCCTAACTCCAGCGTCTTCCGCAGCGCCTCATACGCCGGCTTGGCCCGGTAGTTCCGATCAAACGGCAGCGCGGCGCCTTGCGTCTTCTTCGAGTGCGATCCGATCCAGGAATATTTGTCCGTGAAACCCCAGGTCTGGATCGCTGTGCATCCCGGATGCGACAGACAAGCGCCGGCGATCTGGCGATAGATGTCCGCCTGCAGTTGCAGGTCCTCGGGACGAGGGTTGCCGGTCGGATCGACCGGCAGGGCAACGTCCATCTCGGTGACGTGGACCTGCACTCCGAGGGCCGTGAAGCGCTTGATATTGGCGGAAATGGATGCGACATCGGCGTGCAGGTTCGCGATGTGCATTTGAAATCCCACGCCATCGATGGGAACACCACGCAGCCGGAAATCGCGAACCATGGCATAGATCGCGTCCGACTTGGGGTTCACAGTTTCCGCCTCGGCCTCGTTGTAAAACAGCAGAGCCTGTGGATCGGCCTCGTGTGCCCAGCGGAAACAACGCTCAATGTAAGAATGACTCTGGTGCGGGCCGCGAGCGTCCTCCGTCATGCCGATTCCCGGCTGGTCCCGCCAGATCGTGCTGCGGAGTGTTCCCGGGCGCAACTCGTCGAAGGCCTCATTGACGACGTCCCACGCGAATATCTTTCCCCGGTAATGTCCGACCACAGTCTTTATGTGCTGCTCGAGAATTTCGGCGAGTTCTCCCGAAGAGTATTTTCCTTCCGTCAACCATTTTGGATTCTGCCGGTGCCAGACCGGCGTGTGCCCGCGAACCTTCATGCCATGCCGGGTGGCAAAATCCACGATCTGGTCCGCCTGAGAGAAATCGAAAGACTGCGGCTCCGGATGCACCACCTCCCACTTGAGGGCGTCTTCCGGCTCCGCCATGTTGTACTCACGCGCAAGCGTGGACGCATATGCCGCCTCCGAGAGTTGCGCTGGCCTCACCGCAGTGCCGATGAAGCAGTTCACAACCCTGCGCAACCTCACGCAACGGCTGCTCGCGGAAGCCGGCGCCAAATCCCAAGCAAAGAGCCGCCGTCAAGACAAAAACAAGGAGTCGCCATCTCACGTTGTTATTCACTTGTTGTTCTTCACTCCGACTCACTTTGCCTGAGGAAGGAATTTCTGCAAAGGACATTGCTCACACTGCGGTTGTGACTTTAGGCAATAAGTCTTGCCAACTCCGACGATCAGCCCGTGCATTTCATTGAATGCCTGAACCGGCGCGCTGCGCTCGGCCGTGCTCATGCGTGATAGCCGATGACTCGAGCCCGGCGGCCCCACTGGAATCTTCGCTGAAGACTCGCGGTCGATTTCCGGGGTTCCTATCGCCGCCAGTGCCTGCTCGAACAGTTGTCGGATTTCTTCATAGCGCGCCGCGCTCGAAACAATCTGGTGCCGTTCCAGAATGCGCCGCGTGTAAGCGTCCACCACAAAGACGGGGTGATTGCCGGCATACAACAGAATCGAGTCGGCGGTCTCGGGCCCTACCCCGTTGAGAGCGAGCAGTTCGACGCGGAGTTCGGCCGTCGGCCGGGCGAACATCCGCGCCAGCGACCCGCTGTAATGCGCATCGAGAAAGCTGACGAAGGTCTTCAGCCGCTGCGCTTTCTGCCGGAAGTAACCCGCCGGACGAATCAATTGCTCGAGCTCAGCCTGAGGCGTGCGGCGGATTCCGCGGATCGTCAAGAGCCGCGCTTTGCGAAGGTTGCCGAGCGCCTTCGCGACGTTCGTCCATGAAGTGTTCTGCGTTAAATATGCCCCAACAATCACCTCAAACCGCGATTGCGCCGGCCACCAGTGCTGGCGTCCCCAGGCGGAAAACAACGTGCGGTAGTAAGCGCGGATCGTGTCGTGTTTGGTTTCGCTCATGGACGCGCGACAGCTTAGGACGAGTGTCACCATTCTAGGGGTCGTGTGGTCGCTGGTCGTTCGCAGTTCGTCCTATCCGCCGGAAAGCAGGCACTCGCACGCCCACGACTGGACAAAGCAAAGACGATCGGAGCCCGACCGGCAGAAACGCCATCCTCTCATTTCACTTCGCCGGAGTTGCCGGAGCACCGGGACCGACGTTCTGCTCTCCCCGCTTTTGCTCTCCAAATTGCTGTTCAGTTCCTACGAAGAATTCCTCGTATTTTCTCGTGCCTTGCGAACCAGACTCTTCACCGTTGATTTTTCCCCAAATAAGGCCTCCACCGCCCCAACCGGTCTCAGGCAATATTCGAGTGGCCTTTTCGGAATAGTAGAAGTAATGGTCTTTGGCCCATCCATATTCTTCTGGTGAAGACGTTCTTATGAAACCGGAGGACGGAAACTTGAAAAGATACTCTCCTCCCTCGACCGGCAAAGGTGGAGCATCCTTAACCTGGAATTCAACTCGCACCCAGCCCACGTACCCTTCCGGAATAAGAAAGCGCGATGAGCGACGAATGGAATGCCGGGCGTCGATGGTGAGCCATACTGCTCCGCCGAGGACAAGTGCGAGTGTGCAGATGCCAACAGTTAATTGGGTGGATCGTCTGGTTCCGTTAGGAAAGAGCCAAGTCGAAGCACTGCCATCCCGCGGTTGCCGAAAACTCGCGACGGCAGAGTACGCCGTGACCAGCGTCAACAGCGCCATCGCCAGATATGGCAGTATCATTTGCGTTCAGTACCAGCGAGTTCAGAACCACCGGATCGTGCGGGCAATGGCTGGACCATAAAAGCACCATATTGCCAGCGAAGCGAGCCAAGCAAGTCTGGCCGCGGCATGCGGTTTGAAAAGGCTCAAATAAGCGGCGACAATTAGACACAGCGAACCCGCCAGAGATACAAATTCGAGCGGGTTCACAGGGCATCCTAACACGGCCAACACCAGCAGAGCGTAAACTTGGAATCCCGTAACAGCTCCGGCAGCGAGATATAAGAAAAATGGGATCATGTCTCTACGCTCTTAACCGGTAAAACCGGAATTCAGCGCGAAGATCGCAGTCACGACTTCGGATATTGTTACTGCAGCGACCACCCTAACTTGGCCTGGACGTAATATGCCAAAAGAAACACAATAGTAAACAAACTGCCGATTACAAGAATGAGTAGCACCCCGTGGCGCGTCGTGAAGGATGATTGTCTCTTCTTCCGTGTCTTCATGACTTAACCACTTGACGCCCCACAGCCACCCCAGCTGCTTTCGTCCGAAGCCAATCACAATGAGAACTGCGCAAACGGGCGCGCCTGTCTTTTCAAAACAGGTTTCCTTTAGAGCCCAGTCGTCTGATATTGCAGGACTGCCAGGGCAAGCCGGCAGTCATAGCCCGCCTGTGCGTTGGTGATTTGAGCCTGCGTCTGCTGCAGTTGCGCCTGACTTAATTCGACAATCGAACCCAGTCCCAACTTGTATCGTGCCTGCGCAAGATTGAGCGCGAGATTGGCTTGCTCCACCAGTTGCTGCGTGACCGCCAATCGATCGTAAGCAGTGGTGGCGTTGAGCCAGCTGGTGCGCACGTCGCGGGATATCCGGTCGCGAAGATCGCGCAAGCGCTCCTGCACGGCTTGTGCTTTGAGCGCTGCCTCACGCGCTCTTGCTGAGAATAGAAAGCCATTGAATACCGGGACTTCGACATTCACGCCCACTGCCCCATACCAACTGGAAACAATGGGATTCCGCACGGGTGTGTCTCCAACCGCGCCCAGCGCCTCAATATCGGGGAAGAACAAGTCCCGCTCGGCGGTGTGGAACTTCTTCGCCGACTCAACCTGGAATTCAAGCGACAGGAAATCCGGCCGCATCGCAAAAGCAGTAGCAATCAGATCATCCACATTGTTTTGCGGAGGTGTGATCGCGCCTGTATCCTCCGCCAGTTGGAAGTTCTGCAGACTTGAAAATCCGAGCACCGCTGAAAGCGATGCCAATGCAGCGTTCTGGTTGTTTTGCGCGTCTAGAAGCAGCAGTTTGGCTTGCGCCAGGTTGACATTCGCAAAGCTGAAATCGAGTTCTGACTTCAACTTGTTTTTGTAAAGAGCCCCCACTTGATCCGCAACCGTCTGGCGATCCGTCACCGTCTGTTGTGCCACGGTCAGTACGGCTTGTGTCTGCAGGGCGTTGTAGAAGGCTTGATCCACAGCCAGCAGGATTTGCTCCTTAGTAGCCATGGCATTCTGGTTTTCAGCTTTGGCCGCCAGATTGGCGCTTGCAATCAAGTTCGTTGTGCGTCCGAAATCAGTGATGAGCTGACTTACCATCGTGCCGGCAGCAGCGCGTTGATAGATGATCGGATTGTTGAGCGCCCCCGCAGTGATTCGCGACCCGGCGTATGCATCCACCGCGGTAAGATCGACTTTCACGGCCGGCCAGAGATTCGAACGGACTTCTCGTGTCACCTGCTGCGCGGCAAGCGCGGTCAGTCGCGCCACCGAGATTTGAGGATTATTCTTCAAGGCCAGCGCCTGAGCATCCTTCAGAGACAGCAACGTGGGCGTCCCCGGACTGCTCTGCGGAGCACTGCCTGGCGGGACATTGCTTTGCGGGGAATTGCTTTGCGGCTCGGTCCTGGGCGCGCTCGAAGTGGCAGGCGGGGTCGTTTGTTGCGGTATTGGAGCCGAAGGCAAACGCGACTGGGTTGCCGAACCACGCCCTCCCTGCGCGGAGCTGCACACGGGCATAGCTAGAGCGAGGCAAACTGGCAATACTTTCTTGATTCGCCGCAAAACAATCTTGCCTGTCATTCTGTCGTCTCCAGGGTTGGGGTCGTGGCAGGCGTCTCTCCGCGCTTGCCGTAAACGAGCAGATAAGCTGCGGGCACGATAAAAATGGTCAGAAGGACCGACGAAGTGAGGCCACCGATAATGGCCTTCGCCATCGGTGCGTACTGCTCAGCACCTGTGCCCAGCTTCATCGCCATGGGGATCATCCCTATGATCGTCGCGAGCGAGGTCATCAGGATCGGACGCAACCGCACTCGACAGGCGGTAATGACGGCATTGGTCGGCGTCAACCCTTGTGTCTCCAGCTTGTGAGCGAAATCCACGATCAGAATGCTGTTGGAATCGGCAATACCGACGAGCATGAGCACTCCCATCAGCGACATTACGTTCAATGTGCTGTGCGTGAGCGGCAGAATGATCAGCACGCCGACGAAACCCATGGGTATGGCGAGCATGATCAGGAAGGGATCGACGAATGATTTGAACTGGGCAGTAAGGATCAGGAACAGCAAAACGAAGGAAAGAAGGAAACCTAGCCCAAAGCTCTTGAATGAAGTCTGCATTCCTTCAACCATGCCGCGCAGATTTACGCGCATGTTACCCGGGATATTCGCTTTGGCAAGAATGCCCCGAATGTTACTGGTCACCCGGCCAAGGTCCTCGCCGGACGGAGTGACATAGACGTCCACGACGCGCTGAATCTGGTAGTGATCCACTTCGGTGGGCGTCTGCACATGCTTCACGTCAACCACATTAGCGAGAACTGTATCGGGTCTACTGCGATGCGATGGTCGACCATCTGGCTCCGGCAGATCTTGCCCGCAAGCCCACGAAGGTCTTGCGGAGCTGCCTCTTGCAGCGTGTGTCAGGCCACAACTCATATCAGGGCCGGCACCGGACTGATTCCGTAGAGGGATCTGGCCCAAGTCAACCATGTTGTGGATCGCTGCCCGTCCATGTTCAAAGTACTGCACCGTCAAGTAATAGTCGTTGCCGCTCTTGCGGTCTACCCAGTAGTTCGGCGCGATCATGTAGTTCGAGTTCAACGCCGTGATCACGTTGTCCACCACGTTTTTCTGAGTTAACCCCAATTCGCCAGCATGTACCCGGTTCACGTCCAGCCGCAGCGCTGGATAATTCATATCCTGCGGAATGTAGACTTCCCCGACGCCCGGCACAGTTCGTATCTGGCTGGCGAGATCCTGTGCCAGACCATAGATCTGTGGCAGGTCTGGACCGCTCACCTGTATGTCGATCGGCGCCGGCATCCCCATGTTGAGGATTGCATCTACCATCGAACCGCTGGAGAAGAACGTCCGTATATCTGGAAACTCGCTCGCCATCCTCTTCTGCACCAAATCCATGTACTTGAAGCTGCTTTGCCGGTGTGAGTCTTGCAAGGCGACCTGGATGGTGGCGGTGTATGGCCCTGCATTGGTTGTGTACAGAGAAGAAAAATCCGGCACCACGCCAATGTTCGATACCACCATCTTCAAATCTTTAGCGTCCACTGTGTGGCGGATCAAATCTTCCACCTTGGCCACATATTGTTCGGTAACTTCGATGCGCGTGCCGGTGGGAACTTTCAGGTTGATGGTGAACTGGCCGGCATCAGTTTGCGGGAAGAAGGCCAGCCCCAGCAGCGGGTAGATTGCCAGGCTGGCCAGGAACACTCCGCTCAAGACTACGACCGTGAGGCCCGGACGCTTCACCGCACGCCTGACCCAGTATTCGTAGAAATCGAGGACCTTGTTAAACATCCGGTTGAACCCGGCATTGAACCTGTCCCACCAGGACTTACCCACAGCCGAGGCCGGTTCGATTTCATACTCGCCTTTTTGGTCGTGCCCTCCGCCCGCTGGCATCGCCTTTAGATAGCGCGAGCAAAACAACGGAATCACGGTCATGGCCACAACGAATGAGGCTAGCAGGGACAGACAGAACGCAAGCGCTAGGGCGGAGAAAAGGAACTTACTAACTCCGTAGAGAAAAGTGACCGGGAAGAAATCCACCACGTCGACCAGAGTCGCCGCCAGCACAGCCAGATTTACTTCCCTCCCTCCAACTTCGGCGGCAATCATGGGTGCAGCGCCTAACTCAAGGTGCCGGTAGATGTTTTCGAGCGAAATCACCGAGTTATCGATTACGCGCGAAAAGGCTAGCGCCAATCCCCCCAGGATCATCGTATTTACCGTACTGCCGGCCATGTACAGGATCACGAATGTCGCCAGGGCAGAAAGCGGAATCGAGAGCAGCACCGCCGAAGTTGCCCGGACGCTTCCCAGGAAAATGAGAATCATCAGGCTGGTCAGAACCAAACCGATAATGCCCTCGTGCAATACGGTCTTTAAAGCCTCTTTCACATACACGGACTGATCGAAGACCAGATCGGCGGACATCTGCTTAGGGATGTCATAGAGATGTTGAATCAGCTTACGAACTCCATTTACGACCGCAATCGTGTTCGTATCGCCCCCTTGCTTCATGATAGGGATGTAACACGATCTCTGGCCGTCGATCCGTACCACGCTGTATTGAATCTGGTGGGAATCTTCCGCCCGGCCAATGTCATTGACCGTGACCCACGAGGTGCCCGCGGTCTTTACGGGAACCTTGCCCAACTGGTCCATGTTGTCAACCAGACTGTTGGAGTAGACGAAGGAATCGTACGGCCCCGTCTTGACGTCGCCGGCCGGCAAGATCAGGTTGGAGTCGTTCACCGCATCGACCACATCCATCGGGCTCAACTGCCGGGAGGCAAGCTTGTAGGGGTCGACGTAAACCATGATCTGGCGATAGGTGCCGCCAAACGGAGGAGGAATTTCCGCGCCCGGCACCACCGCGATTTGATTGCGAATTTGAAACTGTGCGTAGTCGTGAAGCTGCGTTTCGTTGAGTCCTGGCCCCTTGACCGGCACCAGCGCAACGGGAAGACTGGAGGCGTCAAACTTCAGAACCACAGGTGGCAAGGTTCCGGGCGGCAAACGCTTCAGGTCGGCTAAGGCAAGATTCGAAAGCTCGGTGACGTCGGCATCGGCATTGGTTCCCGGCTGGAAGTAGACCTTGATGATGCTCACACCCAAAAGCGACCGCGATTCCATATGATCAATACCGCTGGCCAGGGTGAAGAAGCGCTCCAGGGGGTCGGTGATGTCGGTCTCAATATCCTGTGGCGGCATGCCCGAGTAGAACGTGGCCACCACGACTTCCGGCAGGTTGATGGTGGGAAACAAATCGACCGGCATTCGCACCAGGCTGGTCACGCCGATCACCACGAACATCAGGCAAACGACAATGATGAAAAACGGATTGCGAATTGAAAAGCCTGGCATATTTCTCTATTCAACCGTCCGGCCGCGGTACGCAAGCAAATACGCCGCCGGCACAATGAATACCGTGAGCACCACAGAAACTGTCAAGCCGCCGATGATGGCGCGCGCCAGGGGAGCATATTGTTCGCTTCCGGTGCCGAGTTTCAGCGCCATCGGGACCATCCCGATAATTGTCGCCAAGGAAGTCATCAGGATCGGACGAAGGCGCACCCTGCAAGAAGTAATGACAGCCTCTTCGATGCCCTTACCCTGTTCTTCCAGACGGTGGGTGAATTCAACGATCAGAATGCTGTTCGATGCCGAGATCCCAACCAGCATCAAGATCCCCATCAGCGACATCACATTGAGAGTTGTGCCCGTCAAGGGCAAAATCACCAGCACACCGATGAAGCCCATGGGAATCGCAAGCATGATCAGGAAGGGATCTTTGAAGGACTTGAACTGCGCTACCAAAATCAGGTAGAGCAGGATGACCGAGAGCGAAAGGCCGATGGCAAAACTGCGGAACGATGCGTTCATCCCCTGCACCATACCCCGCACGTTGATGCGCACGTTCTCTGGAACCTTGAGTTTGGGGATTAGGCGCGAAACTTCATCCGAGACCTTTCCGAGATCTTCGGTTGCCGGGGTCACGTACACGTCCATGACTCGTTGGATCTGATAATGGTCCACTTCCGTCGGCGTTTGGATATTTTCGAGTTTCACGACCGCGTCCAGGGTGGTCGGCCGTTTCAGGGTGGGTGCATGGATTGGAATGTTGGTCAGGTCAGTCAGGCTCTGAATCGCCGGTCGTCCTTTTTCGAAATATTGCACGGTGAGGTAATAATCGTTGCCGCTCTTGCGGTCTACCCAATAGTTCGGCGCGATCATGTAGTTCGAATTCAGCGCCGTGATCACATTGTCCACGACCTCCTTCTGCGTCAACCCCAACTCCCCCGCATGCACCCGGTCCACGTCGAGCCGCAACGCGGGATAGTTCAAATCCTGCGGGATATACACTTCTCCCACCCCCGGCAGGCTCCGTATCTGGCTTGCTAAGTCCTGCGCAATCCCGTATATCTCGTGCGTGTCCGGACTGCTCACCTGCACATCGATCGGCGCCGGCATCCCCATGTTCAGCACCGCATCCACCATCGATCCGCTGGAGAAAAACGTCCGCACATCGGGAAGTTCGCTCGCCATCTTCTTCTGCACCACATCCATGTAGGCAAAACTGCTTTTCTTGTGCGACTCCTGCAACGCCACTTGGATGGTCGCCGTGTAGGGTCCGGCATTAGTGGTGTAGAGCGACGAAAAGTCCGGCACCACTCCCAGATTCGACACTACCATCTTCAAATCTTTCGGCCCGACCGTGCGACGGATCAAATCTTCCACCCTGGCCACATATTGTTCCGTCACTTCAATTCGCGTCCCGGTCGGGACCTTCAGATTGATGGTGAATTGGCCGGCGTCGGTTTGCGGAAAGAACGCCAGCCCCAGCAGCGGATAGATCCCCAGACTGGCCACAAACGCGCCACTCAAAACCGCCACCGTCAGCCCCGGGCGCTTCAGCGCACGCCGCACCCAGTACTCGTAATAATCCAGCAGTTGGCTGAACCAGCGGTTGAAGCCGGCATTGAACCTGTTCCACCAGGACGGCGCAGCCGTTGGCGCAACGTCGTGCTCGTTCTCTATTTTCCCGCGCCCAGCACCGTGGGGCACCGCCTTCAGAAAACGTGAGCAGAACAGCGGAATTACGGTCATGGCAACGAGGTAGGAGGCGAAGAGCGAGATCACAACCGCCAGTGCCAGAGCCGAAAAAAGAAACTTGCTGACGCCATAGAGAAACGTCACCGGGAAAAACACGACCACGGTGGTTAGGGTCGCGGCCAGGACCGCGAGACTTACCTCGGTACCCCCGGCTTCGGCGGCAGCTTCCGGCGTAGCACCCATCTCCAGGTGCCGGTAGATGTTTTCGAGTGAGATCACCGAGTTATCGATCACCCGTGAAAAAGCCAGCGCGAGGCCCCCCAAAATCATCGTGTTAATCGTGCTGTTCATCATGTAGAGGACGACGAATGTGGCCAGAGCCGAGAGCGGAATGGACAGGAATACGGCGGACGTCGCCCGGAAGCTCCCGAGGAAAACCAGGATCATCAGGCTGGTAAGAATCAGCCCGATCAGCCCTTCGTCGAGCAGGGTGTTAATTGCTTCCTTCACAAAAGCCGATTGGTCAAAGACAACCGTGGCTACGAGTTGCTTGGGAATGTCATACAGATGCTTGATCATGGCCCGAATGCCATCCACCACTTGAATGGTGTTGGTGTCGCCGCCCTGCTTCATGATCGGCAGATAGACCGACCTCTGTCCATCGACTCGTACCACGCTGTATTGGATCTGATTAGCGTCCTCTGCTTTGCCCAGATCGTTGATTGAAACCCAGGAAGTTCCTACGGTCTTGACTGGAATCTTGCCCAGTTCATCCATGTTGTTGACCAGGCTGTTGGAATAAACGTAATAATCGTAGGGCCCCATCTTCACGTCGCCCGCAGGCAGAATGAGGTTGGAGTCGTTCACGGCGTGCACCACATCCATCGGACTCAACTGCCGGGACGACAGCTTGTAGGGATCGACATACACCATGATCTGGCGGTACTTTCCGCCAAATGGCGGGGGAATCTCCGCTCCCTTTACAACCGCGATCTGATTGCGGATGGTGAATTGCCCAATGTCGTGAAGTTGGGTCTGATCGAGCCCCTCACCCTTGAGCGTGACCAGACAAACCGGCAAGCTGGACGCGTCGAACTTGAGCACCACCGGCGGCAAGGTTCCGGGGGGAAGACGCTTCAGGTCAGCCAAAGCGAGATTCGAGAGCTCAGTTACATCCGCATCCGCGTCGGTTCCCGGCTGGAAATAAACCTTGATGATGCTCACGCCCAGTAGCGAGCGTGATTCCATGTGGTCGATGCCGCTGGCCAGCGTGAAGAATCGCTCCAGAGGATCTGTGATATCCGTCTCAATATCCTGCGGCGGCATGCCCGAGTAGAACGTAGCCACCACCACTTCCGGGAGATTGATAGTAGGAAATAAGTCGACCGGCATGCGCACCAGGCTGGTCACGCCTAATACCATCAGCGCCAGACAAATCACGACAATGAAGTACGGATTACGGATTGAAAAACGCGACATTTACGCTCACCTAACGCCCCTGCATTATCAAATGGAGAGCCGGGCGCCCCCGCCCGGCAGGACGGGCGAGACGCCCGTTCCTCCAATTACTATTGCTTGCTCTCGTAATACTGCATGATTTGCACCACCTGGGGGTGAACCTTCTCTCCCGCTTTCAATCCGCTGCGATCGCTGACGACAACCTGTTCTCCTTCACTTAGACCCGCAACCACTTCGGCATCGCTCGAAGTCTGAATGCCGAGACTTACCGGACGATCTTCGATCTCACCGTTTGCGTTCACTACATAGACGGTGGTTTTATCGTTCTCGTGATTCACCGCCTGCAGGGGCACGGAGGGGATATCTTCCTTGCGCTCCAGCGTCAGGTCGGCATCGGCGTACAGGCCCGGAATCAGCACCCGATCTGGATTGAGAACATCAACCTCGGTGTGCATAGTTCGCGTCTCTTCCTTCACATCCACCGAAAACCGCGCGACCTTGCCCGGGAACGTCTGGTTGAGAGATGGAACACGGACGTCCACGTGATCGCCGACTTTGATGTATCGAACGTAAGATTCCGGGACCGGAATCACGAGACGAAAAAGATCGTCCTGGGATAGCCGGACGATGGGCATAGCCTGGGTGCTCGAACCTGTGCCCGCCTGCACCAATGTGCCGAGGTTCGCGTAGCGCTGGGTCACTACTCCGGCAAATGGAGCCGTGATCCTCGCATAGTCAAACAGGCTTTGATCGTGAACCAGTCTTGCCTTGGCCACGGACAGCTGGCTCTCGGCAGCCTCCAGACCCGCCTGCCCAGCATCTACCTGAGCCGACGCCGCCAGGTCCTTCCCCTGCGCGTCATCCACTTCCTGCTGCGCGACAATTCCGGGTTGGCTCTCAAAGACTCCATTCAGACGCGTGTATTGCAGGTGAAGCGCGTTGTACTGCGCCTGATAGCGGTTCAACTCGTGCTGTGCCTTGCTGACTTGATTCACCGCATTCTTGATTTCCGCCTGATCTTCCTGAAGCTGCGCCTCCAGCTCCGGTATCTCCAGGATCGCTATTACCTGGCCGGCCTTTACGCGGGTTCCATAGTCGACAAGCAGTTTCTTGACGAAACCGGATTCTTTCGCGTATACATCGATCTCCTGGAACGGCACTAACTCGGAAGACAAGGTGATCTGTCGACCCAGTGACTTGCGCACGACTTTGGTTACGCCCACCGTGACCGTTGCCGCATTCGCCCGATTACCACCATCGCCCCCCGAGCAAGCGGCGAATTCGACCACCAGAGCCACAAGGCTGGCCAGCCAGATCAGCTTTGAACCCTTGATTCCTCCTGTCGCTGCTCCACCGGACCGATTGCTAGTTTCATTCATCGAGTTTTCTATACCGGCTTCCTCTGGCATTCCCAGCCAGCAATGTCCCATGAGCAAATCTTCTGCTTGTCCCTAACCTGTCTTTTTCATAATCTCGCGCAGCTTGGCGACTGAGAACGCGCCGGATCGGCAAAAGTCGATCACCGTTCGTTCCACCCTTTGCAACCGCGCCGCAGCGTCCGGAATCTTAGTTGCGAATTCCATTGGAACCGTCAGCACTCCGTGGCGGTCGCCGTGCAACAAATCTCCGGGGTGGATTTCCATACCACCTACCCTGACGGTGGCCCCCAAATCGAAGATGTGGGCATAGGCATGAGAGACCGCAATACTTCCGGCAAACAACTGGATACCCATGGCGCGCACGGCGGGCAACTCGCGCACGGCGCCGTTGGTTAAGTACCCGATACATCCCAGAGCTTTAAGAATGGCGGCGTGCATGTCACCCACAAACGCTCCCCGACCCGGCGGCTCGTCCATGTCTTCCAAAACCAGGATGCGCGGCGCGGGAATTCCGAGGATGCTGTTCCAGAAGTCGGCCCGATCATGAAAGCTGCCGCCGGTAATTGGCGGTTCCCCACTTCGAAGACGAGCCGTGGCCGCGTATCCCACCGTGGGCGGAGCCTCTTGGAAAATGCACCGAATGCTGCCATCCGTAAATCCCGTGTTCCGAAGCCTTGCGCCAAACTTCTCAATCGCATTCGAGACCATGCAGGTGTCAAACTGGCGAAGAGCATTGAGATCTTCTTCGGTCAGCAAAGACTTAATGGCCATGTGCGTTTCCTTTCGCGAACCGGAGACTCGTTTCCGCACCAGGACTCGAACTCGATCGAGCCACGCTTGAACCTCGCGTTCAAGCGGAGTTGCCTCAGTCAATTCCAATGGCCGGGGTTGAATTCAAGAACGTTGAGTTCAAGAACAGTGAGGGGCTGCAAACGACGGGAAATCAGCAGGCAGGAGGAGGCCGGTTATAAAGCCAGCTTTCGGAGCTAAGATTCGTGGCTGGAACGATCACGGAGACCGCAAAGACGGAAGGTCGCGGCGGTTGGAAAAGGGTGAAACTGGCAGCTGGAGCCGTCCACTGGAGCGCGTTGCTAAGAAGGCGCTGCCTCTGGACATCCGGGGACTGGGATTTTACGGCCGCTACCTTCTGGACTTCCGGAGCCAACGCGGTGTAACGAGTCGCAAGGCTTGCCGTGAGGGAACAGATGGCTAGAACAATAACTGCAATCCGGCATCGAGACCACAAGCACACTCGGGCGTGAGAGCGTTCGGCCATAGCCATTTCAAACGAGGCGCGGATCAAATGCCAGCACAGTATACACGGTCACCGCGGGGCAGACAGATCACGGAAGTCATCGCGGTGCATCTACTTTGACGCTAGGAGGCCGGCTTGGGTTGCCTTTTCGCAACTCAGAGCTGATTCACGGAATCGCGGCCAGCAAATCGGCTGTCGGAGCGTTGTCCCCGAAAGTCCGGCTGACGTGCATGTACAAGTCAACATTGCCGGGACCGAAAACGAAGCTGCCCCCGAGTTGAAACGGATTCTTGCCCAGCTTGTGCTGCCGTTGCCCGGCTGTACGGGCTCTTTTGCGCGCCAATGAATTATCCCGGCGGAAGATATGAAAGAGCGAGCCGTTCAGCAGACCCACAGCACGATAGGCCTGCCGCTCGGCGTCAACCAGAAGTGGGAACGTGATTCCAGTCTCCTCGCGAAAGACTTGGGCGTAGTGTGCGTCGCCCAAGCCGATGGCGGCCAGCCGAGCGCCTTTATCGCGGAATGCCTGTTCCTGGTCGCGCAACTGCGCGATGTGCTCGCGGCAGAAGATTCATCCGTAGTGGCGAAGGAAGGCGATCACTGCGGGCTCGTTGGCCCAGAGCGAGCCGAGTTTGACAGGCCGTCCTTCAGAGTCGGGCAAGACTATTCCAGCGAGCTTCTCACTCATTGACTGCAGCACGATTTCATTCTCAAGTGACTCCTCAGGGCTGTCAAGCAAAGTAACTCAGTGCTCATATCGTCGCACAACGATACACAAAAAGCCGCCCCCATCGCCATCAGTTCCAGCGTGATGAAGCCAGCATTTGCGGGACAAGGTCAACGCGATTTACGCATGAGCTACGGAGCAATCACCTCGTCGTGCAGTATCCTGCCGAGAATGGGCAAGAAAACGTTGGCGAAGGGATGCCAACGACCAGCACGATCAGCCGGGTGCGGTGTCTCCAGCCACAGACATTTTCTTTCGCCGAGGACGATTTCGTGAATGTGTCTATCAATCATCCACTCCATCGAAGCTACTAGCTCCTGGGTGCGGTCTCTAGATGGGTGCTGCTCTACCATGTATTTCGCCCAGTCGTCCGCAATCGACGATGGCCGCAGCTCCACTGGCTTCTTCGCGTTCTTCCCCTGTGTCACGATTATCTGTGGACTGAGCAGGCTCAGTTCCCCGAAACCAAACACCGAGCACTCACAGTAAAGCGGATCGGGAACCGTACGCCTGTTGCCGTAGCAACACTTCGCAGCATTGATCATCGCGAACTGCGTCCAAATGTTCTCGCACTCGTCCTCGCGGAGGATCGCCCGCAGGGTGGCCAGCGTGCCTTTCATCTGAGGATTAAGTCCTTTCCCGTCAGTCGGAAGCCGCTCAATTTCCGAGGATCGGCCCCAGACATCTACTGCCCCCTCACCTCGATCTAAACCGACAACTACGATCTTGAAACGATCTCCATATCGAGATCCGACATAAGCCTCAGATCCTCGGCCCATGAGCAGTTTTGGAGCAACCGCTCGTTCGCACTCATCGCTGTGCGGACATCTGAAGTTGCTTCCTACTGCGATTTCCTGCTGCTCGTAATACTCGTGCAGAGCACTCTTCAGCTCCTCACTCAGGACAGTCCCCTCAGCAGTAGTTTCCATTTTGCTTTCCTGCGATGCCGACAGTTTCACACATGCCGATGGGTTGCTATGTGATGTACGGCACAATGATGTGTTCGCACGGCGAGAGCAGAAAGGTCAGGCCAGCCCCGAAGTCCACTGTTCCTTGCCGGAGGCAATTCCCGCCGGACACGATTCTTGCGGCGATTTGGAAATGCTGAGCCCTCCAGAGCGAATATCAGAATTGCGATTGCGGCGATTGACGTCATTCTTCCCTCCAATTTTGGGCTGATTTTGTACAACGGTCTCTGTACTTGAGTGCATGGTGCGCAATCTTCGAAATGTGTTTTCATGCGGTTACGTGGAGTCAAGGGCTTACGACCCAAGCGGACAGTACCTAAGTTACTTTTTCGGAATTCCCATTGGGTTGACAATTTGTGTCAGTGCGAAAGCATCCTCGCTGATCTCCCCGGAAATCAGTGCTTTCGCATTGACCCCGGACTTCGCGGGAATTCAGGAGAGATATGTCTCAGCGGCTGGGTGACCTGCTCGTCAAAGAAAAGGTCATTACCCAAGAGCAGTTGGAACAAGCGACCAAACTCCAGAAGGAGTCTCACACCCGGCTCGCCTCCGCGCTGGTGAAGTTGGGTTTCCTCTCGGACGAGGATGTTACCAACTTTCTCTCCCGCCAGTACGGCGTGCCCGCCATCAATCTTTCGTATTTTGAAATCGATCCCGCCGTCGTCAAGCTGATTCCCTACGAAACCTCGAAACGCTATCAGATCTTGCCGCTTAGCCGCGTCGGCGCTTCGCTCACCATCGCCATGGTGGACCCCACCAACGTCTTTGCCATGGACGATATCAAGTTCATGACCGGCTTCAACATCGAACCGGTGGTGGCCTCGGAAAGCTCCATCATCGAGGGCATCGATAAGGCCTACGGCACTTCCAAAGAAGAAGAGCTGGAACAGGTCATGCAGTCCATGAACGACCTGGGCGAAGGCACCGATATCGAACTGCAAGCCGAAGAGCATGAACTCGAACTCAAGGAACTGGAAAAAGCGGCCGACGAAGCTCCCATTGTCAAGCTGGTGAACCTGGTGCTCACCGATGCCGTGAAGCGCGGCGCCAGCGATATTCACATGGAGCCCTACGAGAAGGAATTCCGCGTCCGTTTCCGCATTGACGGAGTTTTGCAGTCGATCATGAATCCGCCGCTGAAACTGAAGGACGCGATCACTTCGCGGCTCAAGATCATGGCCAAGCTCGACATCAGCGAAAAGCGACTGCCGCAGGACGGCCGCATCATGCTGAAGATGCAGATTGGCGGCAAGAAAAAGCAGCTCGATTTCCGCGTTTCCACTCTGCCTACGCTGTGGGGCGAGAAAATCGTGCTCCGGCTGCTCGACAAGGAAAATCTGCGCCTCGATATGACCAAGCTCGGTTTCGAGCAGGAGTCGCTGACCAAGTTCGAGAAGGCCATCCTGAAACCCTACGGCATGGTGCTGGTCACGGGGCCGACCGGATCGGGCAAAACCAACACGCTTTATTCGTCCATCTCGCGGCTGAACCAGCCCGACACCAACATCATGACCGCCGAAGACCCGGTCGAGTTCCAACTGGGAGGCGTGAACCAGGTGCAGATGAAGGAGCAGATCGGCCTGAATTTTGCGACGGCCCTGCGCGCCTTCCTGCGCCAGGACCCCAACATCATCCTGGTCGGCGAAATCCGTGACTTTGAAACTGCGGAAATCGCCATCAAGGCCGCGCTCACCGGCCACCTCGTCTTATCCACTCTGCACACCAATGGCGCTCCGGAAACCATCACGCGTCTCATGAATATGGGCATTGAGCCCTTCCTGGTAGCGACTTCGGTTCATCTCATCTGCGCCCAGCGTCTGGTACGGCGGATCTGCAAGGATTGTGCCGAGCCGGTCGAGGTTCCTCCGCAGGCCCTGATCGATGAAGGCTACACCCCTGAGGAATCCAAGACGGTGCGAATCATGAAGGGCGTCGGCTGCGCCACCTGCAACAAGACCGGTTACAAAGGCCGCACCGGTTTGTACGAAGTGATGGAAGTGGATGACGAGATCCGGGAGCTGGTTCTGGTCGGCGCCTCGGCGATCGAACTCAAGAAGAAAGCGATTGAACGCGGCATGATCACCCTGCGTCGCAGCGGGCTGATCAAGGTCGCGCAAGGCTGGACCACGCTCGAAGAAGTGGCTCGGGAAACGATCCACTAGAAGCTGCACGAGGAGAGAAACAAAACTATGGCACTTTCACTAAGCGATCTGCTCCGCCGTATGCTGGAGATGAATGGTAGCGACCTCCATATCACCACCAACTCTCCGCCCCAAATCCGAGTGCACGGACACCTGGTGCCGCTCGACCTGCCGCAGTTGACGCCCGCCGAGACCAAACAACTGGCCTATAGCGTGATGACCGATTCGCAGAAGCACCGTTTCGAAGAAAGCCTCGAACTGGATTTTTCATTCGGGTTGAAGGGCCTCGCCCGCTTCCGCGCCAACGTCTTCAACCAGCGCGGCGCTTCGGCTTGCGTCTTCCGTCTGATTCCCTTTGAAATCAAGTCGTTTCACCAACTGGGTCTGCCGGCGGTGGTCAGCAAGCTATGCGACAAACCGCGCGGGCTGGTGCTGGTGACGGGACCAACAGGTTCGGGCAAGTCCACCACGCTGGCGGCCATGATCGACAAGATCAATACCGAGCGCCACGAGCACATCCTCACCATCGAGGACCCGATCGAGTTCGTGCACATGAACAAGAACTGCCTGGTCAACCAGCGCGAATTGCACTCGGACACTAAGAGCTTCACCGACGCTCTGCGCGCCGCGCTTCGTGAAGACCCGGACGTGGTGCTGATCGGCGAAATGCGCGACCTCGAAACCATCGAGTCGGCGCTGCGCATCGCGGAAACCGGCCACCTCACCTTCGGCACGTTGCATACCAATTCGGCATCGTCCACCATCAACCGCATCATCGACGTGTTTCCGGCGCACCAGCAATCGCAGATCCGCGCCCAGCTTTCTCTGGTGCTGGAAGGCATCATGTGTCAAAGCCTGCTGCCGCGCAGCGACGGCAAAGGACGCGCCATGTGCATGGAAATCCTGGTGCCCAATGCGGCGGTGCGCAATCTGATTCGCGAAGACAAGATTCACCAGGTCTACTCCGCCATGCAGTCCGGCCAGGAGAAGTACGGCATGCAGACGTTCAACCAGTCCCTCGCCACCGCGTATTTCCAGAAGCAGATCACGTTGGAAATGGCGCTGATGCGGTCCAGTAATCAGGACGAACTGCAGGAAATGATTGCGCGCGGCGCCGGCCTCATGAACCGCAGCAATCCGGCTCCGATGGCCAAGGGCACTGCGCCGGCGAAGCGATGACATCGTGAACTGCCCGGGTAGCATTGCGGGCCGCAAGACGAGCGAAGAGACAAAACGGCGCGGGCAGCCGGCAGGATCAGCAGCCAACGTCAGCGGAATACGGACAAGGAGAAGGTAACCATGCCAGTTTTTACGTTTTCGGGAAAGACCGCTTCGGGCGAGAAGGTTCAAGGAGAGCGCATAGCCTCCACCAAGGACGGACTGGCCTCGCAGCTCCGTAAGGAACACATCACGCCCGGCGCCATTCGGGAGAAGGGCAAGGAATTCTCCCTCCCCACTTTTGGCAGCAGCAAAGTCAAGGTCAAGGACGTTGCCGTTTTCTTCCGTCAGTTCTCCGTCATGATTGACGCGGGCCTGCCGCTGGTGCAGTGCCTGGAGATTCTAGGCGCCAACCAGGAGAACCCGAGTTTCCAGAAAACGCTGCTTGGGGTGCGGACCGGCGTCGAAGGTGGCGCCACGCTGGCCAATGCCATGCGCCAATATCCGGCGATCTTCGACGATCTAAGTACCAACATGGTGGAGGCGGGCGAGACCGGCGGCATTCTCGACATCATCCTGCAGCGCATGGCGATCTACGTGGAAAAGGCGGTCAAACTGCGCGCGGCCGTCAAGTCGGCGTTGATCTACCCAGTAGCTGTCGTCTCGCTGGCCGTGCTGATCGTGGCCGCGCTGCTCAAATGGGTAGTGCCCATCTTCGCGAACCTGTTTGTCGGGTTGGGAGTTGCCCTTCCGCTGCCGACCCGCATTGTCATCGGCCTCAGCGGCTTCGTGGGTCATTTCTGGTGGTTCTTTATCGTGGGTGGCGTGGCCGCCTATCTCGGCGTCAAGCAGATTCGCAAGCATCCGCGAGGCCGCTATTACTTCGACGCCATGCTGCTCAAACTGCCGATTATGGGCCCGCTGCTGCGCAAGATCGCAGTCGCCCGTTTCACTCGAACCCTGGGCACGCTCATTACCTCAGGCGTTCCGATTCTCGAAGGTTTGGCGATCACCGCACGCACCTCGGGCAACGCCGTGCTCGAAGAAGCACTGATGAAAGTGCGCAAGGCCATCGAAGAAGGCCGCACCATCGTCGATCCCCTGCGCGAAAGCGGCGTCTTTCCCAACATGGTGACCCAGATGATCGGCGTGGGCGAAGCCACCGGCGCCATGGACGCCATGCTGCAGAAGATCGCCGACTTCTACGAAGACGAAGTCGACGCCGCCACCAAAGACATGCTGGCCATGCTCGAGCCGGTCATCATCGGTCTCCTCGGCGTCACCATCGGCGGCATCGTGATTTCTCTGTACATGCCGTTGTTCGCGATGATCTCAAAACTGGCGGGATAGAAAGACAGTCGCTGGTCGTTAGTCGCTGGTCGTTGGGCACAACGTCCCGTCGCTAGCGGCTAACTCCGAATTTCGTGGACTAGCGACGAACGACTTACGACCAACGACCGAATTCATGCACTCCATCTCCGATGAGCGGAACTGGTTGACCTGGCTGGTGAAGGTTCGCATCCTGATCCTGATGGTCCTGCTTGCCATCGAACTCGCCGTCATCCGCCTCACTCCCAGTCCGCTGCCCATCCTGCCGTTTCTCACCGGCATGGTGCTGTGGTTCGTGCTCTCACTGTTTTTCCTGTTTCTGGTTTCGGTCTGGCGCGAACATCGCTTGCAGGCCATGCTTCAGGTGCTCGCCGATCTGGCCATGGTCACGCTGGTCGTCCATGTAACCGGCGGCATCGACAGCTCGCTGAATTTCCTCTACCCGCTGGTCATCGTGGTCGCTTGCATGCTCCTGCCGCGAGCCTGGGGATATCTAAGCGCGGCCCTGGCTTTCATTCTGTTCGGCACCGTCCTCGAACTCGATTACTACCTGGTAATTCCCTCGTATTCGATCTCGCATCCCAAGCTGAAGGCGCTGCAGGTAGTGATCTTCGTCAACCTGTTTGCCTACTTCGCCATCGCCTATCTGGCCGGCTTGCTGATGAGCAAGCTGCGCCAGGTGGACGTCCAGCTAAAGGATGCCAGCGGCGCGCTCGAAAATCTGCAGGCGCTCCACGAAAATATCGTGCAGTCCATGAGTGGCGGGGTCATCACCACCGGGCTCGACGGGCGCATCACGCTGGTCAATCGCGCCGCCCAGCAACTGCTCGAAATCTCCGAAGCCGAGTTGCGCGGACGTTCCGTGGCCGATCTTTTTCAGGATCCGTTGCCCCACTTCGGCGGAGACCGGGGCGATGCCGAAGTCCGTTACATGACCCCCAACGGTTTCCGCAAGGCTTTTCGCGTGCGGGTTTCCGCGCTCAACGTGAGCGCGCGCGGTGACTTGGGTTTTGTCTATTCCTTTGACGATCTCACCGAGATCCGCCGCCTGGAACGCGAAGTGCGCCTGCAGGATCGCCTGGCTGCCGTGGGCCGCCTGGCCGCTGCCATCGCTCACGAAATCCGCAATCCCCTGACCTCGATTGCCGGTTCGGTCAGCATGTTGTCGGATGCTCCCGCCTTGAATTCCGATGAGCGCCACCTCTTGCAGATCGTGCACCGCGAGTCCGACCGTCTCAATAACATCATTACCGATTTTCTGGCGTACTCCCGGGGCAAGCAATATCGTTTCGAGCGAGTGAATCTGATTCCGTTGCTCGAGGACACGCTCACCCTGCTGGAACACCGCCTCACCGCCGAAAGCGCGGGCATCAGGCTCGAACGCAGGTTTCCGAAATCCGAAGCCTGGGTGCTGGCCGATGGCGACAAGCTCAAACAGGTGTTCTGGAACTTCTCGGAAAACGCGGTGCGCGCAATAAGAACGACGGACAAAGGTGGAACGCTGACCGTGTCCCTGGCCGAGCGCGGCTCGGACTGGGAGATAAGCTTCGCCGACACCGGTCCCGGCATCAACCCGCAGCAGACGGAAAAAATCTTCGAGCCTTTCCAGTCGAACTTCGAAGGCGGAACCGGCCTCGGCCTCGCCATCGTCTACCAGATCGTCCAGGCGCATGAGGGCAAGGTGTGGGCCCGTTCGGAAGTGGGCAAGGGCACCAGTTTCGTGCTGCGCTTGCGGCGCATGGACCATGACGCGCATGAACGGAAAGGCACTGGTGGGACTTCCTCCGTATCGGCATCCGCCAGGGCTGCGCTCGCCGCCTCGGCAGCGGAAGGAGGCGCGCGTGGGTAACATTCTCGTCGTCGACGACGAACGCTCCATCTGCGAACTGCTCGACATCACCCTGCGCCGCGATGGCCACAAAGTGGAAACCGTCACCGGTGGCGAAGCCGCCAAGCGCAAAATCGACAGCGCGCTGTTCGACGTGATTGTTACCGACATCAAAATGCCGGGCGTGGATGGGGTCGAAGTCCTGCGCCACGCCCATCAGATCTCGCCCGAATCCGCGGTCATTTTGATGACCGCCGTCGATGACTACGAAGCGGCGGTGCAAGCGGTGAAGGCGGGCGGCGCAACCGATTACATCCGCAAAAGTCCGGGACTGGTGGACGAAGTCAAACTCGCCATCGCCCGCGCGCTGACGAAAGTCTCGCTGAGCCGACAGAACTTTGCCCTGCGCCGCGACGCGGCCACGCGCAATTCGCTCGACAACATCGTCGGCGCCAGTCCGGTGCTCGAAAAGCTGAAGCAGACCATCCGCACGGTCGCGACCACCAGCAGCACGATTCTGGTCTACGGCGAGAGCGGAACCGGCAAGGAACTGGTCGCCCGCGCGGTGCATACCTGCTCGCCGCGAGCCGCCGAAGCCTTTGTCTCGGTCAACTGCGGCGCGTTTCCGGAGACGCTGCTCGAAAGCGAGCTCTTCGGCTACGTCAAAGGCGCCTTCACCGGAGCCAACCAGAACCGCCGCGGACTGTTCGAAGTCGCCGACCAGGGCACGATTTTTCTCGACGAGATCGGCGAGATGACCATGCCCATGCAAGTCAAACTGCTGCGCGTGCTGCAGGAGCGTACCGTGCGTCCGGTGGGCGGCACCACCGAGATTCCAGTTGACGTCCGCGTCATCGCCGCCACCAACCGCGATCTCGACCGCCAGGTCACCGAGGGCACGTTCCGCGAGGACCTCTACTATCGCCTGAGTGTCATTCCGATTCGCGTGCCCGGCCTGCGCGAGCGCCGCGAAGATGTACCGCTCCTGGCGAATCACTTCCTGAAAAAATATGCGCCGGGAGCCGGAAAGAGCATTCACGGCGTCGCCGCGGCGTCGATCGAGACCCTGACCAGCTACGACTGGCCGGGCAACGTCCGGCAACTGGAGAACACGATCGAGCGTGCCGTAGCGCTCGAAACCACAAGCGAGCTGCACGTCGAGTTGCCGGTGGAGCGTGCGAAGGCGCGCGCCGTGGCCGCGGGCGCAGAAGGCGCAACAAGTATGACCACCGGCATGAACGTCCCCCCAGGCTCGGTTCTGCCCGAGGGCGTGAACATGGAAGATTACGTCGCGCAGATCGAGCGCTCATTGCTGCAGTCCGCGCTCGGACAAACCAACGGCGTGCAGGTCAGGGCCGCTGATGTGCTCGGTATCTCCTACCGGTCTTTTCGTCATTTGATGAAAAAGTACGAGCTGTAGGGTTGGCTCTCAGCTCTCAGGGGTATCGTGACGAGAGGATCGAGCGTGCGAAGGCGCGTCAGAAGGAACTCGGGAGCTGAGCTGCTTTCACATCATCAGAACCGACGTTATTTCCGCGATAATCTCTTCGACTTGCCGGGATGAATCCACCGTGAGCGCATCCTGTGCTGGCTTGCGTGCTGCATGCCATCCTGTAGCAAACTCGGAGCGTGCATTTTCGGAGCGGACATTTTCGGAGCGCACAAGGCGGACGGGCCGGTCAAGCACGGAAGCGCGGCCGGTGGCATGGGATGCCTCCAGACAGACGATCTTGACCAGCGAGGACACTTTAGAGAGTTGCTTTCGATCTCTCTCCGTCAGCATCGGGCACGATACCACTACATCCCGCCATTCATAGATCCAGAGCTTGATGGCGGCAGATAGCATTTCCAGGCACGAGGTTGGATCAGAGCTTGAACCGGAACTTGGATCGGAGCTAGCCAGCGACGAGTTGTATCTCCGCGCATCAGGATGGCCACGAGGGCGAAGATGCTGCGCGTCGATAAATTCCCATCCCCAGGCTTCCGCGAGGAGCCTGCCCACCGTGTTCCCGTCTGATTCCGCGGCTCCGGTGATGATGAAAACCATACTGCTCACCCCCTGCGGAGGCGATCAACACCAGAAGAACTTGCACCGCCGAGCCGCGCAAAGTCAGTGACAGCTATCACTCAACTTAGTGACAACCGGTTAGCGATAACCAGTTCATGATAACCACGCACCGCCTTGGTCGCCTCATCAAACTGCGAACGCCGAATAGTCCCAGCTCTATGTTCCTTTCGCCCTGATGCTCGAGTCACTCTTCTCGGCCGCGGACTTCCATCTGTGACGAACGTCACTGGCAGATTAGACCGTTGCAAGTTCCCGCCGAGCAAGGGTTTCGAGGCACAAGGCAACGCGCTCCAAGCCGGTGGCGGATTCGAAAGACACGTTCCCCTCACGATAATGGGTGACTCAAATCACTGACACGCTGGGCTGATTGGACGAATAACTAACGCTACGTTTGCAAGTGTTGCTCCGCACGAGAACGTCAGCGGCACGATTCGAACGAACGGTAATCGCTGAGAGGTGGGATTTTGGAAGTTCCCCTTACCGTCGCTTGGACAGACTCACCAGCTCCAGGCTGCCGTCCCAGAAGTTGCCGTTACGTCGAGGACAACCGGCCCGCTCGCATGCCGATGCTATCAAGCTGATCCTAAAGGATTTCGGATTGGAGTCGGCGTATCTCCGGCTAGAGTAAGGAAGCTCGGGCCAGAACCGTATCGAAACGCAGTAATAAATGATCGCAGGAAGACGAGAACCAAGCACCAATAATTCAACTCCGGTAGGAGGTGCAGCATGGCAGCTCGACTTGCCGAAGAATGGTTCGCCATATGCGGGGGTTGTGAGGTAACCATCCTCGATATCGGTGAACCGCTCCTCGACGTACTCAAACAGGTAGAAATCGTGCACATGCCCGTCCTGATGGACCATAAGCTCTTTGGTCAGACTGGCGAAGGTACAGAGATGGAAATCCCCGCGGCGGATGTCGGGCTTATATCGGGAGGAATCCGCAGCGACGAACACAAGAAACTGGCGCTGGAGATGCGCAAGAAGTGCAAGATCCTGATCTCGCTAGGTTCTTGCGCCTGCTTTGGCGGTGTACCGGCGCTGGCGAATCAATACTCTACAGCAGAGATGTTGGAGAAGGTCTACCGCGACAGCGTGACCACCGAGAAAAACGGCTTGCCCCACGAGCAGATTCCCGAGCTCACCGACCGGGTCTATGCGGTCCACGAAGTTGTGAAGGTGGATGCCTATCTGCCTGGATGTCCAACCACACCCGAGATGGTGGCCGGAGCGCTGATCGCTCTGGTTGAAGGTAAGCCCCTGCCTGTGCTGGCGTCGAAGAGCGTTTGCGACGAGTGTCCCACCAGGCGTGAAAAGAAGGCGGCGGTCTCCACGCTGAAAGGCCACCTGGATGCGCCGGAATTCAAGCCGGGAGCGCCACTGAGCGAAATGCGCTGCCTCATGGAGCAGGGCATCCTGTGCCTAGGGCCAGCGACCCGTGCTGGCTGCGGTGGCAGCGACGGCAACCCGCGCTGCATCCGCGCCTACATGCCCTGCGAGGGCTGCTTTGGCCCGCTGTCGGAAAAATCCAATCCCATGGTGGACATGATGGGGGCGCTCTCTTCCGTCGGACTCGATCCCAAGCAGATTCCGGATCGGGCCGCAACCTTCAACCGTTTTGCTGGCGCTGGCCGTCTGCGGCCGCTGCCCCGGAGGTGATCTATGGCAAAGACACTGGTCATTCAACCTGTCACCCGCATTGAGGGCCACGCCAAGGTGACCATTCAACTGAACGACGCGGGCAACGTGGATACCGCCCGGGTGAACGTCATTGAACTACGCGGCTTCGAGAAGTTCTGCCTCGGACGCCCCGTGGAAGACCTCCCTCGCATCACGCCGCGCATTTGCGGTGTGTGTCCGTGGTCGCATCACCTGGCTTCGGCCAAGGCTTGCGACGCGGTCTTTGGAGTCGAGCCGCCCCCGTCGGGAAAGAAGTTGCGCGAGCTGTGCAACAGTATCGCCTACATGGAAGAGCACATCTTGCACTTCTACTTCCTGGCAGGAGCCGATTTCCTGCTTGGTCCCGATGCTGACTACTCCATCCGCAATGTCATCGGCGTGCTCCAGGCAGCGCCCGACATTGCCCGAAAGGTGGTGAAAGTGCGCCACATGTGCGCTCATATGCTGGAAGTCCTGGCGGGCAAGGCCATCCATCCCCAGGCCGCCGTTCCCGGCGGATTCAGCAAGCCCTTGGCTCCTGCCGAGCGCGACCAGTTGCGCAAGAATGCCGATGACGCACTCGAACTCGCCAAGTTCTCCATCGCTTTTGCCAAGGAGAACGTATTCCCCAAGTACTTCGAAGTAGTGAAGTCGCTGGGAGTGATCACTACCGGCTTCATTGGCACCGTCAAGGAGAACGGCGCACTCAACCTCTACGACGGAAAGCTTCGCCTGATGACCTCCAAAGGCGCATACCAGGATTTTCCGTACGATCGCTATACCGAGTTCATCTCAGAGCACATTGAATCGTGGAGCTACCTGAAGTTCCCCTATGCCAAACAGTGGGGCGAAGGTTTCTCCATGGATGTGGAAAATCCCAAGGGCGTTTATCGGGCCAACACCCTGGCTCGCATCAACGTCTGCGACTTTATCGACACGCCGCTGGCGCAAGCCGAACTCGAGGAGTTTCGCGCGAAGTTCGGGCGGCCGGCACAGCTCACGCTGCTCTATCACTGGGCGCGGCTGATCGAACTGCTCTACAACGCCGAAAACACCATCCGCCTGCTGGACGATCCCGAGATCACCAGCACCGAAACCCGGGTGAAGGTTACGCCGCGGGCAGCGCGGGGCGTAGGCTGCACCGAAGCGCCGCGCGGCACGCTCATCCACGACTACACCACCGATGCCAACGGCCTGATCACCAACGTCAACCTGATCGTCGGCACCACCCACAACAACGCTCCCATCAATATGTCGGTTACACAGGCCGCAAAAGGTTTGATCCATGACGGCAAGTACGACCAGGGAGTACTGAACACAGTAGAGATGTCGATCCGTGCCTACGATCCATGCTTTTCCTGCGCGACCCACCGGCTGGACGGGAAGCTGTCGGTCAAGCTGGATATTTTCGACGCGGACGGCAAGTTGCTCGGCACGCTGGCCAATTGAAGGGCAGCATGAAGGAGTAAGTATGCGGGAGATCGACCAATTCGATGAATCCGATCTTCCCGACTTCTGTCGGAAGCCGACCGTGGTGCTCGGCGTTGGGAATACTCTGTTTGGAGATGACGGCTTCGGGTGCGCGGTGGTCGACTATGTCGAAGCACACTACCGGGTGCCCGAAACCGTCTGCTTGCTGGACGCCGGCACGGGCGTGCGCAAGCTCTTATTCACTCTCTGCCTGAGCACGGCGCGTCCACAGCGCTTGCTCATCCTCGACGCGATCGATGCCGGACGCAGTCCCGGCGAGATCTTCGAGATCGATCCGGCCGAGATTCCGCCGGTCAAACTCGACGATTTCTCAATGCACCAGCTGCCTACATCCAACCTGCTGCGTGAGTTGCAGGAAACCTGCGGGGTCGAGGTGCGCGTGCTGGCCTGCCAAACCGGGCCACTACCGGAAGAGATCTCCCAGGGTTTGTCGCAAGCGGTCAGTGGCGCCGTGTCGCAAGCGGCGGAGTGGCTGGTCAGCGAGTATTTCCCCAGCACCACAGTACCGCGAGGTGACCTATGCCAAACAACGTGCTGAACACGCCGGTACGAGCACGGCATATTGTAGGAAGCGTTCTCGCAGCACCGTTTCTCGCAGCAACGTGCGAACAGGCTGGAGGCATTGCATGAGCCCGAATCTCTCACCGAATCTCACTATGATCAGCGATGGAAAAAAGTTCATGTGGGATGGGCAGGTCTACGAAAGCAGAGAAGAGGCATCACGCACAGCGGAGTCATATCAGAACGAGAACTTTCAGATTCAGATGGTGGAGGAAGGCGGTAAATTCCTGGTGTACACCAGGAGGACCGTCAAAGAAGCCGTAGTTGCTGCGCAGTAGCTTGAACTTTCCGGTATCGGTAGAGGTGGCAAATGGCAGTAGGCACATTGCCGGTTCAAAGCGATCCAACCCTGCTGGCCGACATTCGGCGGTATGGCAAGTTCGACCCCACGGGCTGCTATCAGTGCGGAAGTTGCACCATCTCCTGTGATCTGGTCTCGGACTTCGCCAGCTTTCCCCGAAAAAGCATCCGCTACTCACTTCTGGGGCTGAGAACGCCGCTGCTCGCAAACCTCGAGCCCTGGATTTGCCACGACTGCGGCGATTGCTCCACCGCCTGCCCGCGCCAGGCGGAGCCCAGGATTTCCATGGCCACGCTGCGGCGCTTCCTCAGCGCCCAATATGAACGGACAGGCGTGGCGTCCAAGCTCCTCACGTCCCGGGCGTGGTACTTCGGCTCGCTGGCCTCGGTTGCAGCGCTCGTCGTGCTACTGATCCTCTGCTTTCACGTGTGGTATGTGGGGATGCCCGTTTCCGGCATGACCACGGCGCTCGGGCTGGAACACATGTTCCCCATCATGACGTATTACACGCTCGCGGTGATGCTCTTTCCGTTCCTTCTTCTGCTATCGCGCGTCTTCCGCGTCTGGCGGCTCACCATGAGTGGGCAACAGCCACCCATCCCATTCTCTGTCTATGTCGAAGAGGCGTGGACGTACTTGTACCAGTCGGTAACTCACTCGCTAATGAGGAAGTGTCCGGAAAAAGGCCGCTGGCTGGGGCATTGGATCCTCGCCCTGGGCACGGTCATGATGCTGACCATCAAGGTCTTCGCTCTGCGCTGGTTTCAAACCGATAACATCTATCCCTTTTACCACCCGCAACGCTGGCTGGGATACCTCGCCGCCGCCTTCATCTTCTACGGCATCGGCGACATCCTCATCGGACGAGTGCAGGCGAAGAAGGAAATCTACAAGGAGACGCGGCCGGAGGATCTGGTCTTCCCTATCCTGCTGGTGCTAACGGCGTGCAGCGGACTTGCCGCACACATTTTCCGGTATGCAGGCTTCGCGCTCTGCGCTCACTTCACGTACGCCCTGCACGTGATCGTTGCCACACCGATGCTGGTGGTAGAGATGCCGTTCGGCAAGGCGGCACACATGATCTATCGACCTCTGGCTTTGTACTTCCAGGCGGTCAAGGAGCGGGCCGCGCAGCTAGCGCCCGCCGGGGAGGCCATCGGCCATGTCGTCGTCTGATCCGATCCAGCCGCATCCAGTCGGCGCGGCACTGGTGGTTGGTGGGGGCATTGGCGGCATGCAAGCCGCGCTGGATCTCGCCCACGGCGGCATCAAGGTGTATTTGGTGGAACGCGGCCCTGCCATCGGCGGGGTCATGGCGCAGCTCGACAAAACCTTTCCCACCAACGATTGCGCGATGTGCACCATGGCCCCGCGTCTGGTCGAGATCGGCCGGCACAAGGACATCGAACTTCTCACCTTGAGTGAGGTGGAACGCGTCGAAGGGGAGCCGGGGAATTTCACGGTCAGTGTCAAGAAGCAGCCACGTTTTGTGGACGCGACGAAATGCACCGGCTGTGGAGCTTGCACGGCGGAGTGTCCGGTAACGCTCCCCTCGGAATTCGATCTGGGGCTGGGAGAGCGAAAGGCGATCTACCGGCCATTCCCGCAAGCCGTCCCCAACATCTCCACCATTACGCGCCGCGGGATCTCTCCCTGCGAAGCCGGATGCCCCATCCATCAGAGCGGACAGGGCTACGTGACTCTGATCGCACAAGGGCGGTTCGAGCAGGCACTCCAGGTCATTCTGCGCGACAACCCGATTCCGTTAATCTGCGGCCGGGTGTGCACGCACCCCTGCACCGCCGCCTGCACCCGCACCCACGTGGACGACCCGGTGAATTTGCCGGCGTTAAAGCGTTTCGTTACCGACCGCTGCCCCGATTACAAGTTGCCGCAACCAACCGTGCCCGACCGTCCGGAAAAGATTGCCATCGTGGGGTCCGGCCCAGCTGGGCTCCTCTGTGCCTATCAACTTCGGCAAAAAGGCTATGGCACGACGATCTTCGAAGCACTCCCAGTTGCGGGCGGCATGCTGGCGGCGGGTATCCCGTCCTTCCGGCTGCCACGGCCCTTGCTGAATGCTGAACTGGACCGCCTGCGTGCAATCGGCATCGAGATCTTACTGGAAGCGCCGGTGGGCCGCAGTATTACGCTCGAAGAATTGCGCAAGAGCTACGCGGCGGTTTTCATCGCCATCGGGGCTCACGTGGAGCGGAAGCTCGGCGTTCCCGGTGAGAACATGTCGGGTGTCACCGGCGGGGTGGAATTCCTGCGTCGGCTCAACCTCGGCGGTCCGGTACTCCCCGGCCGCCACGTGCTGGTGGTGGGAGGAGGCAATTCTGCCTTGGACGCGGCGCGCGCCGCCCTGCGTTGCGGGGCCGCAGAGGTGACAATAGTCTACCGGCGAACGGGCCCAGAAATGCCCGCCGCCCAGCGCGAGATCGAGGACGCTGAACGCGAAGGCATCAAATTGATGTTTCTGGCCGCGCCCAAGTCATTCCAGTTGGGGCACGGCGGGCGCGTGGCTGGCCTGGAGTGTCTGAAGATGAAGCTCGGCCGACCTGATGCCAGCGGGCGGCCGGCTCCGGAGCCGATTCCAGGCTCGGAGTTCGTCATTCCCTGCGACGCTGTCGTGGTCAGCATCGGCCAGGTCCCCGATATCGATGGCTTGGGTGAGCGGCTAGGTCTCGCGACTACAAAATCGGGAACCCTGCGTGCCGATCCACTGACGCTGGAGACAGATCTGCCCGGTGTGTTCGCCGGCGGGGATTGCGTGACCGGTCCCGACGTGGTGGTCGGGGCGATGCTCGCGGGAAAAAAGGCCGCCAACTCCATCGATCGCTGGCTGAATAGCCGCGACCTCCGTGCGGGTCGCGAACTGGAAGGGCCGTATCACACCGAGTACGTCGTGGACACGGCTGGCGTGCTGATGCAGCGCCAAATACCGGTGCCCTCCCTCGACCCCGTGACCCGCAGCAGGACCTTCGACGAGGTCAGCATCGGCTACACCGCCGAGCAAGCGATCACCGAGGCTAAGCGCTGCCTCGCGTGCGGCATCTGCTGCGATTGTCATCTCTGCGCAACGGCCTGCCAGGCCAATGCGATCGACTATACACAAATGGCGGAGACACAGGAGTTGAAGGTGGGCGCCATCGTCATGGCACCCGGATACGAGCTCTTCGACGCCCGGCTGAAGAAAGACCTGGGTTATGGCCGCTTCCCGAATGTGCTCACGGCTCTGGAGTTCGAGCGGATTATGTCCGCGTCCGGACCGTACTCCGGCCATGTGCTCCGCCCCTTCGACCGGAAAGAGCCGAAGCGGATTGCCTTTCTGCAGTGCGTTGGTTCGCGAGATTGCGACCACGATTACTGCTCGTCGGTCTGCTGTATGTATGCCACCAAAGAAGCCATCATCGCCAAAGAGCATCTCGGCGAAGGTCTGCAATGCGACATCTTTTTTATGGACCTGCGCGCCTTCGGCAAGGGCTTCGAGCAGTATTACCACAGAGCGCAGGATCTCGGTGTGCGGTACATCCGCTCTCGCGTGCCGAAAATCGAGGAAGTCTCTGGGACGCGGAACCTGATCGTCCAATATCTCGCGGAGAACGACAGGAAGGTTTCCGGGGAATACGACCTGGTCGTCCTATCGGTGGGGATGCAACCGCCCAAAGATGTCAAAGTGCTGGCCGAACGATTCGGCGTGGCGCTCAATAAATTCAATTTTTGTGGAACCTCGACATTCCGGCCCGCAGAATCCTCGCGCAAAGGAATCTTTGTGGCCGGACCGTTTGCCGAACCGAAAGACATCCCCGAAACTGTGATGCAGGCCTCGGCGGCCGCCGCCCAGGTGGTCTCGCTCTTGCGAGAGGCCCGCGGCACGTTGATCACCCCCGAGGTCTACCCACCCGAAAGAGATGTGAAGGGAGAAGAGCCTCGGATCGGGGTCTTTGTTTGTCACTGCGGAACGAACATCGCCGGCGTAGTCGATGTCCCCGCCGTGGTGGAGTATTCCAAGACGCTGCCCAATGTCGTATACGTCGAGAACAATCTCTACACGTGCTCCAATGACACCCAGGAAGCGATCAAGACAAGGATCAGCGAACACCATCTGAACCGCGTGATCGTCGCCTCGTGCACGCCTCGCACCCACGAGCCTCTGTTCCGGAATACTCTCCGCGAAGCAGGACTCAATGCTTACCTCTTTGAGATGGCGAACATCCGCGACCAGTGTTCCTGGGTCCACATGCAGGAGCCAGAAAAGGCTACCGAGAAATCCAAGGACTTGGTGAGGATGGCGGTGGCCAAGTCACGGCTGCTCCAGCCGCTCGCGCGGAGGTCGATCGCCGTCAACAAGTCGTCCCTGGTAATCGGAGGCGGGCTCGCCGGCATGACTGCGGCTCTGTCGCTCGCCCATCAGGGATTCAACGTTCACCTGGTCGAAAAGCAGAACGAACTGGGCGGGAATCTGAAGCACGTTCATTACCTGCTAAACGGCGAACAGCCACAAGCCGAGCTAGCACGACTGTGGGATGAGATCCGCCACAACGACAGAATTGCTGTCTACACCGAAGCCACGATCGAGCGGATCGAGGGCTCCATCGGCGACTTCAAGACTACCGTTGCCGGCGGCGGCAAGACCACCACAGTCAACCATGGCACGATCATCGTTGCTACCGGAGCGCGCGAACACAAGCCCATGCAGTACCTGTATGGTCAAGACGAAAGGGTAATCACGCAGCGAGAACTCGAAGAACGTCTGGTTGCCGGCGATGGCTTCCTGGTCGCGAACGGAAAGCAACCGACGGTGGTGATGATCCAATGCGTCGGTTCGCGCGACAGCGAACACCCGTACTGTTCGCGGGTCTGCTGCGCCGAGGCGATCAAGAACGCACTGCGGATCAAAGAACTCTCACCGCAAACGCACGTTTATGTCCTCTATCGCGACATCCGCACCTATGGTTTCAAGGAGGAGTACTACACGCGGGCGCGGCAGCAGGGCGTCGTGTTTGTCCGCTACGACGAAGATTGCAAACCTGAGGTTGCACCGAATGGTAAAGGGCTCCAGGTTTCCGTCTTCGATCAGACGCTCGGCATGCCCTTCACGATCGCCGCCGATGCGGTGGTGTTGTCGGCGGGCATTCAGCCGCACGAGGATAATCACCAACTCGCGCAGCTTCTCAAGGTTCCATTAAATAGCGAAGGTTTTTTCCTCGAAGCGCACATGAAGCTGCGCCCCGTCGACTTCATGACCGACGGCGTTTTTCTATGCGGCCTGGCGCATTCTCCGAAGAACATCGAGGAATCCATTCTGCAGGCTCAGGCGGCAGCGGCTAGAGCAGCCACCATCCTCTCCCGCGACAGCATTGAACTGGAAGGCAACATCTCGCAGGTCGTCGATGAAAGCTGCGACGGCTGCGCCTACTGCGTAGACACCTGCCCCTACAAAGCGATCACCCTGCTCGAGTACAAGTGGCAGGGGTCGATCAAGAAGGTCATTGAAACCAACGACTCCAGTTGCAAGGGCTGTGGCTGCTGCCAGGCTACCTGTCCAAAGAAGGGCATATTCATTCGTGGATTTACCCTCGATCAAATCGAGGCCCAGATCCATGCTGCCTTGGGAGTAGCGTGATGGAAGACAACTTTCAACCCTTGATCATCGCCCTGTGCTGCAACTGGTGCTCCTACGCCGGCGCAGACCTGGCCGGCGTTTCCCGCACCCAATATCCGCCCAGCATTCGCATCGTCCGCGTCATGTGCTCGGGAATGGTGCATCCCAACCTGGTGATCGATGCGTTTACCAAGGGGGCGGACGGCGTCCTCATCTGCGGCTGTCATCTGGGAGATTGCCACTACCAGGAGGGAAATTACAAAACAGAGAAACGCGCAGATGCCATCAAGCTGATGCTCGCGGATTTCGGTATCGAGGAAGAGCGCTTTCGCCTGGAGTGGGTTTCGGCAGCCGAAGGGCCGAGATTTGGGCAGGTTGTGCGGGACTTCACGGAGCAAGTGCGGAAGCTGGGGGTCAGCCCCTACAAGTTGTAACAGAAGCTGCCAGGCATCCTCGACTTTGATCGATAGTAAGAAGACGCCGAGCGTGCTGACCTGACACCACATACATCCATGGTTTTTTTAGTGCGGTGTGACGTTCTGGGTGTAGGTATCGCCGTATCTCAGCAATTGATCAATAGCCATGATCCGTCCCGGTCATTGGCAACCCTGCATGGACATCAAGGCAGCAGCCCGAATATTGCCACGCCATTCGTCGTTCCCACGAAGACCTTGCCGTTCACGATCATCGGGGTGATGAACTTGTTGCCGGCGCCGAACTGATCGCGGCCGCCGCTGGCCTGGTTGCTGTTGTAGAGCTCGTTCAGCGTGCTGGCATTATAGGCATGCAGCACCGCAGGGCTGGTATTCTCCACGGCCCAGACGATTCCGTTGCTGGTGCCATTCGCCGAGACGCTGGGCGTCGTCCCGGGATAGCCAAAGCTGTTGCTGGTTTGCGCGGTGGCGCTGGTCGACAGTTTCGCGTTCGTGATGGTGAACGCCTGGATGGGGCTGCCCACCGATCCGTAGTAAACCGTGTTGTTTAAGTACGCGGGCATCGCCCAAACCCCTCCCGGCAACGCTCCCACGAGTTCCTGATAAATGCTGCTGTTATTGGAGCTGAACTTGCCCATGGAGTCGCGATTCACCACGTACAGGTTGCTGTCTTTGCCGGCGCCGACGGCCAGATGCAGGGTATGACCCGCGCCGTCACTGAGGTCGGGCAGCACAAGCGTGCCACCGGACCCGAGGTCGGTGTCGCTGCCGTTCTCCGAGGCCTCGTTGTCCATCTCGAAATAGTCGGCCACGGCCAATTGATTGCCAGTGGTGGAGAGCTTCATGAAGGCGTTGCCGTAGTCGCCGTCGCTGGGAAAGCCCTGCGCGTTCACCGTGGTGTCAAAGTCTCCATTGGCATCGAGAAAATAAATATTGCCCGAACTGTCAGCGGCGAGCCCGGCTCCGGCCATCCAGATGGCGCCCTCATTGCCGTTGGGCGTGATGTTCAGCACGCTGGTCTGCGCCAGCGTGGACTCGCTGTAGCCCATGATCCAGCCCGTATAGGGCCGATCGTCACAGTGCGAAGCCCAACCCGTATAAATGACGCCATTCAGCAGCAACAGCGCGGCGCGCTCCTTGTATTGTTTGGGATCGAAGACCACGCTGGTGCCGTTTGTGTTGTCACCGGTACCGGGATAGGTCGCCTGAATATCTACCGGGCCGCTGAACAATTCCGTTCCCAGCGCGAGGTCGAGCGCGTGCAGGCGCTGGTGGTAGTTGCCCGATCCGTCTTTCGACATGGCGACCACATAAATCGCGCCGTTCGGACCCTGGGTGCGATCGATCACCGGTGTCGAGGTCACTCCGATTTCAGGACTCACCTGCCCGCAGCCTCGATCATCTGAGGATGTTTCGCCGGTCTTCAAGGTTGTGATCTGCCAGATCTTCGTACCGGAATCTGCGTCAAAAGCATAGACCGAGCCGTGCTCGGTGGGAACGATCAGCAAATTGTGCATGCCGTTACTCGGAACGGAAACGCTCGAGGCATAGAGCGGCTCGGCGTCAACCAGGCCGTCCACGGAATAGAAGCCAAGCTTACCGAACTTCGCCGAAGTCACGTTGCTGGTCGTGAGGGTGGTTTCCGTCAGGTTTTGGCCGGTGCGCGCAATGTCGTTGTGGTAGGTCAGGACATCGGTGGTCGCGGCTGCCGCGGGGTTGACCGTGAGCGTAGCCGCATTGCTGGTTGCGTTTCCTAGCGAGTTGCTCACCACCACGCTGAATTGGGTTCCATTGTCAGACGTCGTCGTCGCGGGGGTGGTATAGCTGGCCGAGGTCGCACCGCTGATCGGCGTGGTGCCCTTCTGCCACTGGTAGGTCAAAGGCGCGGTTCCTGCAGCCGTCACCGAGAACGTTGCCGTCTGGCCGGCCGTAACGGTCTGGTTCGCGGGCTGGGTGGCAATGGCGGGCGCGCTTCCGCCACCGCCTTCAGTTCCGGGCTTCGACCCGCAACCCGCGAGGATCAAGCTAACTGTAAGAAAACAAAGTGAATTCGTTAGCCGTCGCAGATTCATGCCTCGCCTCCAGGAAACCAGACTGGCAGCAATCATGCCAGCGGTTTTCCGTTTTGGATAGAGGCCGGAAGGTTACGATAGTCGGAAGACGGGGACATGTCCGGTACCTGAACAGCCGGGCGAAAAGGAGATGATCAAGCAGATAGCGATGAGACCCGCATAACTCGACATCAAGGACGAGGCCCACGAAGCCTGGCGACTTTTGGTTTAACCGCAAGATGCGGATAGCACCGTCCGCGCGGTATTCGATACTGTCTGGGCATGCACAAGACGATCGACCCGACCATTCTCTATTTCGGAACGCCCGTGGCGCTTATCAGCACCTTGAACCCAGACGGCTCGTCGAACCTGGCGCCGATGTCGTCGGCGTGGTGGCTGGGCTGGAGCTGCATGCTTGGCTTGGGCCAGATGGGACAGACATCTGACAACCTCATCCGCACGCGCGAGTGTGTGATCAATCTGCCCTCAGACGATCTGGTGACACATGTCGACCGCCTCGCCCTCACCACGGCGAAGAATCCTGTGCCTGATAAGAAGCGTGAATGGGGTTATCGCTATGCACCGGACAAATTTGGCATAGCGGGGTTCACTTCTGTGGAGTCGGAATCGGTAGCGCCACCGCGCGTGCGCGAGTGTCCGGTACAGATGGAGGGCATCGTGCACGATTTCCGTTCTTTCGGCAAGAACGTCAGCGCCAACGTGTTCGAGGTGCATATCGTTAAGCTGCACGTCGACGAGAAGCTGCTGGTGGGCAACGGCGCGCGCCCCCATATCGATCCGGTGCGCTGGCGCCCCCTGATCATGAGCTTCTGCCGATTTTTTGGGTTAGGCGGCGAGTTGCATCCGTCGCGCCTCGCGGAATCGGATTTCATGAAGCTGGTGACCCAGGGAACGACGCTGCCACCGGCGAATTCGCCCGGCACGCACGAACCGAGATAATGCGCGTTGCGGCCTAAAACAGAGCGCCCATCATCGCCACACAGTTTTCGCTCCAAGAAAAAAGCAGTGGGACGCGCAGTTTGCGCGTCTCACTGCTGGGAAGAGTGTTGCTATGCTGCCTTACTACGCCGGGAAAAGACCCAGCGCAATGTCAATGTCACCGCCCATGTCCACCGCCGTGCGATCCACCGCCGCCGTGCGATCCGCCGCCACCGTGGGAGGATCCACCGCCACCGTGACTGCTAGGCGCCGAATGCCCCCCGCCGTAGCTGGGAGCTGAACGTCCGCCGCCGTAACTAGGGGCTGAGCGTCCGCCGCCATAAGCACCTCCGCCGTAAGACCGCGGAGTGACAATGGGCTGCCTCATGTTGAGCGGCGGACGGGAGCTTCCACCGTACCCACGTGTACCGTAGCTGCCTGAACCGTAACCACGGCCCTCTGAGCCCGAACTGCGAGCAGAGCCGTACGGACTGCGCTCCCCTGCTCCGCCAATGGAGCCGCGGCCGGCCGATTCACCCGGCCTGCCTGACTCAGAAGATGCCCGCGGAGGCATCGGCGAAAACTTCTGCCAGCCGCCATTGTTGCCGCCTTCGCGTCCGGACGTGGAGCCACCCGAGTTGCCGGGTCTGGACGCGGATCCCGAATTTGAATTGCCGCGCGCTTCCGAACCTCTTTCCGTACTCTGATTGGAGTGCTGCATTCCGTTATTCGAGCCGCCGTTTCCAGGTCGTGAAACTTCGCGGCCGTTTCCCATCGACCTTTCATTCGCCCTCGCACCCGTGTTACCTCGGCTCGTTCCTTGAGCTGAGAAGAAGTGCTGATTCTGCGACACGTTCCGAGTCGTCGATGCAGCCGCTGGTCGTCCGCTGGCCGAAAAGCTCTCACGGCTCGGGCTCACGGACAATCTCCCTGTATTGAAACGCGCGTTCTGCATCTCCGAGTGACTCATAGCGTGGGCGTTCATATGGCCCGTGCCGAAGTCCCTGCCGGAGACGCTCGTCGCACCGCGGAAGTTCGCGTCATGCATCGCCAGGTTCACATTCGAGAACCGTGAGCCGGCGCGCAGCGGAGCAAAGCCACCGCGATTGAATTCGCCGAAACGGGCGTAGCCGAAGCCCCCGCCCCACCGGCCCCACCAGGGATGAAAAAAGTCCCCAGGACCAAGCGGAAGCCAGCCGATCCCGCCAAAGCCGAATCCGAATCCAAAACCACCGCCGAATCCGAAGAAGGAAACATAAGCCGGAGCCCAGATCGGACGATAGAACGGATACCCGTACGCCGGACCGGGCCACCAACCCCACCCTCCGTCGATATACATCCAGCGACCGTAGTGATAAGGAGCCCAGCCCCAGGGATCATAAGAAACCCAGGTCCATCCCCAATAAGGCTCATAAACCCAACGCCCATCGCGATAAGGAGCCCAGTCCGGCGGCACCGCTGGCCGCCACACTGGACCGTAATCCGGAACTTCCGACCAAGTGCCGTGACCATCGAGATTCTCGGTTCCGACGTAATAGTCGTTAGTGTGCCGACGCGCTTCCGAGTTGCGGATCATGTTGTCTCGATCCGTGTTCCACTGATCAAAGTCGTCGCGGGCCGGAGCCTCGCCAATCTTGTACTGCGCGTCCGCGCCAGCTCCCTGAATGGTGATGAATTGGTTCTGTCCGACGCGCGTGCCGCCCTGCGGAGTCGTAACCTCGACTTCGCCTTTGCGGACCAGCACTTCGGTGTGATCGTCGGCAGTTACCAGAATTCGAAAGCTGGATTCGCGCCGCTCGGTGCGAATGGCAACGTTCGGAGTATCGATCTCCGCGTCCGCATCGCTGCCCTTGTAGACGGTGTAGTTCGCCATCCCGTGTCCAAGTTGAATCTGAATTTGCGAGCGCGTGAGCTGAGTGATATTAGCTTGCGTATGCTCAGCGAGGCGAAGCGTGTTGGCATAGTCAAGTTCAAGTTCGGTGCGCGCCTTGTCGCCGGTAGAAACCCGGTCGCCAGCGAGCACGGGAGCATTGATCACAGCCGCCGCCCAGTCCTTGGAGTCGCCACGCTGCGTGGACACGTCGCCGTGAATCAGACTGATGCGCGCCACACCATTGTTTTCCACTGGAGCCGGCGTGTTAGAAGTCGGACCGCTGGGGCCTGGGTTACTGGAACCTGTGTCGTTGGGACCTCCCGCCGGGGCCTGATTCATCGAATCGTTATCCATTGAATCTTGGTCCGCGGGACCCTGATCGTTGGGACCAGACATGGGCGCTTGCATGGGCGCTTGAATGTTCGGCGATGGCTTCGAATTCTGATCCGGCGCCTGATCGTCCGGGTTCTGAGCCGGGTTTTGAGCAATGACGGCGCCTGGAATCGCCATCATCAATCCTAGAAGTGCTGCTATTAATTTAAACTTCATTACGTGCCTCCACCTCGTTCGGGACAAATACCCTGCCTATAAGAATGCAGTCTGAGTGCCAATATCAAACAGAGAGTCTAGATTCCTATAACCGCTATATTTTTCATAACATTAGGAGAAACATAACAGCACCGACAGCCGGCGATTAGCGGCGTCCCGGTGGCCCGGTTCCACCAGGGTGGTGGTTTTCGGCCAGGGCGCGGTTAGGGCGTGTAGTAGGATCTCCCCCTACGCAGTTATTCCAGAAGTTTTTCAAATAAGTCATTTAAAATCAAAGATGTGGGTGGGATCTCTGGTAGTGGGCGAATTAGCCCACCACTACCGCACTTCGCCCTAACCCTATGATTCCAATACACAGGGGGGAGGCTGACAGTACCAAATAGCTAAGATACCATCTAGTGAATAGGCAGAAACCGGAAAGTACCAGGAGAAATGCAGTGTGTTTGTTGATCACCCGATCGCCCGATCTTTCACTCGCCATCGTTGTCGTCGATGCCGATCTTAGACAAGCGATACCGCAGCGCATTGCGCGAGAGCCCAAGCAGACGCGCCGCCTGTGACTTATTGCCGCCCGCGCGTTTCAGAGCTTCGCGGATCATTTCATCTTCCCACTGGTCAAGCGTCATGCCGTCGGGGAGGAAGCGATCGGATACTGCGCCGCTGCGAGTGCGCGGCGCGTCGAGTTGAATGTCGCTGGCTTCCAACTGGTTGCCCGAAGCCAGCGCGCAGGCTCGTTCGATGACGTTCTGCAGTTCCCGCACATTGCCCGGCCAATAATGGCCGGCAAGAAGCTGCATGGCGGGGGAAGAAATGCCGGTGATTTTTTCCGATCTCCCGGAATCTTTGGCGAAGCGCGCGAGAAACAGGTTCGCGAGTCCAGGGATATCTTCTTTGTGTTCGCGCAACGGCGGGATGTCGATCGGGACCACGTTGAGCCGGTAATAAAGGTCCTCACGAAACGTCCCGTCTTCGAGAGCGGCGCGCAGGTCGCGGTTGGTGGCCGCGAGAAGACGAACGTCGACTTTGATGGTGCGCGTGCCGCCCAGCCGCTCGAACTCGCGCTCCTGCAGCACGCGGAGAAGTTTGACCTGAATGGCAGGCGGCACGTCTCCGATTTCATCGAGGAAGAGCGTGCCCTTGTCGGCGAGTTCGAATTTGCCCGGCTTGCTGGTGGCAGCGCCGGTGAAAGCTCCCTTTTCGTAGCCGAAGAGTTCGCTCTCCAAAAGATTCTCTGGTATAGCGGTGCTGTTGATCTTGACGAACGGTCCGGAAGCGCGGCGCGATTTTTCGTGAATGGCGCGGGCGATGAGGTCTTTGCCAACTCCGCTTTCTCCGCCGAGCAGCACGGTGGAGTTGGTGGGTGCAACCCGTTCGACGGTGGCCAGCACTTCCTGCATCTTGGGACTGATCGCGACGATGTTGGGATGGCTGTACCTCTGTCCAAGGGCTTCGCGAAGCGAGCGATTCTCCTCGCGCAGGCGCGAGTTATCAAGTTCCTTGTGCACCACCATCCGCATTTCGGCGAGTGAGAACGGCTTGAGCACGTAGTCGCTGGCGCCAGCTTTCATCGCCTCAACCGCGGTTTCAACCGACCCGAACGCGGTCATGACGACAATGGGCAAAGCCGGATTTTGCTGCTTGGCCGTTTGCAGAAATTCGAGGCCGTTGATGCCGGGAAGTTTGAGGTCAGTGAGAACAAGGTGAACGGGTTCGGAGGTAAGCAGCTTCAAGCCAGTTTCGGCATCTCCGGCGGAGAGCGTCTTGAAGCCGTCGTCGCCCAGGTTCAGCTCAAGGAGACGCCGCATTTTGGCTTCGTCTTCGATGATAAGGATAGTCAGCATTTGGTTAGCTCGTGTGGGGACGGGCGCCCTCGCCCGTCCAAGCCGAGCGCAGCTCGGCAGTTGCGTGCGGCTCGACGGTTTCTTCGAGCGGGAAGAAAAGCGTGAACACGGCACCGCCTCCCGGCGCGTTCTCCACATGGATCGACCCATGATGCCCGTCCACGATCTTCGACACGATGGAGAGGCCCAGTCCCACGCCGGCTTTCTTCGTGGTCACGAACGGATTGAAAATTTCTTCGCGCAGCTCTTCCGGGACGCCAGGCCCGCTGTCGGCGAGACGGAGTTCCACTCCCTCACGATCGTTCTGCGTAGCGGGTTGAACGTCAACCCGCAACGTGCCGCCGCGGTCTTCCATGGCTTCGTAGGCATTCTGCACGAGATTAAGGAAGGCTTGCTCGCACAGGCTTTCGTCAAGCGGAACGGGAGGCAGTCCGCTGGCATAGTGGCGCTCGACGCGCACGGGTTTGACCGTCTCTTGTGTACCAGAAGACGGTTCAGCGACAAATGGTTTAGCGGCAAAACGACTCGCGACAATCTGCAGGACGCGATCCAGCAGGGCGATCAGGTCCGCGGGACGTGGTTGCGCATGAAGAGGACGAGCGAAGTCGAGAAACTCGGTAACCAGGGCGCTGAGCCGGTTGACCTCAGTCGAAATGTAGCCGGCCAGCTCGCGGGCAAGCTCGTCGGAGGCCTGCAATCTCTGCGTCAACATTTCCGCCGAGCCCTTGATGACTCCGAGGGGATTGCGGATTTCATGAGCCAGTCCGGCGGAGAGCTGGCCGAGAGCAGCCAGCCGTTCCGACCGCCGCGCTTCGGCTTGCGCGTGTTCGAGGCGGCGATTGGTTTCGGCGAGGCGTTCGGCGAGTTCACGATACAACTGGGTTTGATGCTGACTCTGCTGCGCGAAGCGGTTGACTACCATGGCGGCGAGAAAGAAAAACAGGATCCGCAGCGCCAGGAATCCCAACGCCTCGGGAGTGATTTCGTATTCCTGCATCGCGGGGTCGATGAACAGATACGAGCAGTAGGCGGCGGACGCAAACAGCGTCCAGAGCAGCGTCAGCCACGTCCCGCAGTAAAGCGCTGCGGTGACGACCGGAAGATAATAGATAGGATAGTAACTGCTGTTAATTCCGACTTCGCCAGTGTGATCGATCAGCAGGGTTGCCAGCAAAATCTTGAGCAGGATGACGTAGAAGACTCCGCGCCTGGGAAGGTGGGAAATCAATTTTGTCTCCAGCAGTTGCACAATTCCGATGGCGAAGAGAATCAACTGCTTGTGCCATTCGAATTGCGGAGGGAGCACGGCGAGCCCAACCAGGAAGAGGAGCCAGATGGTGAGCCAGGCGGCGTCGAGACGGCTAAACCGTCGCGACTCGGGATCGAGAATGGTAGGCGCAGGTGCCACGCAGCTTCCATCCAACCGCAGAAAGCCCTCCGGCGTCAATTGGACGGCGGCTTCCTCCGAAAAGCCCACATAAAGATTTCCAATCACGAATATAAATAGTTTCGATTTCCGCAAACGGCGGCTCAGCGACTATTGTTATGGGTGCTGCACGTTCCAAACGAGGAGTCAGAAGGCATTGATGAAAAATTCCGCCATTGTTTGTCTTACGTTGGTAATGGTGTGTCTATTCGCGATCAGCGGGCTGGCGCAAACTTCGGGCGCGAATGCCGCCGAGAATGCTGCGCAATCGGCACAGATCGCAAAATTGGAACAGGCCGTGGCCGACGCAAAGTCCTCCGGCGACAACGCCTGGATGCTGACGAGTTCTGCCCTGGTCCTGATGATGACCGGACCCGGCCTGGTATTGTTCTACGGCGGGTTGGTGCGGAAAAAGAACGTCCTGTCGACGATGATGCAAAGCTTCGCGCTGATGGCCATCGTCACTCTGCTTTGGGCCCTGATCTCCTATAGTCTGGCCTTCGCTCCGGGAAACAGCTACATCGGCGGCTTGCACAACGTCTTTCTTCGCGGCGTGGGAGCGCAACCCGACCCCGATTATGCCGCGACTATTCCGCTCCAGACATTCATGGTGTTCCAGCTGATGTTTGCCATCATCACCCCGGCACTCATCACGGGTGCGTTCGCGGAGCGCATGAAATTCAGCGCGATGACAGCCTTCATGGTGCTGTGGTCGCTCGTGGTGTATGCCCCCATGGCGCACATGGTCTGGGGGAAGGGCGGCTGGCTGAATGCCTCTCTCGGCGGACGGTTCCCCTGCCTGGATTTCGCCGGCGGCACGGTGGTGCACGTGACGTCGGGTGTATCGGCGTTAGTGTGCGCGCTGTATCTGGGGCCCCGCATCGGCTATCCGAAGCAATCCATGCCTCCGCATAGCGTGGTCTTGAGTTTCATTGGGGCCTGCCTGCTCTGGGTGGGATGGTTTGGGTTCAACGCGGGCAGTGCACTGTCAGCGGGATCTCTGGCTACGAGTGCATTCGTCGCCACGCATTTTGGCGCCGCCGCCGCAACCGTCGGCTGGAGCGCCGCGGAGTGGTGGAAGCGGGGGAAACCGAGCGCACTGGGCGCGATCTCTGGAGCCGTGGCGGGGCTGGTCGCGATCACTCCAGCGGCCGGTTTTGTCTCGCCCATGTCGGCCATCGCCATCGGCTTGGCCGCGGGTGTTTTCTGTTTCCTCATGGTGACCAAGGTAAAGTCGATGTTCCGATACGACGACTCGCTCGATGCCTTCGGCGTACACGGCGCGGGCGGAACTCTGGGAGCTCTGCTGACGGGCGTCTTCGCTTCGAGCGCGGTGAATCCCATCTTTAAGGACGCTCAGGGACGCACGCTGGCTTCGGGATGGCTCGAGGGCAATGCTCACCAACTGCTTAATCAACTGGTCGGGATAGCGATTGCCTGGGGGTTGGCGATCGTGGGAACCGTGGTTATCCTAAAACTGGTAGACATCACGATTGGCCTGCGCGTTCCAGAGGAGCACGAGATGCAAGGTCTCGACCTCTCGCAACACGGTGAAGAGGGATACTATTGGGAGCCGGCCGCATAACGAGAAACCGAAACAGGCAAAGGAATCAACGAGACGGAGAACCATGACAAAGATCGAAGCGATTATTCAAGTTTCCAAACTCGAGGCAGTGAAGGACGCATTGCACGAGGTTGGCGTCGAAGGCATGACTGTGTTTGAAGCCAGAGGGCATGGTCGGCAGAAAGGACACACCGAATTTTATCGGGGACGCGAGTACACGGTGGACTTGATTCCGAAGGTGAAACTCGAGATCGTTCTAGCCGATGAGATGGTCGAAAAAGTAGTGCAGGCGATCACCACGGCGGCTCGTACCGGCAAGATCGGCGACGGAAAGATTTTTCTGTCGCGCATCGACGAAGCGATTCGGATTCGCAACGACGAACGTGGCGAGAGCGTGCTGTAAGCGCACGAATTTCGAGACGACAGATCGACAGCAAAAGATTGACAGGAAAAGATCGACATCCCCCTTGTCTGCTTGGTTGCGAGCAGAACGGAATAAAGCTGGAGCAGGGGCTGAACAGTTCGGGGAGACTGTCATCGAATGACCACCGGGGCCACCGTCCGCAGCGAGTTATCGGACTTGTACGTCAGGGAATCCGCTGCCATTGAGCAGGAATTCTCCGTCACCGGTGAAGGGCGCACGGCGCTCGCCCGCCGCACGGCGCTGGTCGATTCGATTGTTCAGCGGCTCTGGAAAGAAATTATCCTTGATTCGCAACCTGGCTCCAACCCTACCGGCTCTGACACCCCGAAAAACTTTGCCCTGGTGGCCACCGGAGGATTCGGGCGCGGCTGGCTTTTCCCCCACTCCGATATTGATCTGCTCTTTCTGCACGCCAACGGCAACTCCGAGAGTGAATTCAAAGACCCCATTCGGAGTTTTTCGCAGGAATTGTGGGACCTGCGTCTGAAGCTCAGTCCCGCTACCCGAAATTTGGCGGAGTGCGAACGGTTGGATCCGAACAATGTTGAGTTTGCCATCTCACTGCTCGACTGCCGCTACCTGGCGGGCGATCGTGAACTTTTTTCGCGGCTGCGCGAGAAAGCTGTTCCCCGTCTGGTGGGACGGGATTGCCAGAACCTGATCCAGAACCTGGCCGAGCTCACGCGCGCTCGTCACCACAAATTTGGCAATACCGTCTTTCATCTGGAACCAAACGTGAAGGATGGGCCCGGCGGTTTGCGTGACTACAACGTTGCCAACTGGCTGGCGCTGATTTCCGCGATGGAAAAGTTGAAGGTGTGGCCGGACACGAACACGCTGCTGCCGGTTTCGTCACGGAGGGCATTCGACGCCGCCCTCGACTTCCAAATGTCCGTGCGTTGCTTTCTGCACTTCCGGCACGGGCGTCACGACAACACGCTCACCTGGGAGGCGCAGGACGAAGCGGCGGCGAGAAAGATCGGGGCCAGCGATGCGGAAATCACGAACGCCGCGGACTGGATGCGCGTCTACTTCGGCCATGTGCGCAGCGTGCACCGAGTCTGCAACCAATTGCTGGAGGAAATTCCCGCGGCCTGGTCGTCGTTGTACCGGCAATTCCAGGGCTGGCGGTCACGGGTTTCAAGCGATGACTTCTCGGTGGTGGATGGACTGATCTTCTTGAAGCAACCGCAGCAATCCGGCGGGCTGCGGGACCCGGAACTGCTCTTGCGGCTTTTTCATTTCATGGCGGAACATGGCCTGAAGCTGAGCACAACCACCGAATATAAAGTCGAGCAGGCGCTGCCCGCGCTGGCGGCGACGCCTCCGCGGGGCGCCGAGTTGTGGCTTTACCTGCAGGAAACTCTGGTGCAGCCGCACGCTGCCGACGCCCTGCGCGCCATGAACGCGCTTCGCCTGTTGGCACTCCTGCTGCCGGAACTGAAGGGGATTGAGGCGCTGGTGGTGCGGGATTTTTACCATCGCTACACCGTGGATGAGCACTCTTTCCTGGCCATCGAAAATCTGCATCGCCTGAAAGAGTCGAAATCGGAATGGGACCAGCGCTTTGCGGAGTTGCAGAGTGAACTCGAACAGCCGGAACTGCTTCACCTGGCGCTGCTGCTGCATGATTCCGGCAAAGCCGTTCCCAGCGAGAATCACGTTGAGATCAGCCTGCAACTCACCGACAGTTGCGCGGAGCGGCTGGATCTCGACCCGGTAGATCGCGAGACGGTGCGGTATCTGGTGGCGAGCCATCTGGAAATGTCGGCGGCGATGCGGCGCGACGTATTCGATCCGGCAAATGTGAAGGCGTTCGCCGAAAAGGTGGGGGTGCCCGAGCGGCTGAAGATGCTGTGCCTGCTGACGTATGCCGACATCAAAGCCGTGAACCCCGAGGCCATGACGCCGTGGAAGGCCGATAGCCTTTGGCAACTGTACATTGCGTGCGCCAACTATTTGAGCCGCAGCGCCGATGAGCGCGTGCACACGGGCGCCGAGGACTCCAGCCTCGCCCATCTGCGGTCGCTGGCTCCGGTAGCAGGCAAGAAGATCAACATTTTCTTGGAGGGATTGCCGCAACGTTATCTGCGGATCCACGGCGCAACCGACGTTCTGGCACACGCCGAAATGGCTGCCCGGTTGGGGCAGGACGGCGTCCAGTTAGGTCTGAAGCAAGTCCGTCACTGGTATGAGCTGACGCTGATTACGACCGACCGGCCTTTCCTGTTCGCCTCGGTTTCGGGTGCACTCGCCGCGTGGGGAATGAATATCGTGAAAGCGAATGCGTTCTCGAACGCCGCCGGCATGGTGGTAGACACTTTCTATTTCACCGATCGATTCCGGACGCTGGAGATGAATCTGCAAGAATGGGAACGTCTGAAAAAAAGCATCGCAGCCGTGATCAAAGGCGAAGCCGACGTAGCGCGCATGTTGCGCGACCGCTTGAAATCGGAGAAGGTGAACGGCACGAAGGTCAAGATCGCGACGCAGATTGAATTCGACGACGGGTGCTCGGCGCACAGTACGCTGGTGCAGATTCTGACCCAGGATCGTCCGGGACTGCTTTACCGGATGTGCTCGCTGGTCTCGAAACATGAGTGCAACATCGAAATTGCGCTGATCGAAACCGAGGGGCAGATGGCGATTGATGTCTTGTACCTGACCTCAGGCGGAACGAAGTTGAACGCAGATCGCCAGGCGTCACTCGGGCAGGCGCTGCGCGATGAACTCGCGGGGAAATAAGTTACTGATCGCAAGAATTCGGAGCCTGCCAAAATCGGCGCTCCCGCCGCTTTACCTCAATTCTTGCGATCGGCAACCTCGCGGTCAGCGTAATATCCGTCTCTGGTTTGCACGATCAGGTCCTTGCGCTTCACCGTCAACTCAATGTGATGATAACCGGAGGCCGCGCTGTCTTTATCGGGCGTAAAGCCCATGTTGTATTGGACGCGTAGTTCCTCGACAATGTTGTCATAGATATCTCCGACGGTTTCCTTCTTAGTGATTTCAAAGAAACGTCCACCCGTTTCTTTGGAAATCCGCTCGAGAATTTTCTTGCCATCGGTGCGCGGTTCCTCGGTACGACGTTGACCACCGCCGCGACCGCCACCGCCCGGGTATCCACCGCCGCCTCCCGGCCAGCCACCACCACCTCCGGGCCAACCGCCGCCTCCGCGTCCCATTCCGCCGCCTCGCCTTTGGCCTTGATCGTGGTGAGGTTCCGCGAAATAGATGGAGTAGATAACCGTGTCGGCACGTTGGGCGGACTCAATCGCGCTCTCCAAATAAGTCTTGCTGCCGCGGTCAACGCCGTCCGAAAGAATGATGAGCGCCTTCCGGCCGTGCTGCTTCTTCATCAACTCGTTCGACGCCAGATAAACGGCGTCGTAAAGCTGGGTACCGCCGCCATGATGCGAGCCCGAGCCGGAGCGGGAATCGTCGGAATCATTCGGATCGTTGGATCGCTCGCGATCCGATGGCGTCTTGAGCAATTCCAGCGCCGCTTGCAGCTTTTCACGGGATGAAGTCAGGTCCTGCAACAGTTCAACTTCACGATCGAAGTGAATAAGGAAGGCTTTGTCCTTCGGCTGCACCAGCATCTGATCGAGAAAGCTGCGGCTGGCATTGCGCTCCGCGTCAAGGACGTTGGTTTGACTGCGGCTGGTGTCGACGAGCAGACCCAGCGTGAGCGGAAGATTCGCATCCTGCGAAAAATACTTGATCGTCTGTGCGCGGTCGTCTTCCTGTAGCATGAAATCGTCTTTAGTGAGGTCGCGGACGATCTTGCCATGTTTGTCGCGAACGGTAACAGGCAGCGCCACTACTTTGACATCGACCGCGATGGTGGTAGCGGCATCCTGCGCCCGCATCGACGGGCCGACTCCGGGAAGAGCGCCCAGCGCGGCGATCAGCACATAGGCAACCGGCCTGCCCAAGAATGACCGGCCTAGGAATGACCGGCTCGCAATCGTCTCTTTGCCTTTGCCTTTATCTCTACTGCGCCGGGGATTGTTCGGCCAGGTCTGATTCACCGTGCGTCCTCCGTTTATCGTTTACCTGACACGAATCTTCAGAGCGCCGAATCGGCACGAAAAAATAGTGTACACGGCCAGGATCGCACCCGCCCAACTCGGGGAGGCCACCGTCAAACGGTATAGGAGACCCGCCGCGGCCGGCTGAGATTGCTTTTCCGAACTGGATTTTCCTGCGGACATGGGCATCCACGCAAGCATCGTTTACCAGTTGGAGTTGAATACCTATTGAGTGGATGCGTGGCGATGGAGTTGCAGTTGCCAGCGTCCTGTAAAAGCACGGTCAATGCCCGGTAAAACTTCGTAAAGGGTCGAATAAGGTGGGTTTGGCGATGCTAAAGTTAGATCATGCGATTTCCCCGGCAGAAGCAGCTGCGCGTGTGCCTTCTTGTGTGCCTGCTGACAACGATGGTCACTCTGACGGTGTCGGGGCCGGGCTTGGTGTGCGCGCAAGGCAAGCCAACCGACAGTTCGGGAGGCGCACAAGTCGCCAAGGCCGTGGGGGTCATCAAGACTATCCAGGCGGATTCGATCACGGTCGCGGCAGAGTCCGGTGGCGAAGTCACGGCGAAGTTGACGGGCTCGACGAAGATCCTGCGTGTGCCGCCAGGAGAAAAAGATCTGAAGAACGCGACCGCTCTGCAGGCGCAAGACTTGCAGCCTGGAGATCGCGTGCTGATTCGCGGACAGGCATCAGCGGACGGGCACACGATCACGGCGCTGGCGGTAATTGTAATGAAGCAGGCCGAGGTAGCGGCCAAACATCAGCACGACCTCGAGGACTGGCAGAAGCGAGGGGTGGACGGAGTCGTTACCGCGGTGGACGCGGCGACGGGTGTCATCACCATCTCACCCGGCCGCATAGGCCCGAATAAGAATATCGCCGTCCACATTGCCAAGGATACGATCCTGCGCCGCTACGCGCCCGGCTCGGTGCAATTCGATGACGCGAAACCGGCGCCCGTCGATCAGATCAAGGTGGGAGATCAGCTGCGCGCACGCGGAACTCGTACCCCGGATGGCGGCGAAGTAAGTGCGCAGGAAATTGTCTCCGGATCATTTCCAAATATTGCCGGGACCATCAAGGCAATCGACGCCGGGAACAATTCGATCACGGTGCAGGATGCGATCAGCAAGAGCACGATCGTAGTGAAGGTGGCTCCCGACTCGCAACTGCAGAAGTTGCCGGCAGAGATGGCACAGCGCATCGCGATGCGATTGAAAAGCTCGGCAGGTGGAGGCAGTGGAGATCGACCGGACGGCGTCGGCCAAGGCCAAGCTACGAGCGGGCAAGGCGCTGCGCCAGGTGCGGGCGGGGGACGCAGGCAGGGCGGCGGGCCCGGCGGGAACGGTCCTCCAGACTTGCAGCGCATGTTGAGCCGTGTGCCCACCATCAAGCTGGCAGACTTGCAGAAGGGCGATGCCGTTGTGATCCTGGCGACAGCAGGCGGAAATTCAGACGCGGTTACGGCGATCAAGCTACTGGCCGGAGTAGAGGCCATCCTGACGGCGTCGCCAAACCAGAGCGCATCCTTGCTGCTTTCGCCGTGGTCGCTGGGCGCGCCCGGTGGAGAAGGTGACGCCGCACAGTAGGGGACAAATCTCAATCCGTGTTCTTAATCAATAATCAATGTGATCTGCCTGGAAAGAAACGGTGTCTGTTGAAACTATCAGTCTTCATTCTGTCGATTCTGATTCCGGCGACGCTGATCGGGCTGGCGGCGCCGGCATCGGCGCAGTCGCAGGCGCAGTCATCAACCCAGTCATCAGCAACGACGGGAACCTTGCGCGGCCAAGTGACGGATCCCTCGGGTGCGGTCGTGGCGAACGCCGCGGTAGCCGTCCTTGTTTCCGGGGGACCAACGCATTTGGCCACCACCAACCGCAGCGGCAATTACGAGATCGGAAATCTGGCCCCTGGCAAGTACACAGTCACGGCGAATGCCCAGGGATTCGCCGTTTTTGTGCAGAAAGACGTGGACGTAGCGCCCGGCCAGGTCGCGCAATTCAACATTGCGCTCGACATCAATGTGAAGCAGGAAAAGGTGAACGTGGAGGCAGAGGGACCGCAGCTCGACACCAATCCCGCAAATAACGCAAGTGCGATCGTTCTCAGCGGCAAAGATCTGGAAGCGCTTCCCGACGACCCCGACGAATTGCAGTCTGACCTTGAAGCGCTGGCGGGACCTTCGGCCGGTCCCAACGGCGGGCAGCTTTACATCGACGGATTTACTGCCGGACAACTTCCGCCGAAGTCATCGATTCGCGAGATTCGCATCAATCAGAATCCGTTTTCAGCCGAGTACGACAAGCTGGGCTATGGCCGAATCGAAATCTTCACCAAGCCGGGCACCGACAAGTTTCATGGACAGTTCTCAGTCGTGGGCAACAGTTCGGGATTAAACACGCGCAATCCCTTTCTGGGCGACGCTACGCAGGAGCCGTACGACTCCGTGATCTATATGGGAAACATCGGCGGGCCGATCAATAAGAAGGCGTCATTCTTCCTCGACATGCAGCGCCGCAACATCGACGAGATCGCGGTGGTTAACACGCAGGCTCTGAACTCGGCCCTCGAACCGTTTCAACTGACCGAAGACGAGCCCAACCCGCGCACCCGCACCAACATCGGTCCGCGTATCGACTACCAGGTCAGCACCAACAACACGCTCACCGCCCGCTACCAGTATTACCGTGATACTCAGGAGAACGCAGGTGTCGGCGGGTCAGTGCTGCCGGAGGCCGGCTACGACACCACTTCCACCGAACACACGGTCCAGATCACCGATACTCAAGTCATCAGTACGAAGGCTATCAATGAGACGCGCTTTCAGTATCTGCGCGATAACAGCGAGCAGAATCCGGTAACGACTGCGTTGCAGAGTTTGCCGCCCGGGTTCACGACCAACGCGTCCATCAATGTGATCGGGGGATTCGCAGGTGGCCGCGCCAGTTCGGGAGCGCAGACTGACCACCAGGACCATTACGAACTGCAGAATTACACTTCGATAGCGCAGGGCAAGAACTTTCTGAAATTCGGAGGGCGACTGCGAGCAGTTCACGACGTCAATACTTCGAGCGCCGGATTTAATGGCAGCTTCACGTTTCCGAGCATACAAGCCTATGCGACCGCTGTGCAGGCTCTCGCCGGGGGCGCCCCCCAGACTCTGGGGCCGACGCAGTTTACGCTGGATGCAACAACCAGCGGCGTGGTGCCCACGCTCCCGGTCACCGTGGTGGATGCCGGACTGTACGTACAGGATGACTGGAAGGTCCGCCCCAACCTCACGCTGAGCGGCGGGCTGCGCTTTGAAACCCAGAACGCGATTCACGATCATGCGGACTGGGCGCCCCGCGTCAGTTTTTCATGGGGCCTCGGCGGAGGTGGAAAGAATGCGCCGAAAACCGTACTGCGCGGCGGTTTCGGCATGTTCTACGACCGATTCACCCAGAACCTGGTTCTGAATGCAAACCGTTTGAACGGCGTAACCCAGCAGCAGTACGCCGTGTCATGCCCACAGTCGCAGCCGCCGCAGCCCTGCGCATTGATAAGTTTTTTCCCGACCGTCCAGCTACCAGCGCAAACGACTTCCCCGATTTATCAGATCGCCCCGGATTTGCATGCACCTTACATCATGCAAACGGCGTTTAGCATGGAGAGACAGGTCACAAAGATCGCCAACATTACGCTCACGTATCTGAATGCCCGCGGCGTGCACCAGCTTCTGTCGATCGATACTAATGCGCCGACGCCAGGCACTCCGAACTCCGCGGGGCTGCGCCCGAATCCAAACGCAGGCGACATTTATCAATACTCCTCCGATGGACTTTTCCGGCAGAACCAGTTGATCGCGAACTTCAACATCCGGGCAGGAGCGAAGCTGTCTCTGTTCGGTTACTACTCGCTGAACTACGCCAACAGTGACACGTCCGCCGCTTCGAACTTCCCATCGAATCAGTACGATTTGAGCGTGGACTACGGGCGCGCGTCCTTTGCTATACGAGATCGGGTGTTTTTCGGGGGGACGATCGGGTTGCCGCGTGGGTTTCGCCTGAGTCCATTTATGATTTTCAATTCCGGCGCTCCCTACAACGTCACCGTGGGCCAGGACCTGGCCGGCGATTTGCAGTTCAACGTCCGTCCCGCATTCGCGCCCAATGTTACCGGTGCATGCCTATCACCAACAGTGGTTTGCCATTACACGTTTTCCGCGACGCCGGGGCAGTCGTACACGCAGATTCCCATTAACTATCTGACCGGCCCATCCCAATTCACGCTGAACCTGCGGTTGGCGAAAACTTTCGGCTTCGGACCGGAAACTGGTGGAAGAAGCGGAGCGCAGCCGGGCGGTGGTCCTCCTGGCGGCGGTGGTGGTGGTCCACGCGGCGGCGGTGGCGGAGGGGGCGGCCTTGGACGTGGGCCCGGTGGCGGAGGGTTCGGTGGCGGTGGCCCGGCAACCAATCGACGGTATAACCTGACGTTCAGCGTGAACGCGCGGAACCTTCTAAACAAGGTGAATCCGGCGCCTCCTATCGGAGTTCTGAGCTCACAAAATTTCGGACAGTCGATTGCTCTGGCGGGAGGCCCATTTTCGAGTGCCGCGGCCAATCGCAAAATCGAACTGCAGGCCATGTTCAGCTTCTAGCGCACTGACCCCGCGACCATTCTCAGGCGGAGCCCGCCGGCGCCGTCATTATGTCCCGGGTAATGGATGAATCTGCCCGCGGCGTGCCGCAGGACTGGCATGTTCATTACTTCGTCAACGCGATTCTTGATTCTGCGAGCGTTGACGCGGAGTAAAATGGTGGGTTGGAAGAGGTTTAATATGCCCACAACAACGGAGACTTGGTACAGCGTACGCAACGGGGAGTATTTCTGCAACGACTGCAATGCGCAACTGGTGGCACATTCAGTGAGGGAGAGTTTTGTGTTTAAAGCACGATTGGACGAAACGGTTTACACATGCGAAAGCTGTGGAAGGTCTGTGATTGTTCCAGCTACTCCCATGTTTTCAAATTAAGAAGACTGATTACCGTTTGACCGCTGCTGAGATCCTGGTTGAGCCTCCGCACTAAGTGGAATAGTCGGCGTTGATCCGCACATACTCGGCGGTCAGATCGGTAGTGAGAAATCGCACCGAGTGCTGGCCGCGCCCAAGCTGCACACGAATGTCACAGACAGGCTGTGCGAGAGTCCGGTGAGCTTGCCGCTCGCTGAATGCGCAGGCGATTCCATTGCGGCATACTTTCTGACTACCAATAAAAATTTGGACGCAAGATGGATCAATGGGCAAGCCACACCTTCCCACCGCGGCGAGAATGCGTCCCCAATTCGGATCGGCCCCAGCCCACGCGGTTTTGACGAGCATGGAGTGAGCAATCGTCCGCGCCACTACTAACGCCTCTTCCCTGCCGCGCGCTTGTTCGATGAATAACCGGATCACGTGCTGCACGCCCTCACCGTCACTGACGATCTGCTCGGCGAGGGATTGGCATACCCCGGCCAGAGCGGCGGAAAGCTTCTTTCTGGTGTGAGCATCGCTCGCCTGAGCGCCGCTGGCGCCGCTCGCTAGCAGCAGCACTGTGTCATTGGTGGAAGTGTCGCCATCAATCGAAATGCAATTTAACGAATGGTCGCACGCCTCGCGAAGAAGGGCTCGCAGCTCTCGCGGAATCGCACCGACATCGGTGAACAAGTACACCAGCATGGTCGCAAGCTGCGGATGGATCATGCCAGCGCCCTTGGCGATACCCAGCACGGTGACTTCTTTCGAAGCCAGTCGGAAGCGCGCGGACGCGATCTTCGGCCGGGTGTCGGTGGTCATGATGGCGTGGGCAAAGGCGAGGACGCCACGCCGACTGGCGGATCGCGCTGAAACGATGACGAGCTTCGGCAACTTGGCCCGGATTTTTTCCACCGGCAGTCGAACGCCGATGATGCCAGTCGAGGAAGGAAAGATTTCGGCAGCGGGAGCGCTCAACAGTCTTCCGGCTTCGCGACAGACCCGTTCGCAGGCTAGAATGCCGGCGCGTCCGGTGGCGCAGTTGGCGTTTCCGGAGTTCACGAGGACCGCTCGAACGCGGCCTCCCGTCGAAAGCAACGCCGCGCGCCCAACTTCAACGGGGGCAGCAACGACCCGGTTCTTTGTGAACAATGCGGCAGCGGTCGCGCCACCGGCGGCATCCACCAGCGCAAGGTCCGGCCGGCCACTGACTTTAAGGCCGGCAGCGATCGCAGAAAAAGAGAACCCCAGGGGTAAACGAATTTTCTCAGGAGAACGGCGCAGCGCGGTCATGCCTGAATCTTCAACCAGTTCTTCGGCGGCGGCAAGATTGCGAATGTGGGCAGATTTCCGCGGATCATCGCAACTTCATCGCAGCGATAAAGCCTGGGGCACTGATAGCAGTCTTTGTGGATCTTATCGGGAAGATTCTCGTGAGAAGCAGTAGTGAATCCCATGCGCGAGAAAAATTCGGGAATGCGAGTGAACAGGCACACGCAGGTGACTTTGTGCTTTTCCGCCTGCGCCAGAAGAGCCTTGACCAGGCGTCGGCCGCCCCCGCAGCTTTGGCTGGTGGGATCGACAGTGATCGAACGAATCTCGGCCAGGTGCACGCCATAGAGGTGCAGAGCGCCGCATCCGATGATGCGGCCATCATGCTCGAGGACGACAAAGTCGCGGACGTTCTCGCAGATCTCCGCGAGCGAGCGAGGCAGCAGCGTGCCGTCGCCGGAGTACGCCGCGATGAGCGCATGAATCTGCTCGGCATCGGGAAGGACCGCGTCACGCGTGCGCATGGACCTCCTTGCGCCGCGGCGAAGCGATTTTCTTTTTTCTGCGCGTGAGCTCTTCATTTCTTTGCAATGCCGCGTCCAGCGCCTTGATCACTTGATCCACGTGCTTCTTCTGTATCACATACGGCGGCAAAAAACGCAGCACGGTTTCGTGCGTGCGATTGATGATGATCCCTTCCTGCAGCAGTTGCTTGGCCACCGCCTTCGCCAGTTCGGACGAATCCAATTCTACGGCTTCCATCAGTCCGGCTCCGCGCACTTCCTGAATCGACTTGTGCTTCTTGTCAAGCGCTTCGAGCGCCGCATGAAAGTATTCACCCAGCGCGCGCACATGCTTCAGCAATTGCCGTTCCGCGCGCAGGAACTCGATAGCAACGGCGCAGGCCAGCGGGCCTCCGCCAAACGTCGTTCCGTGCATCCCCGGATGCATGCACTTGGCAACTCGTTCAGTGGTGAGGATGGCTCCGAGCGGCAAGCCGCAAGCCAGGGGCTTGGCAACGGTGACCACGTCCGGCAACGCGCCATAGTGCTGGTAGGCAAAGTGGCGTCCGGTGCGACCGAGACCGCACTGAATCTCATCGAGAACGAGCAACGCGCCGTTCTGCTTCGTCAGGCGTGAAGCCAGCTCGAGAAACTCTTTGTTGACCGGTTGAATCCCGCCCTCTCCCTGAATCGTCTCGATGCACACCGCGCAGACGCTGGAATCAAATTTACGTTGCAGGTCATCAAGGTCGTTGAACTTGACGAAACTCACACCCGGCAGGAGAGGAACGAATGGAGCTCGATATTTTGGCTGACCGGTAGTGGCCAGCGCACCAAAAGTGCGCCCATGGAAAGAGTTATGCATGGCAAGAATGCGCCACTTCGGGTTGCCGCCGTTGTGATTGGTCATTTGCGCAAAAGCGCGGGCGAGTTTGAGCGCTCCTTCCCAGGCCTCGGTGCCGCTGTTGCAAAAAAAAGCACGGTCAAGTCCGGAGATTTCGGTCAGCAACCGCGCGAGTTCCGCTTGATACTCGTGGAAGAACAGATTGGACACATGAATCAAGCGGCTGGCCTGACGCTTGATCGTCGCTTGGATGGTCGCGTGGTTGTGGCCAAGCGCATTGACTCCGATCCCGCTCAGGAAATCCAGGTACCGCTTGCCACGAGAATCCCAGAGATACACGCCGCGCCCACGAACAAACAAAATGGGCTGACGCTCGTAGGTGGGAAGCAAGACCTTCTTTTCCATGCGGGAAACAGAGGCAAGGCTCACGCTCTCAGCACCTCCGTGCCGCATTCCAGCTTGGTGAAATAAAACAGCGGCAACATTTCGACTTGCGACGCGGGCAGGATGCGCACGCGTCCCACGCCGGACTTGAGAGCCTGCGTGCAGGCTTCAAGCTTGGGCATCATACCGCCGCTGACTACTGATTCGTCGATGAGCCCGGCAACTTGCTTGGTATCCACTCGAGGCATCACCGCACCGTCGGCTTGTTTCACGCCGGCCACGTCGGTGAGAAAAATCAGTGCGTCGGCTTCGCAGGCGATGGCGCAGGCGGCGGCCATTTGGTCCGCATTCACGTTGTAATACTCCCCGTCACCTCCGAGCGCAACCGAGGAGAGCACGGGAATGCCGCCTTCGGCCCAGATGGCCTTCAGCCAGCGCGGTTCCGAAAAGCAGATTTCGCCGACATATCCCAAATCGTATTCCGCGTCCTGTTTCTTGCGGGCACGAAAGACGCCGCCATCTCCGCCACAAAGACCGATGGCCGGCCGCCCGGCAGCGGCGATCGCCGCGACCAAGCTTTTGTTTACGATGCCGGCGAGTACCATCAGGGCAACATCGCGCGTCTCGGCGTCAGTAACACGCAGTCCGTGGACGAAGTCACTCGTCTTTCCGAGGAGTTTCAGGGTACGCGTCAGCGCGCTGCCACCGCCGTGCACGACGGCAACCAGATGTCCGTCTTCGGCAAGCTGCACCACCGCCTGCGCGCACTTCTTGAGCGTCTCTTTATCCTCCAGTGCAGCGCCGCCGATCTTGACGACAATTTTCATTGCAGGCCCTCCGCTTCGTCCCAGCCGTACATGAGGTTCATGTTCTGCACGGCTTGTCCGGCTGCGCCTTTGAGCAGATTGTCCAGACACGAAACCACCACGAGCCGGCGGCCATCGCGCGCGAGGCAGAAGCCGAGGTCACAGTAGTTGGTGTGCGCGGAAAATTGGATCTCCGGCAAACTCGACGCGGGGAAGATGCGCACCCAGCGCTTGCCTTTGTAGAAATCCTGGAAACAACTCTGAATCTCATCTGCCATCGTTTCGCGGTTCAGGTGCACGTAAATCGTGGACAGAATGCCGCGCGGGATTGGCAAAAGATGAGGAGTGAAGATCAACTGTCCCGAACCGAGCGCCAACTGCTCGAGGATCTCGCCAGTGTGACGGTGTCCGAAGACTGAATAGGCGGAGAAATTATCGGCCACCGAAACGAAGTGGGTACGCGCCGTGGGCTCCTTACCGGCGCCAGATACGCCGGACTTCGAATCGGAGATGATGCCGCGATCGCAATCCACAAGGCCGGCCGAGAGCAAGGGCGCCAGGGCAAGAATGACGGAAGTCGCATAGCAGCCTGGGTTCGCAACCAGAGCAGCCGACGAGATTCGGTCCGCATTCGACTTCAATTCGGGCAGACCGTACACGGCGCGCTCGGTCAGTTCCGCTGCAGTCTGCGCGTTGGCATCTTTGAAGCCATACACGGCGCGATGTTGTTCCTGTTTCAGCCGCCATGCGCCACTAAGATCGACGATTCGCAGCCCGCGGGTCATCAGCCCGCAGGTCATCGCCTCGGTAACAAGTTCGCGAGAAACGGCGTGTGGCGTAGCCAGGAACAACAGCTCCACGCCATGCCGCTCTAGTGCGGACCATGAGAACCGCTGGATCGGCGAATGGCCGTTGCCGGAAATGTGCGGCAATCCTTGGTGCGGCAATCCTTGGTGCGGCAATCCACCCCCGCCGGACTCAGCGGTCGCTGTGCTGCGCCGTAAAAGCAAGGGCGTATCGGTCCGTGGATGGCGGCCGAGAAGGCGCGCGAGTTCGAGGCCGGAATAGCCGGTCGCGCCGAGAACCGCAGTTTTCAGTTTGGCCGTCATCAAATCTGCTTCAATCTTTCCCGATAACGTGACTTCTTCATTGAGGCATATTTATCCATTATGATGCATAAATATTCATCTATAGTAAATGGTCTTGCCTAACTGTCAAGTCGAAACCGCGGTTCGAGACTCTTTTCGAGACTCCTCGGAACCGGGAAACTCCAATCTTTTTGGACAGATTTTCTGATGGCTGCAAGAAGAAATATCTATTGGACTCAGCCGATCACGGGCATTTAGTGTGGGGAACATTGCAGCCCGCGAGTTGGAGACTTGCGAAGACATTTCATGCCGTATTTCACACCGCCCTTCCGCACGCCGCATTATTCCGCGAAAACGATCTATCGCATAGAAATAGGAGCACTTCCATGACGAAGAAGCCCGACACGCGCCTGCTACCCCGGTCATTATCCGTATCTATTCTGGCCATCCTTCTCGCCGCCGGGATGTTCGCTGCGCTGGCCGCGCCCTGCCTTGCGGATGAAGGCCCAAAGCCGGATCCGTCGGGCATAGCAACTGGGGACAAAACTACCGCCGTGGACGCCGCCGGTAATTCCTTCGTCGTCCCTGAGCCCGCCGACAAAACGGCTCCGGACTATGCTACGAACAAGAAGGCATTCGACGACTATCAGGCGCAAGCAGCGAAAGAGCCGCTCGCGGTGAAGCTCGCCGACAGTGTGGGACACGTCCGCGCGGCCACCAACTTCGCCTGGACATTGAATACGGGGTACCTCGTTCTTTTCATGCAGGCAGGTTTTGCGCTCCTGACTTGTGGACTGGTGCGAAAGAAAAATGTCGCCCACTTGATGATGCTGAATTTCGCGGCCTACGTGTTCGCCTTCCTGGCCTACTACGCCGTCGGCTATGCGTTCCAGTTTGGAGCGGTTGCCATCAATGCCGCGCCCACCAACCTGGGCGGCATCCCCACGCTCAACAAGTTTCTGATTGGCAGCGGATCGTGGGGATTCGTCGGTGGCAAGGGTTTTTTTCTTACCGGTCCGGCCTACGACAGCGCCAGCAACTGCCTGACTCTGTTCGAAGTCGTGTTCATGGAGACCGCTGGGTACATCATCGTCGGCGCCATTTGTGAGCGGATCACCTTCTGGGCCTTCCTGCTTTGTGAACTCTTCATCGGAGCAATTCTTTATCCTATCTCCGGTTGCTGGGTGTGGGGTGGCGGATGGATGTCGCAAATCGGAACCACGTTGAATCTTGGCCACGGGTACGTCGACTTTGCCGGTTCCACGGTGGTCCATGGAGTAGGCGGCTTCTGCGCCATGGCTCTGGCCGTCATTCTCGGTCCACGCTTGGGCAAGTATGGTCCCGGCGGGAGAATCCGCGTCTTCCCCGCGCACAACATCGTGTACGTAGTGACGGGCACCTTCATTCTGCTCTTCGGCTGGATGGGATTTAATCCGGGCTCGACGCTGGGCGCCACCGACTTGCGCATTTCCGTGATTGCCGTGAATACCAATCTGGCCGCGGTTGCGGGTTCAGCGGTCGCGATGGTCTTGTGGTACTTCCTGTTCGGAAAGCCTGACATCACGATGGCGTGCAACGGCATGCTGGCTGGGCTGGTTGCGATTACCGCTCCCTGCGCCTTTGTGTCGCCGACTTCGGCGGTCATCATAGGCTTGCTGGCCGGCCTGTTGGTGTGCGGGGGAGTTCTGTTCAACGACCGTGTTCTCAAGGTCGATGACCCCTGCGGCGCGATTTCAGTGCACGGCTACTGTGGCTGGCTGGGCGCGGTCAGCGTGGGCATCTTTGCCGATGGCGCGTATGGCGCCGGATGGAACGGCGTCGGCGCAACGTCGTACCTGGGCCACGCCGGCCAGGGCGTAACGGGCTTGCTCCACGGCGATACACGCCAGTTCCTGTGCCAACTTATGGGAGCAACTTTGATTGCCGCCTGGGCGTTCGGCGCAACTTACGTGGTCTTCTGGTGCGTCAACAAAGTGAAAAGCATGCGAGTGGCACCCGAGGTGGAAGAAGAAGGCCTCGACGTTCCCGAGTTCGGGATGCCAGCGTATCCCGAAGACGCAGTGGCTCCTGCCTCATACTGAACTTAGGCCGGGCGGAAACGCCCGGCTCTCCATCACAGCAAGGCTGGATCGCCAGTTTCTCTTACATTTTCAGCCGGAGATCGCTCGAGGTGCCGCCTGCCGCCGGAACGTAGCACTTGAGCGTGTAATCCATGACCATGCGATCGGCGTTGAAGCGCCAGCCGAGGGTACGGATGGTGCGCTTCATGCGTTGGATCCAGCCGCGCGGCAGCCCGTCGCGATCGCGATGATAGTAGAGAGGGATCACTTCTTCGCGAAGAACGCGCATTAGATCCTCCCCGTCGCGGGAGTCATGAACATTCATGTCGGAGTGAGTCCTGCCGTTTCCGATGGCGAAGCCGTTCAAGCCGTCGTAGGCTTCCGCCCACCAACCGTCCAGTACAGAGAGGTTTAAGCCGCCGTTCAAGACGACTTTCTGGCCGCTGGTTCCGGAGGCCTCCAGCGGACGCCGCGGATTGTTAAGCCAGACATCGACCCCCTGAACGAAATGGCGACCGACATTGATGTCGTAGTCCTCGACGAAGACGAATTTGTGGGAAAATTGCGGGTCGCGCATCAACTGGGCAATCTGCTGCAGGACGCGCTTCCCGGGTTCGTCGAGAGGATGCGCCTTTCCGGCAAACACGAACTGCACCGGGCGTTTTGGGTCGTTGACCATGCTGGCGATTCTCTCGATGTCGGCCAAAATCAGATTGGCGCGCTTGTAGGTGGCAAAGCGGCGCGCAAAACCGATGGTCAGCGCATCGGGACTGAGGACGCGTTCCAGTTGCTGGAGCACGCTGCGCGGTTCGTCACGGCGCGCGGCTTGCTTGACGGCGCGGCGCCGCACAAATTGAATCATTCGCGACTTCAGGTTGAAATGAGTCTCCCAAAGTTCGCCGTCGTCAACGTTGTCAATGCCATCCCAGATTTTGGCCTCGCTGCTGCGTAGATGCCACCCCGTGCCGAGATGGCGATCGTAGAGGCGAAACATCTGCGGCGCCAGCCAAGTGGGGACATGGACGCCGTTGGTAATGTGTCCGATGGGAACCGAATCTTCCGGCTTGCCCGGAGAGAGTCCCGTCCACATCGCGCGGGAGACTTCACCGTGCAGTGAAGAAACTGCGTTGGCGCGCCGAGAGAGCCGCAGGCCGAGCACGGTCATGCAGAAACGTTCGTCGCTTTCGGGATCCTCGCGGCCCAGTGCCATGAAACCTTCCTTGGAGAGACCGAGGGCCTCGCGGAGAGGTCCGAGGTGCTCTTCGACCAGATCGGCATCGAAGCGATCATGGCCGGCGGGGACCGGAGTATGGGTGGTGAAGACCACTTCACGGGCAACCCGCGGCACGGCCTTTTCGAAGCTGATGCCCTCTTCCTCCATGCGTTGCCGAATCGCTTCGAGGACGGCAAACCCGCTGTGCCCTTCGTTCAGGTGCAGAACTCCCGGTGTGATGCCGAGCGCTTTCAGAGCGCGCAGGCCGCCCACGCCCAAAAGCAGTTCCTGATGCACGCGAACGCGGCCATCGCCCCCGTACAAACGCGAGGTCATCTCGCGGTCTTCGGGAGTATTGCCTTCCACGTCGGAGTCAAGCAGGAACAAATCACAGCGACCCACTTTCACGCGCCATACTTTGGCGCGGATCGAACCATGGCGGGTATCGACCTGCACTACGACCGGTCGACCGTTTTTCCCGATGGCCGCTTCCATCGCCAACTGGTTGACATCGATCTCAAGGTACTCTTCATGCTGCCAGCCATCGCGATCGAGGCGCTGGCGGAAATACCCCTGGCCATAAAACAACCCCACGCCGACGAGGGGGATCCCGAGGTCGGATGCGCTCTTAATGTGATCGCCGGCCAGAACTCCAAGTCCGCCGGAATAGACCGGGAGCGACTCGTGCACGCCAAATTCGGCGGAGAAATAAGCCACGGGACGGGGACGCAGCACACCAGCGTGACGTGCGCCCCAGGTGCGCTCCGCATCGTGGTACTCGCGCAGGCGACGATAGGCGTAGTTGATCCGGCTGTGCAGGGCGAGTTCGGTGGCGCGCGCTTCGAGTTTGTCGAGCGGATACTCGTTCAGCAGCGAGACCGGACTGTGGTTGAGCTGACTCCAGCGCAGCGGATCGAGATCGCGGAACAAGCCGGAGGAATCGTGATCCCAGCTCCACCACAGGTTGCGGGCCAGCGCCCAGAGCCGCTCCTGAACAGGCGCAATGAAACGGTCGAGCGTGCGAGCTTCGCTGACAACGGGCGCAACCCGCTCCGCGGCCTCCGTGAGCAGACGAATCTCAGTTTCCGGAAAGACCCGCGCCTCTACGGTTTGAATCACCAGAACGCCTTGCAATACACCGCGATCGATTAGAGGAACTCCCAGGAACGATTGGTAAGCATCCTCGCCGGCTTCGCTGAAATACTTGAATCGAGGATGGGTCCTGACTTGTTCCACGGCCACCGGGCGAACCTGTTCGGCGACCAGGCCGACGAGTCCTTCGTTGACGGCCATGCGGAGTTTGCCGACGCATTCCCGGCGCAATCCGAGGGTCGCGGCTAGAACGAGATTGGCGCGGTCGGGCTCCAGCAGATAGGCGGAGCAAACATCGGTGCCAAACCTTCGGGCAATTAACGCCACCACATTCATCAGGGTCTCGGCTGGCTTGCCGGGCTCCGCCGCCAGGTTCGCAATCTCTTCCCACGTCAGCACATAGCTGGCGTCGAGAGAGCAGGCAGCGTGGTCTCGATCCTCAACTAGCTCATTCGATCGGTCCAATCTTGTCTCCATTTGCTTGAGTTCTCCAGGTCCCATAGACGGTCACCCAGTCCTCCTTGGGACGCGAACACGGTTTAGAAGAACTATCCTGAGACTATTCTATCGGTGAAAATACAGCTTCCTATATCGGCAGCGGGATTGGTGATTACCATGGTGCGTGTTGGGTGGCAGATTCTATTGGGCTTCCGCTACTTTCCATATGTCGCTGATCCTAATAGCGTTGATGCTAAAACTCTAATATCCGGTTCGTGTGAAGTCCAATTCGAATTGTCGATGGAGCGCATCAGCGGGCGATGACTTCGGTCTGTCCGCGAGCTAAGGATCCTCCGGCCGGGCGGGGGACGTCCGGCGCTCCGCCGGCACTTCTGGGGTGTGAGAAAGAAAATGCTCGCTGCGTCCGGCCCTATGGAAGGTGGGCGGAACGCAGCGCGCAACTTGTCATCAGTGCTAGCTCTAGCCTTGGGAGGGATGCAACACGCGGAAGGTGCTGCCTCCGTTTGACCACACCAGCACGAGTGCGTCCTGGCCGTTCGGCACACCCGATAGCGCCTGTGCCACTTCGGACGCGGACTTCACCGTATGCCGGTTCACTTCCATGATGACGTCGCCACGCTGCAAGCCCGCGTTATCGGCCGGGCTGCCGGGCTGGACGTCTTCCACAATTGCGCCGTGCAGCGACCCTTCCGCTTGCAGTTCACTGCGGGCGTCCGCAGTTAAATCACCGAGGCTCAGCCCCCAACGGCCTTTCCCATGTTCGCCGCCGGCAGTCTCGGCGCCTTTGGCGCCGCCCAACACTTCGAGCGTCACCGGAATGGTCGTCGGTTTGCTGTCGCGCACCACTTCCAGGCGGATCGTCTCACCGGGGCGCTTCTGTCCGACCATCATTTGCAATTGTCCGGCGTCCGTCACCGGCTTTCCGTCGAGTTCAGTAATCACGTCTCCGGTGCGCAGACCAGCCTTGGCTCCGGGCGCGTCCGGCTCAACCTGGCTGACCACTGCTCCCACGGCTTTGTTCATCTGGAAGAACTTCGCGTTGTCGGGAGTGACGTCGGAGATCTGAATCCCGATAAAGGCGTGCGTCACTTTGCCGTCGCGAATCAATGTCTCCACCGTGGGCTGGACAATCTGCGATGGAATCGCAAAACCCATTCCTGCGAATGATCCCGAGTTTGAAATGAGGAAGGTGTTGATGCCGATGAGTTCGCCGCGCGCGTCAACCAGCGCTCCGCCGGAATTTCCGGGATTGATGGCGGCATCGGTTTGGATGAACTCGCCCGGCTTGTGCCGATCGCTGGCGTCAGGATTGGGACGGTTCAGCGCGCTGATAATGCCGCGCGTCACCGTGAAACGGAACCCGTACGGATTTCCGAAGGCGAGCACGGTCTGTCCGGGATGCAGGCTGGCCGAGTTACCCCAAGGCACGCTGGGTAAGTTGGTTCCATTGACCTTGATGACCGCGAGATCCGTCAGCGGATCGGCACCGACTAACTTCGCCGGCAAGACTTCCCGGTTGCTCATGGTGACGCGAATATCGACGGCTCCGTCGATCACGTGATTGTTGGTGACTATGTAGCCGTCGGGAGAGATGATCACGCCGCTGCCCAATCCATGCTCCATCCTGTTCTGCGGCTGTGACGGCATCTGGAACTGACGACCGAAAGGGCTGCCAGGGCCAAAGAACTGCTGCATATCCGGCATGCCTTCCAGTCCGCTCTGCTGCGGGTTGCCCTTCGACACTACCGTCACGTTGACGACCGCTGGCGTAACTCGTGCTGCCAGCGTTTCCATTGCGCGGTCGAGCGTGAGCAGCGCTCCGACATTGTTGTCATCAAGCGGCGCCGCGGCCGGAGCGGGAACCGCCGCTGCGGTTGCAGACTTCGCAAAGTTGAAAGTCGCCACGGACCCAACTGCCACGACGGCAATCAGGGCCACGAGCAGACGCCGGGTTACACCTGCTTTACAACATTCCGTCCACATCTTCATTTTCTTTTCTCCTTGTACAACTAATTATGTAGTTGTTAGTTGCAAAAAATTTTGGGGCTCTAAATCGAACTGGCCACAGGCACCCTCGCCAACCGTTCGCACACTGCGCTCACCAACGTCACTCGCCACACCTGAACTCTCCACACCGATGAATCGGAGGTCACGTACTGTGTGGCTTCAATAAAGACCAGCGTTCGAAATTGAGGCACAATTTCCTGATTCGCACTTGCATTTGTTTCAACTACTCGCTCGTGCGGCGATGCCACGTTCAATCGAGCGGCAACTGTTCGAGCCGGAGCAGGCAGGCGTGCGGCAACAACTTGTGGATGTGTAGTGGAGCGACGGGCGTCACGCCCGTCCAGCCGGGCGGGGCACGGCTCTCCATTGTAGGACGCCAATGACCGCAACGATGGCGGGCTGGTCGCGGCCGAGTGCACAGAATTGGAATTGCTAACTGTCGTGCCGTCATCGAACGCGACGAACTGAGGGGCGTGTGGAAGCGCCGCGAGGCACACCATGGAGAAAGCGCCGATCATACCCAGCGCCGGCTTCCAGACTCGCGTGGCCACCGGCCGGTTCTTGTCTAGAATTTGTGCCAGTCGCAGCGAAGCTTCCCGCGCTCGGTGCACTGCGGCCTGAGCCAGCGACCGTCGATTGTCGGAAGGATGGTCCGAAAGACGATGCTCCAGACTCTTTTCCAGCAGCGAGACCAGGCAGGTGGCGTATCCGTGCGGGTTGGCAGTTTCGGCCAGCACGGCATCATCACAAGCCATTTCGCGTTCCGCCGAGAGCCGATTCTCAATCCACCACACCGCGGGATGAAAGAAGAATAGAGCACGCACGATTTTCTGAATGAGGTTTGTCCAGTCATCCCCACGCCGCAAGTGCGCGAATTCGTGCAGCAGAATGACATTGAGATCCTCGGGTGCCAGTTCTCGCAACGCCCAGGCGGGCAAGACAATTGTCCGCTTCCAAAAACCGATGGCGCTGGGTACGCGCACGTGCTCTGATGTCGCGACTGTGATTGAGCCCGCGCCGATTGAGGCCAGCGTCTTTCGCACCGCGGGATCGAGATTCACTGGGACGATCGGACTGCAACCACGGCGCAGTTCGCGAAGGCGCCAGAACGCAGTCGCCAAGCGGAGCATCGCCACACTCATCCCCAGAGTCCACGCGAGAAATGCGAAAAGTGCCCATCCCGCGGGTATTGTGATTGCAGAACGCGCACTTCCCCAACCGCTCCCCGCCCCAATTACCGTCCTCTCCTCGGTGAAGGCGCCCAGCACAGGAAGCACAGCGACCGTGTGCAGCGCCAGGAACCAGACGGCAAATCGGGTACCCGAATTTTGCCGACTAAACACGCGCAACAGGGCCCAAGCAAAGAGGGCAATCAGAAATCCTTCCGGGAGCGCGTTGAGAATGCCCTCAACCGAGATCTGCGCCACTGTCTGCAGAAAGAGCCAGCTCATTCCGCGTCCTTCCGAATCGTCCCCTTCTGAACCGTGTCGTTCTGAATCAGCATCTGCCGGAGGCGGCCAATTTCCCCCGGCCCGATGCCCTGGTCCTCAAGGAGGTTTAAGACCAGTTGCTCATGAGAGTTCTTGAAAAAGCGATTCACAAGATGTCGGATTTCCGAACGCGTAGCATCCTTTTGCCCAACCAGCGGCGTATACACGTGCGCCCGGCCATCCTTGAGATGTTTCAAATAGCCCTTTCTCTCCAAAACACGGATGGTCGTCAACACAGAGTTATAGGCCAAGGGGGGCTTTTCAGTAATAGAATCAAGGACTTGCTGAACAGTGCCCGAACCTTTTTCCCAGAGCACGTTCATGATCCGCAGCTCGGCTTCGGTCAAAGTTTCAGACTGTCTGGGCGGCACGGATGTCCTCCTCGTGGTTCTTAGACGCGTCACCAGGCCAAAGGTAACTAAATGTTTAGTTGCAAGGAAAATGTCGAGGGTTGCCTCGATCGGTGAATCCGCTGGCCCGCGCGACCAGACCACCTAGAATGGGAATCCTCCAAGGCACCAAGCGGAAGCCGAGCTGCCGCAGGATGATGGCGGTGACGATGATGGCTGCGAAAATGACCGCGTCAATCAGAGCCACCCAACCTGCGGATCTCCCGGCGCTGGCCGAGTTTCTGGTACGCGTATATAAGTTCGACCCGTCGGACCATCGCGCCGATCCGCAATTACTGGAGTGGAAGTACCTCTACCCAAGGGACGGTTGGGAAGGCAGCCGCAGTTACGTTCTCGAAAAAGATGGGCAGATTGTCGCGCATTGCGGGATTTGCCCGGTAACCTTTCACCTGCCGGACAGAACCCCCATAAACAGCGAGACGATGACGGACTGGGGCGCTGACCCCTCGGCCCCAGGGGTCGGAGTGATGTTGTATCGCAAGCTTATGGCAATGGCGCCTACCTCTTTCGTGATCGGGGGCGCGCCCGCGACCCGCTTGATGCTTCCCCGAATAGGTTTCCGGCATGTGGGAGAAGCTCTGATTTACGCCGCATGGTTGCGCCCATGGCGTGAATTTCGGACGCGTCCTCGCACTGGAAAATCGATTCTTCGGCTACTGCACGGACTGACGCATCCTGCGCGCAATCGCAGGCAAACCAGTGCGGCGTGGGATTTCGCTCCAGTCAATCAATTTGATGATTCACTGGTACCCGTATTGAACGATACAAAGCGTACGTGGACGTATTGCGCTCGGACCCCGGCGGGCTTGAACTATGTGCTGAAATGTCCGCATCTCAAGATGCAGGGATTCTTGCTGCGGCGCCAGGGCCGGCTCATGGGCTATTTCATTCTCGGAAGAGCAGAGTGGGAAGCCCGGCTGCTCGATCTCGTGGTCAATTCGGCAGATGCGAATGACTGGAATTCAGCCTGTGCGGCCGTTACAAAGGCAGCCCAACTCGACCCGCAAGTCTGCCGAATTCGGACACTCGCCACCTTTTCGATTCTGAGCCAGGCGCTGGCTTGGAACGGTTATTGGTGCCAGTACAAGGAACCGATCATGATTCACGACCCCGCGAATGCCTTGGCTCACGCGTTTCCAGTGAGTTTCCAGCTCATCGACGGCGATTCTGGTTACTGACCCGCGCAGCGAAACACACGAAGATCACGCCACGATCTGCCGAGCACCAGCCTGCCAACGGTGCGGTACAATTCTGCGGACAGGTCGAAAGGCACCTTGAGATTCGTCAGTCCTGCCCTGAAGCACATCATCTTTCCCGCCCTGTCGAGAAGCGGGTACCTTCGCTACACGTCTGGCGCTGGTCCCGCGGTCGTGACCTACCACGGCGTGTTTCCCTCCGGCTACGAAGTCAGAACTGCGGCTTTGGACGGCAACCTGGTGCGCGCCGAGTCGCTGCGGCGACAACTTCGGCTTCTGCAGAAACGCTACCACGTAATCTCCGCCGAAGATTTCCTGCGTTGGTTGGAGGGAGGTCTGTCACTTCCTGCGCGCTCTGTTTTGCTGACCTGCGACGATGCGCTGCGAAACACCCTCACGGAAATGGTTCCCATACTTCGGGAACACGGCCTGTCGTGCCTCTTCTTCGTTACCGGCGCATCCGCCAATGAAACGCCGTCCATGCTCTGGTATGAGGAACTTTACCTGATGTTGCTGGATGCAACCGAACCCATCACTCTCAGCCTTTCCGAAGCGGGCGTCAGCGTTGGTCCCATCGCGCCGAACCAGAAACACTCGTGCTGGTGGAACCTTGTCCAAAGGCTTTCGCAGTTCAGCGGTCAATCGAGGCGTGAATTTCTCGATCGTTTCCGCGAACAGCTCGGGCTCTCCACAAAGTGGAAAGAGAGAATCATCCACAATTCGACGCTTGCCGCCCGATTCCTTAGGCTTGATGTAGCTGGGTTACGGCAGTTGGCCGCTGCGGGAATGACGATCGGCGCCCACTCTCTCTCCCACCCCGTTCTATCGCGTGCACCGGACGACTTGGCTTGGCGTGAGATCTCCGAAAGCCGAAGTGCCCTGGAGAAGGCTTTGGGGCGGACGGTTTGGGCTTTTGGGTATCCCTTCGGAAATGCTGCCACCGTTACACGACGAGACCTCCGCTTGGTGGAGCAAGCGGGTTTCCGCTGCGCCTTCATGAATGCCGGCGGCGGTTTTGGCGCCAAGATCGACCGATTCGCCGTGCCCCGCGTTCACGTCACTGCCGACACGAACCTGTCCGAATTCGAGGCCCATATCTCCGGCTTTTATCGCAGCCTGCGAAAGCGGTTACGCGGCGCTGATCCTGGTGAAGATGGACTGGACGCGGCGCTCGTTTAATTGCAAGCGCGGTTCAAGCGCGCCGCCCAACGCGCGCCATGCGAGGGACGAGAATCAGAGCCACCGCGTACAGGAAGATCGACACGGCCGTGGATCCCGGGTGCCCGTGTTGCAAGTCTTCGAACAGCAGCTTCGCCGTGACCAAAGCCAGTGTGCCATAGGCAATCCATACCAGTTCAGTCCGCTGCCAACGGGTGCCACTGAAGGCAAGCGCGAGGGCGACGGCGCAAGTGATCAGAGTGCGGATGACGGCCACTTGCGATGCGCCGGGAGTCATGCCGACTGCTGCCAGCCATACCAGCACGGAAACCATGAACGTGATCACCGCAGCAACCGCCAGGACCGCCGAAAGCACTTGCAGCAAGCGTTGGTTCCATCGCTCTGTCCGGAACCGGCCCCCGACCGCATAGCACGGAATTGCCGAGGCAGCGACAATCCAGACGATCCATCCAGGCACGGCTGGGAATGTCCCCACCAGGGCACGGCCCGCATAATCCAACAGCCCCGAAGCGTGTGCCGCCGCAGCCAGATACACCAGGCCGTGGAATTCCAGCGTCAGGCGAGACGCCCGCACGCCCAGCAGCGTAGCCACGATCGCGGCCACGCTCAAGCACAACGCCAACGGCGTCGGCGGGAGACAGAGGGATGTGCCCGCGAGGAACAGAGCCCCGCTCCAGGTGGCATAGACGTGGTAGTTACGTTCTTCGTGGTAGCGGTCGAAATAAGCGTAGGCAAGCGCGTAACTAGACGCTGAGAATAGCAAACAGAGCACCCCTAACACCGTCACCCCAGCGCTTGCCCCAAAACGCAGAACGCCGAATGCAGCCAGCAGGAATGCAATGACGGTCTGCCCGATCTCGAAGACTCTGATTTTCTGGCGCAGCCGCGTCGTCCGGAAAACGACGCTGGCTCCATAAATCAAGAACAGAATGCACCCGAGCGCCAGCAAGACCGGCATTGCGACGTTTTTGTAGTCCGAGGGGATGCCATCCGGGCGGGAGTAAATGTAGAGCAGAATCCAAGTACCAATATCCGCCGCGGCGGCGACCAGCGGCCTGAGCCTTACCCAGTGGTTGAAACCAGCCGCCGCTTCGCTGGCCAGCGCCATGAGGAGGAGCGCCGAAACGAACGGCACCAGATCGTGTGTGGCAATCAATAGCGCGAGGGTGGTCAGGACTGCGGCGACGTTGGTCACCCAGACAACCGATGCCAGACTGCGCTTCCAGGCCAGCGCGTATGCGGTGACCACGAAAACGCTGAGCACGCCGGCGGTCACCGAGGGGGGCAACACCTCGAATCGCAGAGTCAGCTCCCAAAGCATAGGAGCAAGGATCAAGGCTGCGGTGGTGGCATAGGCAGCGCGCACAAAATGCGCTTCAGCCCGGACTCGCGCCGCCCAGACCAGCCACGTCCCCGCATAAGCAAGCGCCAGAACAACCACCGCCAACTTTGGAAATGAGCCGGATTCGGCCACAGCCCGGAGCACATAGGCGCCCGCGATTCCAAGCATGGCCTTGCCCAGCACCGGGAACACTCCGCCATCCTGCGCGGCTGGGAATGTCTCTACGGTTGGCCCGGTTGACATTGAGCGAGAAGCAGGGTTAGCCGGTGCGGCGGGAGCAGATGCGGCTGCTGCAGATGGATGCTCCAGAGTGCAGACCCGCCGTTCCAGGTTCTCGAGGCGTGTGTTGAGCCGTGCTAAAGCGTCGAGATCGTCCATAATCTCCACTCGCTTTGAGGCTGGCAACGAATACTGATCGAACGTCGTGTGCGAAACCTGACGCTCGAAATCTATTGCGCAGGCGCGGCGTCCGGGAGCGAGCCCAAGTTCTTCTCCGGCCACGGAGGCAGGAGCTTTACCAGCACCCACAAAATGACTAATGGCAGAATAGTCAGCGCGATGGCTACGAGCAAACCTTCGCGCGTGATCAGTCCCATCTTGTATGTCGTGTAGCCCAGGAAACTCTTGGAAAACAACTGGCCCCCGATCACGACGTTCCAACGCATGGCAAAGATACCGACCAGTGTCAGGCATCCGGCCAGGGCGTAAATGCGTTTGCGGGCCATTTCGCCGAGCCTCAACACTTGGGTCAAGCCGAGAAGCGCAATGGGAGCAACCGTGCCAAGTACAATCTGGATCACAATGTGCGACATGTACAGCTTGGTATGGACCATGAAATCCAGGCTGCGAAATGATTCGTCGGACTCGTAGATGCGATGAATCAGGTCAAGCATTTCCAGGCTGAAATCGAGGATGAAGGTGTAGAACAGGTAGCGTGCCACCGTGTCCGCGCAACGCATATCGATCGTCTCTTTGCGAGCCCACGTCAGCAGCATGTAGAGCAGCATCACGGTGGCGATCCCCGACACCATGGCAGAGAAGATAAACACCACCGGCATAAGCGGCGACGACCACCACGGGTTCGCTTTGACGGAGCCAAAGATGAACCCTACATATCCGTGCAGCAGAAACGCCGAGGGGATGCCGATAAGGGTAACCAGCCAGCCCACTCGGTCATCAATCGCAAGTGCGTGCTCACTGATGTTGCTCGATCCGAGCGTCATCAGCCGGTAGATCAAACGCCTCCATCCGGTGGTGGATTGGGAGAGCACCACGATGTCGCGCCGGTAGTCGAGCCAAATTTCGAGCACCAGGACCGCCATCAGATACCACAGGTACACAAACCCGAACATGGCCATGGCGGATGTTTTGTGCGGCGTCAAGTACATCTCGTACGATCGTTCCGGATGCCCGAGGTGCAGTTGCAACGGCAGCGGCGCGACCAGCAGGAAGGACAAGGCAGTCAGCAGCGCCAGCCGGTAAGTGGGCTTTACCGCCTGCACCCGGAAAACGCGCTCCAGCGAAGCCAGGATAAATGCGCCGGCCACGAGCCCCGTAAGAAAGGGGTACAACACGATCAATACGCTCCACTGGAGCTCGATCTCGTTCGGATACATGAAGCCTTCAACGCCAGGCATAAACGGTCACGGTCTCCTTATCGCACGGAACGTCATCGTACCGAGCTTCATCGTACTGAGCTTCATCGCACCGAACCTCATCGCACCGAACCATCCAGGCCGTTGTAAAAGACCTTGGCATGGGTCGCCATGTAGGGTTTCAGGACCTGAACGCTGTGGGTCTTCAGGAATTCATGAATCGGGTCTTTGGGGTTTTTCAAGTCCGCCAACTGGCGCGCTCCGGTCGGGCACACTTCGCAACAAGCGGTGGTCAGCCCTTTTGTGATCCGGTGGAGGCAGAGAGTGCATTTCTCGGCTGTCATGGTGCTCGGATTGATAAAGCGGCAACCGTAGGGGCAGGCCTGCACACAATACCGGCAGCCCAGGCAGTATTTCTTGTCTATCAGAACCACGCCATCGGGGCTTATAAACGTCGCGCCAACCGGACAAACCTGGGTGCAGGGTGAATCCGCACAATGGTTGCACAGCTTGGGCACAAAGAAGTTCTTTCCTCCCTCTTCCTTGGTCTGAGGAAATCCCATCTTGCCGCCGTCGGGTGAGTCCACGTGAGGATTTTCAATGTCGTAGTCCGTCACGTGGTAGCGTTCCACCCATGTGCGGAAATATTCGTCCGGCACCTCATTCTCGGTCTGGCACGCCCGCACACAGTTCCCGCAGCCGATACATTTGGGTAGGTCGATCAGCATGCTCCACCAGTGCTCGGACATTCTGTAATTAGGTGAGGCTTCCGGGGTCCCAGCAAGGACGTGCCTCCATGCGATCGCCGCCGCCGGCAACAGGAGCAGCATGTGGCGTCGGGTAATACTCATTTCGCCCTCCCCGTCGTCTTTTTGGTCGTCTCGCCTGTGTCGATCGCCGGGCTGTGCGGCTGGTGGCAGGTATCGCACGGCAGCCCAGTGGAGTGGTCGGCGGAAGCGACTTGCGGGAATCCTTTCGGTTTGGCGGTGTTAGCCTCGTGACAGCGGACGCACAGCACGGCAGTGTCGAGTTTGGCGGGCTGGACCGATCCCGGGTCCTCGACGTGTTTCGCAAGTGCTCCGTGGCACGCCTCGCAGTTGACGTGAGCATGCCGGCCGCTCTTCTTTTTTTCCAGGACGTCCGCATGGCAATCTTCGCAGGCCTGATGGCCCGCGAAGTTCACCGGACGAGCGGCGATCTCGGCGAGGGCAGCTCCGCGGTAGTGTCCGTACTGTCCGAAACTCTTCGGCACCAGAAGCGCACGCATTCCCACAAAAGCCAAAACGCCGACCACGAAAACCGCGGCCAGCCGAAAGAGGTGCCCGGCATCTTTGAAGGCATTCATAGAAATGCTGCCCTCATTAGATACAGGAATGGGTTGCCAGACCGCTGTGCGCAGGATCACAGACGGGAGTGCTCATGGTTACAGGTAGGTGTGACTCGCTCGCCAATCGGGCGAAGTATGCTCCCTCTAGATGGCCAGAGCCGGCGCTTTCAGAGGGACGGCCGTTTCCGCAGGAACTTCCAACCATTTCCGGACTTCGGGCAGGGCGCGGCGCATCGCCAGTTCTCCTACGCGGATCAATTCGCCAGCGCGTTTGAAGTCGTCATAGTCAAAGCCAGCGACATCGGGCTCGATTACGAGGTCGGCGGCGCTTCTCCATGCCGCACTCATCATGTCCTGCGCGATAGCGAACGACTGTCCGATCACGTCAAAGAAGTGCCGGGGAGCGCTCGTCTTCGACCACTGCCCTCTCAGGTGTACGGCCAGCACGCGCTCCGCGCCCATTTCACGCAGGGGACGCGACGGCACCGGATAAGAGAGCATGCCATCCACCAGCCAGCTGCCACATATCTCCACCGGCAGAAACATGCCTGGGTAAGCGCAACTCGCCCGCACCGGATCAATGATCGGACCGGAGGAAAAGACTGTTCCTGCCCCGGTGTTGAAATCGGTGGCTGCTACACCGAGAGGGATGCGCAACTCTTCAAAAGTATGCACCTTCAAAATTCGCGTTAGAAACGAGACCATGCGGTCGGTGGTGGCGAAGCCGTAGCGCGAGAGGGTCCAACGCGCGAAGCTGGTGAAGCGAACTTTGTGGGCGATTTCTTCCAGTTCCGCAATCGTGAGTCCGCTGCAATATGCGGCACCCATTAGTGCGCCTACACTGGTGCCCGCTACCATGCGAACCGGAATGCCTTCTTCTTCGAGGACCTTAAGAACCCCAATGTGCGCGATGCCGCGGGCAAAACCTCCGCCCAAGGCGAGACCGATCACGGGCATGCGCTTCGGTTCAACCGCATTCGACCTGCCGGAGAGCTCGCGGCCGAAGGCTTGTACAGACCGAATAACTTTTCCCAGACGCTTCACGGAACCCCCACACTCCTGGTTTGCCGGGGCCGCAAACCCCACTATCCATGTAAGATGCCACGGACGCGTTTTGAGTTACAGTCCACCTTCGTGCTATCTGGCAGTTACAGAAGAATTTATGCGGAGTTACCGTAGATAGTGTAGCCGCCCATTCGACCGCAGCTAACTCTTTTAATTCTCCTCATTTGCGTCTTTCATGACCCGGAGAATAGGCTGGTTTTGGCCCCTGCGGGGACATGATGCACTGGAGCGCGTCTGGGAGCCGCCTGGTGGTGCGTACCCTTGCCAGCTCGCGCAGGCGCCAGACTCCAGACGCTGCCAAGAATGGATTAGCTCTGGGCAACGGGAGAGGAAGCCCCACGATGGCAAGCTACATTGGCGCCATTGACCAGGGAACGACAAGCTCGCGCTTCATCGTGTTCGATCGTTCCGGAAGCATCGTGAGCGCCGCCCAGAAAGAGCACGAGCAGATCTATCCCGAACCGGGATGGGTCGAGCACGATCCCGAAGAAATTTGGCGCCGCACGAAGCATGTCATTCAGGAAGCAATGGAATCGCGAGGGCTGCGGCCGGAAGATCTGGCCGCGATCGGAATCACCAACCAGCGGGAAACCACTGTGGTCTGGCACAGGAAAAGTGGCAAGCCCGTTTACAACGCGATTGTCTGGCAAGACACCCGCGTAGCTCCCACGGTAGCCGAGTTCGCTGCGCTTGGCGGACAGGACCGCTATCGCGCCCAGACCGGCCTTCCGCTGGCTACATATTTCAGCGGCCTCAAGCTTCGCTGGATTCTCAATAGCGTTGCGGGCGCACGCGCACAAGCCGAAGCCGGCGATCTGCTCTTTGGCAATATCGATACTTTTCTGATCTGGCACCTCACCGGTGGACCGCATGGCGGCGTGCACCTAACCGACGTCACCAATGCGAGCCGCACCCAATTGATGAACCTCAACACGCTGCAGTGGGATCGGCAAATCTTGAAAGACTTCGGCATTCCGATCCACATGCTGCCGACAATTGTTTCGAGCAGCGAAGTGTACGGTACCGCGCAACTGGCGGCCATTGCGGGAGTCGCGATTGCTGGTGATCTCGGCGATCAGCAAGCCGCTTTGGTAGGGCAGGCCTGCTTCAAGCCAGGAGAAGCAAAGAACACCTACGGCACCGGCTGCTTCATGCTGATGAACACCGGGGAAAAAGCAGTGCTCTCGAGCTCCGGCCTGCTGACCACGCTGGCCTACAAGTTCGGCCCGAAACCGGCGCGCTATGCCCTCGAAGGCAGCATCGCAATTACCGGCGCCTTGGTGCAATGGCTCCGCGACAATCTGGGACTCATTGAAAAGAGCTCAGACATTGAAGCGCTGGCTCGAACCGTTAGCGACAACGGCGGCGTCTACTTCGTTCCCGCCTTCTCCGGTTTGTATGCGCCATACTGGAAGGACGACGCGCGTGGTGTGATTGCCGGTTTGACGCGCTTCGTGAACAAAGGACACCTCGCGCGCGCCGTGCTCGAGTCGACCGCGTTCCAGGTGCGCGAGGTGGTCGATGCTATGACCAACGCCAAAGACTCCGGCATTACGCTCGACGTGCTGCGCGTCGACGGTGGAATGGTCGTGAACGATCTGCTGATGCAATTCCAGTCCGACATTTTGGCGAAGCTGGTGGTTCGTCCGATGGTGAAGGAGACCACGGCTCTCGGCGCTGCATACGCCGCCGGGCTGGCAGTCGGCTTCTTCCATGATACCGACGAACTCGTCGCCAACTGGGCAGTCGATCAACGGTGGGAGCCGAAAATGGATCGGGAATCCCGCGAGCGGCTTTATCGCTTTTGGAAAAAAGCGGTGACGCGTTCGTTTGATTGGGTGGAATCGCCGTAGGTAGAGGTGCGGACGTCTCGCCCGGCTCTCCACTACACAAAGTGCAACTATGAATCGAACCGACATGTGGCGTCGCATCGAAGTTCATCCCAAGGCATGGGACATGATCGTTGTGGGCGGCGGCGCTACCGGCGTAGGCGTAGCAATCGATGCCGCTACGCGCGGCTACGATGTGCTGCTGCTCGAGCAGAGCGACTTCGGCAAGGGCACCTCCAGTCGCAGCACCAAGCTGGCACACGGAGGGGTGCGTTACCTGGAGCAGGGCAATATTGGCCTCGTCATGGAAGCGCTCCAGGAGCGCGGACTGCTTCTGCAAAACGCGCCCCACATCGTGCACGATCTGGCGTTCGTCGTGCCGAACTACGATTGGTGGGAGGCTCCATTCTACGGTCTCGGACTGAAGCTCTATCAGTTGCTGGCCGGAAAATACGGCTTTGGCGTCTCCCGCATTCTTTCCAAAGAAGAGACGCTTGAACATCTGCCAACACTGAAGACTGAAGGCCTGCGTGGCGGGGCAGTTTATTACGACGGTCAGTTTGACGACGCCCGGCTGCTCATCCACATGGTGGTCACAGCGTTCGAGCAGGGCGCAACGTTGCTGAACTACGTCGAAGTCAGGGGCCTGACGAAGGACGCCCAGGGATTTGTCGACGGCGTCAAAGCACGCGATATCGAAACCGGCAACGAATTTCGCGCCGCCGCGAAAGTTGTGGTCAACGCCACCGGCGCTTTCAGCGATTTGCTTCGGCTGAAGGCAGAGCCTTCCGCTACTCCAATGATCGCTCCCAGCCAGGGCATTCATCTGGTCTTCGAATCTAGCTTTCTGCAGGGCGAGAGCGCGGTCATGGTGCCGCACACCAGCGATGGCCGCGTCTTATTCGCGATTCCATGGCACGGTCACACGCTGGTGGGAACCACCGACACGCCCATTGCAGCGGCCACGCTCGAACCTGTCGCCATGGAGCAGGAAATCGAATTCATTCTCGCGACCGCCGGACAGTATCTGACAAAAGCACCTACGCGCGACGATGTGTTGAGCGTATTCGCCGGCATCCGGCCGCTGGTAGGGGCAACGGGCGTGGTCAGGACGGCGGCACTGTCGCGCGATCATGTCATCCACATCGATCGCTCCGGCCTGGTTACCGTCTGCGGTGGAAAATGGACGACCTATCGCCACATGGCCGAGGATTGCGTCGATCAGGCGGCCACGCTCGCGCAGTTGCGGGAACAACCGTGCGTGACACACCATCTGCGCATCCACGGCTTCCACGAGGAAGCGAAGCAGTTCGGCTCGCTGGCTGTCTATGGTTCGGATGCGTACAAAATTCGCAAGCTCATCGAGACCGACGCCAGGCTCCGCGAACCCCTGCATGCGGCGCTGCCCTACGTAAAGGCGGAGGTGCTCTGGGCGGTGCGACACGAGATGGCCCGCACCGTGGAAGACGTACTCGCAAGGCGTACACGCGCGCTGTTCTTGGACGCTTGCGCAGCCCTCGCAATGGCGCCCGCCGTTGCCGACTTGATGGCTCCAGAGCTAGGTTGGGACGAGGTGGCCCGGACGGAACAGCTGGCTGCGTTTCGAAACGTCGCTTCGAACTACGTGCTTCATTTCTGAATCGCCAGAGAAACCCTGTAGGCGAAGGCTGTTTCCGTGGCAGCATTTCTTATAGAATCTCCTGCTATGCACAAAGTTGTTGCGAGCGCTGAAGAGGCGATCCAGGATGTGTTTGACGGAGCCACCATAATGGTTGGCGGATTCGGTTTGTGCGGGATGCCCGAGAACCTGATCCGCGCTCTTGCCCGCAAGGATGTTAAGAACCTCAGCACCATCAGCAACAACGTCGGCATCGATGGCGTCGGCATGGGGTTGCTTCTGGCCAATGGCCAGATCCGGCAGCACGTCGGAACCTACGTCGGCGAAAACAAACTGCTCGAACAAATGGTGCTGAACGGCAGCGTAAAACTCGAACTCGTCCCGCAAGGAACGTTCTCCGAGCGAATTCGCGCCGGTGGCGCTGGCATTCCGGCTTTCTTTACCCCCACCGGCGTCGGAACGGTGGTCGCTGAGGGCAAAGAAACACGCGAGTTCGACGGCCGCACTTATATCATGGAGCGCGCACTGCAAGCCGACTTCGCCTTCGTCAAGGCCTGGAAGGGCGACAAGTGGGGTAACCTAGTCTATCGCAAAACCGCGCGCAATTTCAATCCCATGATGGCAACCGCCGCCAAGATCACCGTTGCCGAAGTCGAACATCTGGTCGAACCTGGAGAACTCGATCCCGACCTGGTGCATACGCCAAGCGTCTACGTAAAACGAATCTTCCAGGGCGAACTGTTTGAAAGAAGGATCGAGAGGAGAACATTACGGAAAGCGGTTGCCAGTGATTAGTGGTTAGTATAATTTGGATTTTCCTGAGACCTAGACGATGCCGACGGAAGCAAAGCCCTCCAAAGACCTCGACAAACGCGAGCGCATCGTCAAGCGTGTCGCCCGCGAACTGCGCGACGGATTCTACGTCAACCTCGGCATCGGATTGCCTACGCTGATTGCCAATCATGTTCCGCCGGGCATGGACGTTATTCTTCAATCCGAGAACGGGATGCTCGGCATCGGGCCGTATCCGATCGAAGGCTCGGAAGACCCGGACCTGATCAATGCCGGAAAAGAAACCGTCAGCGAACTGGCGGGCACCGCGTACTTTTCGAGCGCCGATTCTTTCGCCATGATTCGCGGCGGCCACGTCGACCTCAGCGTTCTGGGCGCAATGGAGGTGGACGAACTCGGCAGTCTCGCCAACTGGATGATTCCCGGCAAAATGGTTAAAGGTATGGGCGGCGCCATGGACCTGGTTGCTGGAGCGCGACGTGTGATCGTCGCCATGGAACATGCGACCAAAGATGGGCAACCGAAAATCCTGAAGAAATGCACATTGCCTCTGACCGGCGTCAAGGTCGTGGACACAATCGTCACCGAGATGGCCTACATCCGAGTCACTCCAGAAGGCTTGCTGCTCGAAGAGATTGCCCCGGGCCTGACAGTCGACGACGTCCAGAAAGCAACCGAAGCGAAGTTGAAGGTTAGTTCTGAACTGAAAACGATGTGAGCGAGAGCAGCTCTCGGCTATCAGTTCTCAGCTCTCAGTTCTCGGTTTTGTTTGGTGGCGGGAACTTCTTCATTCTTGCCCGCGTATCACTATTCAGGTGGAGGTGTCCTCATGGTCGCCTTTCTGCTCTGGTGCTTTCTCTTCGTGCTGTGCTGGCCCGTGGCACTGCTGGCGCTAATCCTCTATCCGATCGTGTGGCTGCTGTTGCTTCCTTTCCGCCTCGTTGGAATCGCCGTCCACGGAGCCCTCGCCCTCGTCTGGGCCGCAGTTATGCTCCCCGGGCGTTTGCTCAGTGCCCCGTTTCGGCTTTCTCGAATTTGAAAAGCACTGCCGAGGGCAGCCGTCGCTACGTGATCTGGTTAGGGTTCAGGTGCGGCTAGGTACTTCTGCAGAAATTGCAGGCTTCGAAGGCCTGCGTCGCGCCAGACTATTTCGTCCTCGAAACCGTGCCCAGCTCCGGCATAGATTCTGATTTCGTAAGGGATTCCCTTCTTTTCCAGTAACCTTTGTAACTGGTAGGCTTCCTCGACCGGGATGGTCGGATCGGCCTCGCCGTGCAGGATGAGCACGGGGCAGAGGCGTCTCATGAAAAAGTTCATTTCTTTGGGCATGCCTCCGAAGAACTCGATCACGGCTTTTACGCGATAGTCGATCGCGGAGTTGGCGAGCGAGAGGTAGGCTCCGAGCGAAAAGCCCAGGAGAGCAATGCGCTGGCGATCGACTGGCGGTTGCGTTTCGACAAAACTGGTTGCGTCCCAGAGCGTTTTCATCCACAGCGGAAAATTGCGCATGATGGTCTGTTTAACGATCGGCGGCTTGTCGGCAGATTCAATACCAGTGCGGTCAAAATAATGAAGCAGGTACACCGCGAACCCCTGGGCCGCGAGCATGCTGGCGTAGCGCTCCATGCCGGAAACACCGCCCCCAGCGCCGTAGAGCGCGATGACGGCGGGAACGGGACCGTCAACTGCCTCCGGCAAGTAGGCGTCGAGGCGGATGGGCTTGCCGCCGCTCTGGAACACTGTCGGCGATTGCAGGATGGTGATGGGCGGCATATGCGATTGATGTTTAGGCCTACTCCATCTTCGCGTACTTCTCTCTTGCTTCCTGCAGCATCGAGAGCACCGACTGTTTCTCGGCCTCCGTGTTCCAGGAAGGATTACTCCGTGCCGCTGAAATCAGCCGGTCAATCCACGCGATGAAGTAAGCCGCATCTCCCGGACTGTGCACCGGCACATCCGCGACGCTTACGTATACCGGACTGGTCGTCGCGTAAGGATAAAGATCAAGAACCGGATATTCCGCCTTGTCGCTGAAAGCGCGCAGAACACACCACCCGCTAGCCTCCAGCAGGATCGAGCCGTCGACGTGCGCCGAGGTACGTTCGCGATCCATCGCAAGCTCCCGCGCCGTCCTCCCGTTGCAGACGATTTGCAGATGATCCAGCGGAACTATCGAAAACAGCTTGGCCGAAAACCGCACCTCTTGTTTCTTTTCCAGGCGTACTTCCCCGCCGATCGGCTGCTCTCCCAGCCAGAACGTGAGCAACGGCCCATTGGTCGCAAACGTCCGCCCCGCCTTGATCGCGTCGAGCCACGGCCCAATCTTCAAAGGTCCGGCAGGCATCTGGGCATACACTCGATTCAAGCCCACCGGCCCACGCAACGACGCGTAGTTCCCCATGAAATCCGTGCCCGCGGCCGTGGGCAGCCGGAAACCGCAATTGAGCAGCTTGTACCACACCTCCGCCGTCGACTTATGATCGGAAAACCCAACTACCTCGATGTAATCCACTTTGCCCAGCGCCACGTCCGCGGGTAACTCGGCAGTAAGTGAAGCGTCCTTAGCTGGATCAGGGAAACTGTCAAAAGGATGCACATATCCCACCAGCGCGCCCTGTTCATGCGCCATGTCGGCGACATTCGCGTTCGCTGGATAAAGGCTGGCCGCCGCCGTGTTGGGATAAGCCGCATATCCTGGAAGAATTAAGTTGCGCGTAAGGTTCAGCAACCCCAGATGCCCCCAGTAACTCGTGTGGAACTCCTGCCCGTGCAGCAGCAGATGATCCGCGGTCGAAGCCGGATCGAGTTGTGGCGAAAAATACGCCATGTCGGGAATGCGCTGCTCCTTGTTCACTACCAGATCTTCAACAATCGCCAAATTCTCAGCCGCCGCTTGCTCTACCAGATGCGTTGGCGTGTTCCGATACGTCCCCGCATAATTCATGTGCACATGAACATCGCCGCTCACCCAATTCGGCGTTGCGCTTGATTCGCCAAAAAGTGGCCGCACCCGTACGCTGAGCTGCGTAATGCTATCGGCAGTAACCTCCACCCTACGCTGCTCAAAATGATTCTCGAATCCCCGCATGACGTCCACTTCGACCTCGCCAGCGGGGACCGTGAACTCAGACGCGCCCGAGGTGTCGAAATAGTGCGCTTCAAACGGCCGCTCCGAGCGATCAAAGCTATCGTCAGCGTACATCCATGCGTTATCGGGCGCGTAGGCCAAGCCGTCCGCCCCCGTTACGAAAATGCGTCCCGCTACTGGACTTCCACCAGCATCCACCACGCGCAGGGAAATGCGCCCCATCGGCTTCAAATATTTCCGTTCGCGCGCGACAACCTCTGTCTGCTCTCCACCCGGAATCGTCTGTATCCACAGCGACGTATTCCCGTTTCGATTGGAGATAAACGCAATCTTCGACCCATCCGGCGACCATCGTGGATTCACGCTGTCAAAAGTGCCATAAGAAATCGGAAACGCATCCCCGCCCGCCGCAGGCATGAGCCACAATTGATGCCAGTTCTGCCCCAGATACGACGCATAAGTCATGCGCTTCCCGTCCGGCGAAAAGTCCGGACGAGCCTTCCAGTTCGTTTCTTCGTAATGAATCTCGCGGTAATGAACGTCCGCTTCCGCGCTCGGCTCCGCCTTGGTCCTCCAGAATCCGCCCGTGCCGTAAATATGCCCCCGATTCGAGACGAAAAGAATTTCCGAGCCATCCCTCGTCCACACTGGACTGATCTCATGATCCACTTGGCTATAGTAATAACGAGGCAGCAAGCTGACATTCTCCGGAGTAAGTTGACGCACATCGCTGAGTATTCCGTTGTCGAATCGGCCTACAAAGACATGAAAATGTCCCTTATAGGACGTCGACACAAACGCCAGCCGCTTCCCATCCGGCGAGAATCGCGGCTCCAGATTCACCGCGCCACCAGACGTCATCTTCCGTGTCCGTCCATCCCGCAAATCCAGCGACCACAACTCGATTGCGTCGTGATCGTAGCGCACAAAAACCACCCACCGCTGATCCGAAGACCAATCCGGCTGATAGTCATAGCCCAGTCCCGATGTAAGCTGTTCCGCCTTCGTACTGCCAAGGTCCTGCCGCCACAGGGAGCCTGCCATCGAGTATACGAGGCTTCGCGAATCCGGAGACCAGGCCGCCGCGCTCGGTCCCGTGGTCAACTGCGGCAGATACATCTCCCTGTAGTAATAAGAGTGCGGTAGATCAATCTGCTTGAGGACAGGTTCGCGCTGGGCGAAACAAGCAACGCAAGTAACCAGAAATATGCAAACGAGTCGGAACTTTAACAAGAGCCCTCCACCATCCGCGTGTCGCGGACCTACCCTGTTTTGCCGGGAGCCGCGAGCCAAGCCGAACGGGCGCCCGCCCGCGTGCTTTAGTAAATCAAACCCGTCCTACTCCGAAACTCCCGCTCGACGTACCCACGCCCAATTCAGCAAAGCCGCCCCGACCGTCGCCGCCAGGATCAGCGACTTACTCAATTCCACCTGCTTTGCCAGCACGGCTGCAATCCCGACCGCCACCGCAATCCCGACGCCCAGGACGGCCAGCACCTGCCCCCCAGGCAGCCGGAAACCGGCAACCAGCGGCTGCTTTCGCCGCAAAGCGATCACCGCCGCGCAAACCACCGCGTAGTAGAATAGCCGCGCGACCACCGACAGCGTCACATTCCACGTAAAATTCCCCATGATCGCCAGCCCCCACACGGCTGCCCCATAGAACAGAATCGAAAACCAGGGCGTGTGAAACCGGGGGCTCACTGCGGCAAACACCCCTGGAAGATCGCCCCCCTTCGCGAGCGCAAACGTAACGCGTGGCATCGCCAGCAACTTGGCGCTCAGATAACCGCACATCGAAACCAGCGCACCGATCGCAACCAGCGCAGCTCCGCGATTGCCCATCGTGATTCGCGCCACCTCAGCCAGCGGACGATCCGAGGCCGCTCCGGGCCTCAGCACTCCCACCACTACCCACTGCACCAGCGCATAAATCACGGTGCAGGCGACCAGCGCTGCGAACAGCGCGAAACCGGCGTCCCGCCCCGGGTTCTTCGCTTCACTCATAGGTGCCATCGCCGATTCAAAGCCCCCGTAGGCGAAGATCAGCAGCACCATCGCCTTCATCCACGCGCTTGCCGGCATCGGTCCCGCCGCACCCCACGGCGCCGGATGGATGATCGTAACCGCGGCTCCCGCCGACACCACCATCAGCAACGGCAAAAGTTTCGCCACCGTGAACACGTTGCTCACCGCGGTGCCCTGCCGCGCACCTCGAGCGTTGATGAGCGCCAACAGTCCCACCAGTAGCGTGAGAATGACAGAGCGCGGCCATGTTTCTTTCGCGGCCGGCCAGAATTCCGCCAGATAAACGACAAATAAATTAGCGTTCGCCGCCGGAGCCGCCGTCTGCCCCAGGTACAGCATCCAGCCGACCAGAATTCCCGTTAGCCGCCCGAACGCCGCGCGCGCGTACAGATAAGGTCCGCCCGCCTCGGAAAATTGCGAGGCCACCTCGGCAAAGCAGGCCATAATCACGCCCATCGCAGCCCCCGCAATCAACACGGCCACGACGCTGCGTTTGCCGAGAAGCCCAGCCACAGTGGCCGGCAACCCAAAGATTCCACTCCCGATAATCGAGTTCACCGCCAGTGCGGCCAGGCTCCAACGGCCAATCGCCCGCACCAGGCCAGTTTGCGGTGATGTCATCGCGAAACCGTTTGTACCACACCCGGACCCTCCCTTGGATTAAACTTCTTCCCGGGCTGTAACTACCGCCGTACCTGTGAACATCCGAAACGGCCCCCAGGAGCGTACTAACGCTGTGGCTGCATCCATCTCCGATATTCGTCTCTTGCTGAGGGTCAAGCCCTTGCCCAAGTCGTCCGACTCCCGCCGCGTCTTCATCACGGGAGGAACCGGCTACATCGGCACCGCTCTCATCCCTATTCTCCTCGAGCGTGGACATCGAGTTCGCGTACTGGTCCGTCCCGGATCGAAAGCTAAGCTGCCCGCTGCTTGCGAGGTCGTCTCCGGCAATGCGCTCGATGCCAACAGTTACCGCCAAGTCATTCGCCCGGCCGATACCTTCATCCACTTAGTCGGTGCCCCTCATCCGTCCCCAGCGAAAGCCCCTGAGTTTCGCGCTATTGACCTGGTCTCCGCCCGCGAAGCCATCTCCGCTTGCGCCGAACTTGGTGTGCATCATTTCATCTATCTCAGCGTCGCCCACCCCGCGCCAATGATAATGATGATGAAGGACTACATGGCCGTGCGCGCCGAGTGCGAAAAGATGATTCAGGAACATCTTCTCAATTCCACCATTCTCCGCCCCTGGTATGTGCTGGGACCGGGACACCGCTGGCCTTACGCGCTGCTGCCCTTCTACAAAGTGGGCGAGTGGCTGCCGTTCACCCGCGCCGGCGCCCTGCGCCTCGGCCTGGTTACTCTTGACCAACTGATACTCGCGCTGGTTGAGGCTGTGGAATCGCCCGTCCGGGGTACACGCATCGTCGGTGTCCCCGAAATTCGCTCCGCCGGACTGCCACTGTCCCGTGAAGTGACCGGCATGACCGCTTGAAATCGCTTGACCCGTGCGGCTTTCGACCTAAGGTAACTTCAATTACCGAAGCTCATGCACACGGGGAATCTTTCCCGCTCTGGTCCGGGATGCGATCTTAGTAAAACGCGCCGTTCAGGAAGTTGGGTAGGGAAGTTCGCTTGGAAGCTTGGTCGGGACGGAAAGGATTTCATGGATCGCGAGAACCGGGAAAGCATGGAAGAGATTCATCTCCGCATTCTGCGTGTTACTGACGACCTGCGCGTGATTCAGCGCGAACTCAACTGCGCCGCCATGCAGGTTCCCACCGATCCCGAACTCATGGAAGCCCTAGCCGATCCACCCGAGATGGAGTCCATCCAGGTCCTCAAGTCCACCCTCGACCAGATGCGACACTTCCTCTGGTTCTATGTACAGGTCGTCACCAGCGATTCCGAAATGGGTGAGAAATTCCGCCAGACCCTGCGCCAGGACACCACAGTGCAAGCCCCCGAAATGGAGCAGCAATTCCAAAGCGCCACCGACGCCATCATGCTCCGCTATCTAGCCGACAGCAAGTTCCGCAAGCCCAACTAGCTGGTGTGAAGACGGGGCTCTGCCCCGTCCAAGCCGACTGCAGTTCGGCCTCTTCTGGAGCGCATCCATTCCACAAGCCTCTGCTCCTGAAGTAGAATCCAGCCGTTGCCGAACCCTCCGCAAATCCGCGCCGCCGAACCCGCCGACGCGCCAGCAATTGCGCGCCTGGTAAACGACGCCTTTCGCCCCGAGCGTTTCTTCATTGACGCCGATCGCACCGATCCTGAGAAAGTCAGTTCCCTTCTTCAGAAAGGAAAATTCCTCATGCTTTTCGAAGACGGAGTACTGGCCGGTTGCGTTTACACAGAAATTCGCGGCGAACGCGGTTACTTCGGATTGCTGGCAGTCGATCCCCAACGCCAGCGCTCCGGAATCGGCGCCCGCCTGATCGCCGCCGCCGAACAGCACTCCCGCTCCGCCGGATGCCGCTTCATGGATCTCACCTTCGTGAATGTGCGCCAGGAACTGCCCGCCTACTACCACCGATTTGGATACATGGAGAGCGGCACCCTACCCTTCCCCGCAGACCAAAACACCAAGATTCCCGTCCACCTCGTCCGCATGTCGAAGCCTCTTTAGAATACGTTTTATGTATTGCCATCCGGAGCGAAGCGAGGGATCTGCAGTTCGTGGCGAAACTGCTCTGCCACAAAAAAGGGCGCGCCGAAGCGCGCCCAAGTCTCAAGGAGGAAACAAAGTTCACAAACGACAGCGTTCAGGAGGACAAACTAAATCCGCCCAATCTCAGCGCCCAAACCCAGCCGACTGCATCGATTGCCGCGAGATGTCCGAAGTCGACGCAATCCCCTGCATCCGCAGCTTGAACTCATCCGAATTCGATGCGTTCTCCAGCGCAGTCTCGTAATTCACCAGCCCCGCCTGGAACAAATCCCAGAGCGACTGGTCGAAGGTCTGCATGCCGTACTGCGACGTGCCCGAGGAAATCGCGTCGCGAATGGCGCGCGTCTTCTCGGGCACCAGAATGCATTCCCGGATGTAAGCCGTTGTCACCATCACTTCGACCGCGGGCACTCGGCCCTCGGCGTCCGACCGGCGCACCAGACGCTGGCTGACAATGGCGCGCAATACCGCCGCCAACTGTAGCCTGATCTGTTTCTGCTCCGGCGGCGGAAAGATGGCGATGATTCGATTGATGCTTTCCACCGCATCCAGGGTGTGCAGCGTGGAGAAGACCATGTGGCCGGTTTCGGCCGCGTGCAGCGCCGTTCCGATCGTCTCCAGATCGCGCATTTCGCCGACCAGAATCACGTCGGGATCCTGACGCAGAGAAGCGCGCAGCGCCGCCGAGAACGACGGCGTATCCACTTCGACCTCGCGCTGGTTCACGTATCCTTTCTTATCGCGATGCAGGAATTCGATCGGGTCTTCGATCGTGATCACGTGCTCGGCGCGAGTCGAGTTGATGCGATCGATCATGGCGGCCAGCGTCGTCGATTTGCCCGAGCCCGTCACCCCTGTCACCAGCACCAGACCGCGCGGCATGTCGCAGATCTGTTCCACTACTTTCGGCAAAAACAGTTCGTCGAGGGCGCGGATCTTCGTCGGAATCACGCGCAGCACCAGGCCCACATTGCCGCGCTGCTGAAACACGTTCACACGGAAGCGTCCCAGCCCCGCCACGCCGTAGGCCATATCGATTTCCGTGGTTTCTTTGAATTTTTGCTTTTGGCGCGCCGACATCATGCTGAAAGCCATGTTCAACATGTCTTCGGCGGTCACACGCGCCTGGTCGGTCAGCGGCACCAGATCGCCATCAATGCGCAAGTGAGGATAGTTCCCAACCTTCAAATGCAAGTCGGAAGCACGCCGCTCCATGGCGATGCGGAGCAAGTCGTCGATATTCATGCGGGGCAGGACTCCAGCTACCAGTTGCTATCATCCCTCGAACCGAGCACGCGTACGAGATGACGGAGGTAACTGCACCATCGGCTTTCTGCCGCCGCGCTTTTGGCCCTTGGCTTCTGCCTCTTGGCTCTTGACTCTTGGGTACTGGCTTTTGGCTTTTGGTGGCGAGCCCCCCCAGTTACCACATAAACCTGTCATCGCGGAGCCGCCTGCCTCGCTCGCGAGGCGGGCTGCGGAGTCGAAGGACCCCTACCGTCTTGGCCGCCTCCGCAGGGCATTCGCACGATGCCCATTGGCGCGCGACGGGACTTCTTTCCTCAGGTATGGGTCACGCCGCCGCCTGGAACGGCTCGTCGAAACTCCCTCCGTAGATCGAAGGCACTCTCGACCCCATCGGACGCAAATACGTCGCCAACTCGCCCCGATGATGAATGCCATGCAGACCGCCGACGAAGCTAGACGCTCACCGGCAGCTTCGCTCCCACCGGGACTGGAGTGAGCCAATTATAACGGTCCGCCTTTTCGCCGCGGACAATGCCGTAAAATTCCGCTTGTAGAGATTTCGTCACGGGGCCGAGCTTGCCCTTACCCACGGCGATCTTGTCGACCGAGCGAACGGGCGTGATTTCGGCGGCGGTGCCGGTGAAAAAAACCTCATCCGCGATGTACAGAGATTCGCGCGGAATCTGCTGCTCAATGATCTTGATGCCGAGGTCGCGCGCGATCTGCAACACCGAGTCGCGCGTGATCCCCGGCAGCACTGAGTTGCCCAGCGGAGCCGTCTGCAATACGCCGTTGCGGATGACAAACAGATTCTCGCCCGAGCCTTCGCTGACGTAGCCACTCACATCCAGCGCGATGCCTTCGGCGTAGCCGTTGACGATCGCCTCCATCTTGATGAGCTGCGAGTTCATGTAATTCGCGCCCGCCTTGGCCATCGCGGGAAGAGTGTTGGGCGCAATCCGCGTCCACGAAGAAATACAAACGTCCACGCCTTCGCTGGCATCCGCCCCCAAGTATTTTCCCCACGGGTAATTGCAGATATAGATTTCGGTGGGGGAGTTGAAGGGGTTGACGCCAGCTTCGCCATATCCGCGGAGAACGATGGGACGGATGTAGCAAGGCCACACACCGTTGTGTTTCACCAGTTCGACCATAGCGCGCACGATCTCATCGCGCGTGAAGGGGATGTCGATGCGGTAAATGCGGGCGGAGTCGATGAGGCGCTGCATGTGCTCGGTGGCACGGAAAATCGCAGGGCCGCTCGGCAATGCGTAGCAGCGAATGCCTTCAAACACCGAGGAGCCATAGTGCACAACGTGAGACATGACGTGGATGGTGGCTTCTTCCCACGCGATCAACTTGCCGTTGTGCCAGATTTTCTTCGTCTTCTGAATCGCCATGCAGACTCCTTCGGTATAAAGATGCGCGGAAGCAACCGGGGGTTCTCCGAATCGTCGAAGAAATTCTTCCGGGACGGAATTATAACGTGGAAGCGGGCTTGTCCGTCGAAATCAGGGTTCGAAGCCCGGAGCCCGGAAACGGGCGCGCGAAGGAGAGTTCCATTCACTCTCTTATTTTCTAACGAATCGCGACGATATTATCGGCGACGAACACGGCTTCACCGGCGACAATCAGCCGCATGGTAATGCGTTTCGCTTTGTAGTGGTGGCTGCGATGCAACAGGTACACGACTCCAACTCCCGCACTAAGACCTACAGCGGACCCTACAGCCTCTCCAGCTGCGCCACGGGTCACAAAGGGACGCATAACGGGATTGACTTCGCGCAGGCCTTGGTTCAGGCCGCGCTGAGTCGTAATGCCGTCAGCGGCGACCAGCCCCGCCAAGATGCCGACATCCGCCTTATTCTCGATGGTCCAAAAAGAACGCTGGCTGGGCGCGTGGTGGAGTGCAGGAGGGCTCGCCGTAAAACTCTGCGCCTGCATGGCAACACCCAGCAAAATAATCGAGACGAAAACCTTCATCTATCTTAGGTAATATCGACTTAGAATAAAGTAATCGTAAGTCGGAGAAGAACGAACGCACATGGCCCAACTTTTGGGTTGGATAGCCCTTTAGTAAGTTCTGGCAGGTTACTTCGCGGATTGAGCGCTCCGGGGCAGAAGCCTGGTCGAATTGAGGATGAACGCCAGCTCTGACGAGACATGAATAAATGCAGCCAAGAGCGGGTTCAGAAATCCAAATGCCGCCATGGCCACACCGATAGTGTCGACTGCGAGCGTACCCGTAAAATTTTGCAGGATGATAGCGCGACAGCGTCGGGCGACGCGCAAGGTTGCCACCAGCTTGGAGAGATCGCTGCCGATCAAAATGACATCGCCACTCTCCCGGGCCACGGCAGTTCCTGATCCCATGGCGATGCCGACGTTGGCCTCGACCAAGGCTGGGGCGTCATTGATGCCGTCGCCGACCATTGCGACCTTACGATTTTTGCCGCGCAGTTCACGGACCCACTTTGCTTTCTGCTCGGGTAACAGCTCTCCGACCGCTTCGTCGACGCCAAGTTCGCGGCCGACCGTGGTCGTTACGGTTTGTGTGTCTCCGCTGAGCAGCACTGTTTTCAGGCCCATCCGGCGCATGGCGGCGATTGCCTCCTTGGCCTCGGGACGGAGCGCGTCGGCGATGCGGACGCTGCCCAGCGTCTGCCCGCCGCGGGCGACAAAAACTTCTGACACGGCTGCGGGACCGCCGCCGTTAACAGGTGGAACGCCGCGCGCGCCGTGTTCGGTCAGAAGTGCTCGGCTGCCCACCAGAATCTCTTCGCCGCGATAGGTTACGCGAACTCCTTTTCCGGGCGTGTAGGAGAATTCTCCCGGCTCAATCACGGGGACCGAAAGTTCGGCGGCCCGCGCCAGAATTGCCCGGGCCAGCGGATGTTCCGACTTACGCTCGGCAATGCTGGCGGCAGCAATGATCTGCTCTAAGGCGCAGCCATTCGCAGAGACGACCTCTTGGATCTGAGGAGTTCCGAACGTCAGGGTGCCGGTCTTATCCAGGAGCACGGTGTCGACCGCGGCCAGCGCTTCCAGATAGAGGCCGCCCTTGATGATGGCGCCATGAGACGCCGCACGGCCGATGGCGCCCAGAATAGCCAGTGGAGTTCCGGCGGCGATCCCGCATGCTCCGGCCACGATGATGACCGAAATTGTGGACCGGACATTATGCGTGACCAAGAAAGTCAAGGCAGCTGCGGCCAAGGCAAAGTACACGAGGTAACCGGCCAGACGATCAGCCGTTTTCTGGATCGGTGCCCGCGACTTCTCAGCGGTTTCCACCGCTTCAACGATCCCGCCAAAAGTAGTGTCGCGGCCCAGTTTCTGCGCCGTGATTTCCAGTGCGCCCGATTGATTGATGGTGCCTGCGTAAACGGAATTTCCCGGGATTTTCTCGACCGGCATGGCTTCGCCGGTGATGGCAGCCTGCTCGACAAAGGAATGTCCGGCGAGCACGACACCATCGACCGGAATATGCGCGCCCGGTTTCACGATCACTGTGTCGCCGAGTTGAACCTGGCAGGCAGCGACTTCGGTCACGTCGCGGTTGCGGCGTACGAAAATCGTTTTCGGCAGGAAGTCGAGCAGATCGCGGATAGCACGCCGCCCACGGCCAACCGTCAACCCCTCCAACACCTCCGCTGCAAGCACGAAGGCGGTTATGACGAGGGCGGTGAAGAACTCTCCAATGGCCAACGCGGCCAGCAGCGCAATCGTCATGGAGAGTTCCATCGTCATTTTCCTTTCGACGATGTTCTCGAACGCTTCTTTGAAAATAGGATAGCCGCCGATCAAGGCAGCTGCGATTCCAATCACGCTGACCCGAGAAAACGGCTCCCACAGGCGAAACCAGACGGCGACCGCAGCCAGGGCTACGCAAGCAATGCGAGCCAGTTCCACCCACTCGACACGATGTTCGGAGCGTTCTTCGCGATCGCCAGTCCCTTCCGCTACCTGCGCGTTCTGGCTGTCATCGCGGTGGGGAGAACCTTCCGGGGGAGGGTTTGCCGGAACTGCATCGGCGATGCGCGTACTCTCCATCGAACCGCCTCCTGCCTACTTGAGATAAGACTTGACCATGCCGATGACTTCATTGGCAGCGACGACTTGCCGGGACGTCGGCTTACACTCGCCCTGAAGCACGTGACTCTTGATGTGGCCCTCCAATAGTTCGGCCATCAGGCTGTTCATGGCTCCTCGGGCGGCGCTCATGATCTGCAGCACTTCCGAGCAGTCCCGCTCCTCGGCGAGAGCACGCACCAGCGCCTCGACCTGCCCTTGAATTCGTTTCGCCCGGAACAGAAGGTTTTTCTTGTCTTCGATGGTGTGGCTCATGCTCCTTCTACTATACCATACCCGGTATGGTATATAAGAGATCCTTGAGAGGTTCGCCTTTACGCTAGCGTGCGTCCCACCAATCGTTCCAACACACGCAACGGCGAGCGTTCCGGATCCTTCATGGCGCTGACCGGTAAATAGAACGTCTGCTCAAATGCAAACTGGCCAGACAGGGCGGCGTGAGAAACCGAATCCGTGAAGCAGGCCCAGGTTGCGCCGGGCGGAATGGCGAGTTGTGTTTGCGAAACCTGAGACTGATAGCTTTGATCCGCCTTCATCCGGTCATGAATGCCGAGCATGTAGTGGTCGTATGCGGTTCGCCGCCCCTTTACGATCCGCAGCCAGTAGAGCAGCGACGCCGTTCCCGGCCAAGGCGGCTTGATCCCGGGCAAGAGCTTGGCCGCGGCCTGTTCGAACTTTTCTCCAACTCGCCAGACGCGAGGCATCTGCAGATTGACATTCGTGAACACCCGTAAAATTCGCAGGCCTTGCATTGGGCGGGATGGAAAGGCGTCGACGTGCAGCCGGGTATCGTCGTGCCGCCAGGATGTGGTTCGGCCGGCGATCTCGGCGGGACGGAAGCTCGTGAATCCAGGTCGCAAATGATTGCCATACCCTGGACAAAGCGCCTTCAGCAGATCGGATGCCCGATTGTAATACCGCTGCAACATACCGAGTAACTCGTCGCGCTCGGATCCCTGGCAACGAGTACCTTTCAAGACGCCAGAGTCGGGGCGGAAGCTCACGTTTTTCGATTTGCCATCCAGGCAATCCGGAGAGAGAAACCGGCGCTCGGCCGCGGACAGTTCGAACGGGAGCTGCGGCGCGTAGAGAAGTTTCCCGGTTTCGAGCGCATCCGCAGCTTTCGCCACGATCTCGGAGGGGAACGGGCCTTGCCAGGACGTGATGCCAAGCGGTTCGAGAGTTTCCATCTCGCTAACCTCGTCTGCCTTTGCAGACCATCCTAAACTTCGGAGGGTGCCGCGTCCAAGCTTTGCTTGGAGCTTTGCCTCTCAGGGTCGGGATGACGAAATGAAATTTGGACTCGAGGTTCACAGGCACGGGGCGATTTTCTCAGCTGCCTCTTCCGAGCTGATGACCGGATGCACTTCGAAGTTGACGATGTCGCTCCAGTTCGCCATCCATTGATCGAGGAGAGCACGATCCTCGGTTTCCATCAACTGGTAACAACGATCAAGCTTGTCGTTTACCCAACTTGATACGTAGGAGAGTCCAGCGGGAGCCAGGCGTCCCTGGTCGCGGAAGCGGCGATAGACGGGAACCGCGTCTCCGTTCTTGAAGCTCTCGATCACCATGTACATTCTTTTGCTCGTCGAGGGTTTGCTGATCGAGGTCTTGCTCATCGTCTTGCTCATTGAGCCTCCTATCAAGAAAAATATCGTAACAGGCAACCGATTTCCGGTTCGCGGACCGGTGGCGATCGGTTTAGACTCTATCCAAAGTGGGACGTGAACTCGGTGGAGGACTCATGGAAAGTCGAATTGCGTATCTGAAAGCGGCGCCGGGAGCATACAAAGCCATGCTAGGGCTGGAGGAATATCTTCATCAGTGCGGGCTGGAAGAATCTCTGCTTGATCTCGTTAAACTGCGGGCTTCGCAGGTTAATGGTTGCGCCTATTGCATCGACATGCACTGGAAGGATCTACGGGCTGCCGGTGAAAGCGAGCAGCGGCTTTATGGTCTGGAGGCATGGGAAGAGTCTCCTTATTACAGCGATCGCGAACGGGCTGCGCTGGCGTGGACGCAGGCGGTAACGAACATACGGGACGGGCACGTACGCGACGAGGTGTATGAAGACGTAAGAAAGCATTTCTCCGAGAAGGAACTGGCGGACTTGACGTTAGCGGTGGCAGCCATCAACGCCTGGAACCGGCTCGCGATCTCCGCGCGAACGGAACCTGGGAAATACCAGTCGGCCAGGGAGCCGCTAAAGAAGAGAGCCTAGTGGAGCCAGTCGTCCCCACCGGACTGGCCCCCTTCGACTTCGCTCAGGGCAGGCTCGCGTGACGCTCGTTCCTCCAACGCAACCACTAGGTGGCCTTCTTAGTGCCGCCAGATTTTCTGCGCGCGGTGGGCGCTGTCGGCGGGAGACGGGACAGGCGACGTCTCTACATTTGTGTTGGGCGCAGTGACAGGCGCGGCGGTTGAGGCTGCCGGCGTGGCTGCGGCTGGTTCGGGTTTGGCGCCTACTTCGTCTCCGCGGAAGTAGCGGCCTTTGGCGGCCCGCATTTCCGGCATGGCCGTGTACGGCTTCGTGTAATCGTTGTTCGCGTTCCAGAAGAGAAAGCCGATGCCACCTTTCTGTTTCGCTACTTCGATCTGAACTTCAACATACTTGGGCGAGTAAGTTCTGGTGCGCCAGGCAAAAGCTTGCAGCCAGGGACGAATTACGACGCCGCTGTCTTTGGTGATGAGCATGAAGCGGTCCATGGACTCGCCTATGAAATGCTCAGGCGCGTCGCCGGGGTGGGCGACGCCGTCCATGCCGAAGAAGTGCGAGGGATAGATCATGGGCGAAAGCACGTCACAGTGCTTCGCCATGGCTACGATGTCCTGCCCAGTGTGCGACAGATCGACGGGACGCTGCCATGCCATGACTCCAAAGACGTCGAGCGAGAACAAGACACCGGTAGGATGGATCTGGGCATAGGCGCGCTGCAGGAAATCGGCGATCACTTCCGAGCGCTGCTGTTTTGGATTAGCAGTCTGGAAGTTGAAGGCGGCATCTTTCTGGTCGCCTTCGGCGGGAAAGCGGACGTAATCGAACTGCACTTCATCGACGCCGGACTGGGCTACGAACTTGGCGAGGGCAATGTCATAGTCCTGGACCTTAGGGTTTGAAGGGTCGGTCCAGACGAGCTTGCCGTTTTCATGCCAGGGCTGGCCGGTGCTGCGCGACTTCACAGCGAGTTCAGGATGGGTGGTGACGAGATGCTCGTCGCGGAAGATGGCGATGCGAGCGATGGCGTGCATGTTTTCGGAATGCAGGAGACGAACAAACTTGGGCAGATCGGAAATATAGTGGCGCTGTCCAGTGGCTAACGGGTTGTCGAAGGCAATGTTGACGATGCCATCGCTATCTTTGATGTCGAACACAACCGCGTTGCCGCCAACTTCGCGCCAATGGCGGATGATGCGTTCGCCGTGATCGCTGCCCGCCATTACCCCGGTCAGATAAATGGCCCGGACTTCAAAATCTCTTGCAACTGGGACTGGTTTCTCTACAATAGGCGATTCGAGAATTCCGGGGATGACGATCTGCTCTCCGGATTTCAGGAAGACTCCCTGGCGATTGTGGTTGGCGGCGCGGATGGCTTCGGCGAGTTCGGACGAGGTTAGGTATTTCGTGCGCTTCAGATATTTGCGGGCGACGGACGGGATGCTGTCTCCGCGCTGGGCCTGGTAAAGATCGGAGCCGGGGGGCGCAATCAGGGACTCGGCAGATTCGGGCTTCTTGGTGGTATCGGCTTTCACCTGCATCAACTGCGCGGCGTGAGGGTTTTGAACTGCGGCGGCTTCTAAAGAAAAGAGGGCGAAGGCGGCAAGGGCCAACTGGAGCAGGAAGGCAGCAGCACTGGCCATCGAGAATCTGGATTTCGAGAACCCAGCCCCTGAAGGGGCGTTTGATTTCGAAGAACTTGTGGCGTCGCTAGAGCGATGCCTTGATACGACACCCAGGTTTTGCAGCAGCCCACTAGTCGTCGAGAATCGGGACAAGGATGTTCTCCAGAGAGGAAATCTCTTCTATTGTGCACTAACGGTAACCTGGCCGCCAGTTACGTCCGGCCAAGCGGGTTAGGGCTTACCAGACATGGGCGGGGGGGTTGGGACGCTGAGGTAAAGTTCCAGCAGTCTGCAAAGTATTGCTCTTGGGGAAGCTGTGGGGAACGCGGCGGGCTTGGCATGGGGTGGGCTAGGCGCATCTAAACCGATGAGAAATCGGGGAATGCGGCGCGTCCGCAGGATGGCTAGCGGCTTGCACAAGGAGGGAACGGGGCGGGGAGATTGGACGTTCCTCCCGAGTGACAAAAATGAGCAACTTAGCAGAAAACACGGAGATCCCGGAAAGGAAACAGGGGCCGGAAACGATGAGAACGAACCTTGCAACCGTGCTGGATCCGAACCGCCGCAGCAACGACGCTCGGGACTTTGAGACTGCTCTGCGCCGGAAGATTGTGGGGCAGGATCAAGCGATCCAAAAGGTCGCGGAAATCTATCAGATGTTTCTGGCCGGGCTGAATGCGCCGGGCCGTCCCGTAGGCAATCTTCTGTTCCTGGGGCCCACCGGTTCCGGCAAGACGCGCGTGGTGGAAGCGGTGGCCGAGTCTTTGTTTGGCGACGCGCGGGCCTGTATCAAAATCGATTGCGCCGAGTTCCAGCACTCGCATGAGATTGCGAAGCTGATCGGCTCACCTCCGGGATACCTGGGACACCGCGAGACGCATCCCCTGCTGACGCAGGAAGCGCTCAACCAGTGGCACACCGAAAAGCTGAAACTGTCGATTCTGTTGTTCGACGAAATCGAGAAGGCTTCCGACTCTCTTTGGCAGTTGCTGCTCGGAATTCTGGACAAGGCGACGCTGACGCTGGGCGATAACCGGCGCGTGGATCTTTCGAACTGCATCATCATCATGACCTCGAACCTCGGCGCCGCAGAGATGAACGGGTTGGTGGATGGCGGCTTGGGCTTCGCTCCGAAAGCGGTGCGGGTAGATAACGCGCTCGACGACAAGATTACCCGCTCGGCAGTGGATGCGGCACGTCGCAAGTTTGCGCCCGAGTTTATGAACCGCATCGACAAAGTGGTCGTGTTCAAGACGCTGCGCTCGGAACACCTGGAGCAGATCCTGGAAATCGAACTGGGGATGGTGCAGCAGCGGGTCTTGATGGCAGCGGGCGCGCATCAGTTCGTGTTCAACTGCACGCCGCAGGTGAAGAATTTCCTGCTGGCGGAGGGCACCGACCCAAAGTACGGAGCGCGGCACCTGAAGCGGGCCATTGAACGCCATCTGGTGTTTCCGCTGGCCAACCTGGTAGCAACTGGGCAGGTAAAGCTGGGAGATTTCATCCGCGTCGATCTGCTGGGCGAAAGCAAGCTCACCTTTGTGAAAGAAGCGGAAGGCGCGATGGTGCCGGTGCTGCTCGAACGTTACGGGGCGGCGGCAGCCATGCCGGCGGTAGCGGCAGCCCGAGCGGCTCGTCCGGTGGCACAACGCAAGGAGTTTGGCGCCGGATCACAGAACGAGAATAAGTAAGTCAAGATGCTGGTAGGTGGGACACCGCGTAGGCGGTGTCCCTTTTTATTTATAGGCAACCTACATAACCAGAGTTCATAGAAGAAGCAGATTTCGTCACCGGCAAACATGAATTGGTTCTTCTTGGGGTCGTGCAGGCTATCGCGATTCCTTCGCGATCACTTGCCGACAGGTGGATGCACTCGCATTCGTGATTGCGTTAATTCTTTAATGTCCAACTGTCCCTTATGATCCGTGTCCAATCTGTCGAACTCTGCTTCCATAAACTTCATCCATTCCTCTTTGGAGATCTTGCCGCTTTCGTCCGCGTCCATCGCGAGCAATAATTGCTTAGCCGCCTCCGTTGCGGCGGCAAGCTTCCTTTCTCTTTCAGCTCTTTCAGCCGTCGACGTCGGAGTAACTACACCCGTTGACTTCTCGGGTTGGCTTGTGTTGGCATGCACTGCCATAACTCCGGCTAAAGACGCCGCTGCAATGATGGCTAGAACGATTAGCCAAGACCTAAGCATGGTTCCACCTCCGTTGGAAATTGCTTGACCGCGTGAAACGGAAACCTTCAGTGGCTAAGAAGCCGCGTCTTTATGGTTCTGGGCGGCGTGGCTGAAGCCATGCCCTTCCCAAAACCACTGTGAAATAGCTTCTAGAATTTGACCAAGATATCGATGTCGACCAGCGACTCGTCTCTGCGCAGATCGGGGAACCATACGGTGCTGCCTTGGGCTCCGCAGGCCGTTTGCGCGGCGCTGAGGGTCAATGCCCCGGACGTATTCCCGTCGTTGCAGGCAAAGAATTGGGGAAACCCGTTGTTGGTATAAGGCACTCCACCCGAGCCAGGCGGTGTAATTCCGCCGTGACCAGTCCAATACGGCACATTGGCGTGGCGGTAGTCATACTCCGGTGAAGTAGGGTGCGTTGATGGCTGCAGAGGGGGCAGTCTCACCATTGATGGGTGGAACCAGGACCAGATAGCGCCCCGGATTGTTAATCTGGCCGCCGCCGATGGTTAATCCGTACGTATCCTTCTTGAACCACGTGCGGTTATAAAACATGTAGCCTATAAAACTCTGCTTGGGACCACCTGCCATGGCAGCTAACACCGCCGCCAAATTCGCAACCCATATCGCCGGTGAACGAGAACGCCATCTTGTCGAGGGTCTTTCCCGGTTTGTCGAAGTACTTGATCTCGATACTGTCGTCTGTGTGGATGCGGGCGCGTTTTGGTATGTACAAGTCGTCGTGGCCGAGTCCGTAATTGTTGGAAATGATGTTGACCCAAGGCCTCGGAGTCCATTTGATCTGTCCGCCCACACCCTTCCTCGAATTGGCAGAGGCGTACGATTGCCACCCATTGATGAACCAGGGCTCGATCTTCAAGTGAGGGGTGGGGAAAATCTGTACCCGCAAGCCCTCGAAAAACCAGGGCGTGTTGGAGGAAACGTACGAGGGTTGATAAGCCCAGTTATCAAAGTTGTAATAGCTGAACAGACCGATGTACGACATGAAGATTCCCGCGTCAATGTTGATCCCGTTCAATGCGTTAATGTGATATCCGCCGTACGCTTCCGACAAGTAACGGTCGGCTTCGTTGACAATCCATTGTCCCTTGGCATAGCTGGGATCGTTGCGCACCGTCGTAGTGGAATACATGCCAAACTGAGTCATGAATCGGGCGCGGACGTTGTCATAATGGAAGTCGCCGCCGACGCCGAGCTGTTCCAACTGGATTTCGTTGGAGCGAAAAATTTCGCTCGACCCACCTATCGAGTTATCGATTGGTTTGTTGAAATCATAGTTGTAGGTTATATCGGCCCGAATTTCCGGGGTGAAGAATTTCGAGTCGAAGGCCGTGTCTTTGTTGCGCGGATTGCCATTGAGCCAAGTCCAGTCCCAGTCGGAAAACGGTGCGATCTTCTCCCTCTTTGTTGGCGCAGCCAAAGAATCGCTCGATGGTTGCGCCAACACGGCGTCAGCCGGCGCCGCAACCGGCAAGGTAACTGCCGCCCTTTCGGAAGTTTCCGCCGCCAGAGAAGCCTCTGCGGCTGCGCGGACCTTCAGTTCCGCTTCGAGTTGCTCGATGCGCGCCTTCATGGCGGCCAGCTCTTTGCCATATCCAACGAACTTTCCGGATTTGGAGGGACCACAGATCGGCCAGGAGATGCGTCCGGCGACGGTTCGTGCAGTGCAGCCACGTTCGCCGGAGCAACTGTTTGCGCCGGAGTCTGTGCGTAACAACGCGGGGCCTGACCAAAAGCGAGATTGAAAACAAGCATTAGAGGGAAGGCTGAAACCGCTACAAGTTTACGCAATAGAGTTCTCATGATTTTCATGATTCCTTTCCGCTCCGAGGTCCGGTTGTCTTGGAAGAATGCCGCCGTCCAATTCTCACCGAATGGCCGAACAGCATTGCGTGCCGGGTTTTTATTCGTGGCGAACTTAACATCACATCCGAAAACTCATAAAGTTCGGATAAAAAGTTCATAAAGAGCGCATAAAGACCTTCAAGGGAGAACGGCTTAGCAGGCTGCGGAAAAAGTCCATATTCGATTCCCAGCCCCTAAAAGCGAAACAATCGGTGCTACGAAATTGATGTTGAACGGACGCTACAGACTAGAGGGGGCACGCTGCTCAGTCCAAATCGATAATTTTTCTGCAGCCGGTCACCCGTTTGGCTTATCCTGGTGATCAAGCCCATCAGAGAGTATTGCGCACTCAGAACATCGGCAAAAACCCCCGCCCAAGCGGCATGGATCGCGGACAGGCGGGATGGGTATACAATGATGGCGGTTTTCGAAGTCAGAAATAATCTCCACCAAAACCCTGAAGCCGCTTGGCGATTGGCGGAACCGCGGGTTAAATAGAGGCAATCCGGCCGTGCTGGAAGAGGCATGCGGCAACATCAGGGATGGAGAGAAGGACACGATTATCCCTGGAGGCAGAAAATGTTGATCAGCTCGGAGAGCCAGGAAACGGCCATGACCACGACGATGACGATGTTCGAGCAACAGGTCGCGGCTGCGCAGGAGTGGTTCGCGAGCCCCCGGTTCGACGGGATCGTCCGTCTCTATTCCCCGCGCCAGGTGGCTGAGCAGCAGGGCACGCTTTCCGGCGACTACGCCGTTGCGCGGCAGGCCGCGGAGGAATTCTATGCGCGGTTGCGCGA
>DATEQN010000052.1:0-2489 GCA_035272625.1 Terriglobales bacterium | reverse complement strand
GTGGTCCCGCCGATTCCCAAAGCCAGTGTGAGCACCGCCGCAGCGGTAAAAACGGGCGACAGCCGAAACTGCCGCAAAGCATACCGAAGATTGCCGAGCAGATTTTGCATGGCCGACCTCTTCATTCCTTACGCAGTTTGGCCGCGGAAGGTTCCGTCGGAAGGGAAGCTTTGCGGGCTCGGCGGGACCGAGTTGACAGGGTAGGCTATAGCGCGGGGAAAAGTGAGACACCCCCATCTAGCCCCAGCGGCGTGGCGCGCACTCTCCGTTTCCTCACGGCGGTAATTTTCAGCTGCGACGGCGGGGCGTTTTTCCCCAAAGGTACCCCACTCCACACGGACTCCCGTATACTCTCCGCCTTAAATCATCCAGGGCGAGGCAACAGATGATCTTCTGGTAACCATGCGGTCGCTGATTTCGGCGAGCGAACGCGCTACTTCTGGAATCGTGATCGCGACGAATCAATCTGCGAGAGGTGGATCGAAGCTGTGAGGACCCATTTCCGAGCGTGAGGATGGCTCGTGATACATAGCGATCAGAAAAGGTACGGCACCAGGGCGGCGGTCTGATGGGCATAGGTGGCATACGTCTCCCCAAATTGGGAACGCATCCACTTCTCCTCCATGCGGAGCTTGGCCCAGAACACGACGAATACTAGGACGAAAGCGATGACCCCGCGCACCTGGGAGAGCGCAATCGCGGTGCCAAGAAACCCGCTCAGAATGCCGGTGTAGATGGGGTGACGGACCAGGGTATAGGGGCCGGTGGTAATCAGCTCGTGGGCCTGCTTAATGGTTACGGAGCGGCTCCAGTTGCCGCCGAGGTGCTGGCGCGCCCAGACGGCGAAGAGAAGGCCGACGACGGTAAAAGCAGCTCCAATCCAAAAGGGCCAGATGCCAGACGGCCAGAGCTGGCGGTAGAGCCAGGGCAGCGGGATGCGAGTTGTCGAGAGGAGGACGATCACGATCAGGAAGACGAGGGTCCGCAGGATGCGCGAGGCGGCCGGCTCCAGGCGCTGGGTGGTTTTGGTACCAGCGGCCTTGATCTGCCAATAGAGAAGAAAGGCGATCCACACCACGGGAAAGAAAGATTCAAAGAACCAGAGCATTCAGGACCTCCGGGCGTTGTCTCCCACTCAATCATACGTATACATCAAGTCCTGAGTAACGGGGTAACCGGACATTCCCCCGCGCTATAGCCTACCCCTGGACCGCGTTGACTTGCCTTGGGGCACGGCCTAACATTCCTCGCACAGAGCGGTTTCCATTCAATGATTGGCCAAACCATCTCGCACTACCGCATCCTCGAAAAACTCGGCGGCGGCGGCATGGGTGTGGTGTATGAAGCCGAGGACATCACCCTCGGGCGCCACGTTGCGCTGAAGTTCCTGCCCGAAGAACTCGCGAAGGATCCGCAAGCACTCGAACGACTCCGGCGCGAGGCGCGCGCCGCTTCGGGGCTGAACCATCCGAATATTTGCACGATCTATGAAATCGCCGAAGACGGTGGGCACTCGTTCATCGTCATGGAGTTGATGGAAGGCCAGACGCTGAAAGACCGCATCGCGGCGAAGCCTCTGCCGATGCAAGAGGCCCTCGATCTCGGCATCCAGATTGCGGAGGCGCTGGACGCCGCTCACGCAAAGGGGATCATTCATCGCGACATCAAGCCTGCCAACATATTTGTGACTAGTTTTCATTCAGGGTCTGCATCCCGAAGCTTCGGAACAAACCCTGAAACCGGCCGCGGTCACGCCAAGATCTTGGATTTTGGTCTGGCGAAGCTGGCGCCGGCTGGAGCGGCCGTAAATCTTTCGGTGATGCCCACAGCCAGCGAGCCGGAACCACTCACTCGACTCGGCACGGCGATTGGTACGGTCACGTACATGTCGCCCGAACAGGTGCGGGGCGAGGAGTTGGACGCGCGCACGGATTTGTTTTCGTTTGGCGCGGTGCTTTATGAGATGGCGACCGGGGTTCTGCCCTTCCGCGGCGAAACTTCCGCCGTGATTGCGGAGGCGATTCTGAATCGCGCGCCGGTTGCGCCCGTGCGCCTGAATCCCGACGTTCCCGCGCAGCTCGAGTCGGTGATCAACAAGGCGCTGGAGAAAGACCGGAACCTGCGCTACCAGAGCGCCGCGGATATTCGCACCGATTTGCAGCGGCTGAAGCGCGATTCAGTTTCGGGGCAGACGGCCCTCGGAGCGTTGCAGGCTGGGCCGAGGGGCGCGCGCAAATCCAGTCGATGGATCGCGGTGGTTGCGGCGAGCATTGTAATTGTCGGATTGGCAGTGGCCGCGTGGCTGACTTTCTCGCGCAAAGTGCACGCGCTGACGGACAAGGACACCGTCGTCCTCGCCGATTTCACGAACACGACGGGAGATCCAGTGTTCGATGACACGCTACGCCGGGGCCTTTCGGTGCAGCTGGAACAATCACCTTTCTTGAGCATTATCGCTGACCAGCAAATCCAGCAGACATTGCAAATGA